>JBIOYN010000246.1:0-16596 GCA_044870155.1 Acidimicrobiia bacterium | reverse complement strand
GATGTTCACGTCGGCGGCGTCGGGATGCACGACGTAGAAGGTGGAGCCCGCTCCATTGGGGGGCGTGTTCCTCATGGCGTTCAGGGTCGAGCCGGGGAACTCGATGCCGACGCCCCGGATGGATCGACACCCGGAGTCGATGCGGATGCCGGTCCGGTTGTTGACGTTGATGCGGCCTCCGTTAACCCGGATGTTGTCGCTTTTCCCCGTGATCGATAGCGCCGCCCAGTCCGGCGCTCCGTTCTTCCCGCCACCCATGTTGCAGTTCTCCAGCGTGACGTCGGTACTTCGTTCCACCCGGATGCACGAGCGTCCGCCCTTACCCTCGAACGACGCGTTGCGGATGGTGACGTGGCGAGAGCCGATGAGGGCGATCCCATCGCCGTACTGGCCTTTGAGCCCGTCGATACGAGGCACGTCGATCACGGACTCGCCGCAGTGGTCGAGCACGATCCCGTTGATCTGGTCGTAATCGCGCCGGGTGCGTATGTCGACGAGGTGATTTCGCGATCCCTCCACGAGCAGGCCGCCGGACCCCCTGACCATGACGCGGTCAAGACGGCAGTTGAACATGGAGCGCAGCTCCGCGACAGGTGGATTCTCCTTGGGATTACCGTCGCCGGCGACTCCTTTCGATACGAAAGCGACGTCCTCGAACACCGCGTACATGAGCCTCCCGGCATCGCTGCCGGCCGGTGCGTGCCGGAAGGCCGTCGCTCCCGCGGAAAGATGACGGAACTGGATCGACGAGAAGCGATAGTTGAGGACGAAAGCCCCGTCGTCGCCTTCGAAGTCGACCACCGGTTCAGGTTCGGATGCGCCGCTCCCGGTCGCCCACACGACCGAGCTGGCTCGGACCCCTGCGCCACGAATGGCGATGCCCCGGCCGTTGATCCCCAGCTTGGGTAGGCGCACCCGGGCCCGGAACTCGCCTTCGGGCACGAAGACCTCGGTCCCCGCCGCCGGGCCGGGTCCCGCGCTTGCCCCAACGGCGTTGGAGAACGCGGCGGTATCATCCACACCCTGTCGGGCCTGGGCACCAAACCAGCGGACATCAAGCGGGCCGCTGTACACGCGGTGCCATCGTCCGGGTGAGGCTGGTGCCGAACCGCCGTTGTCGTTCGGGACGAGTACGGTGCCGCCGTCGTCGTCGGCATCGCTCTTGGGATCCCAGACGAACACGCCGCCTCCGCCGTCGTCGCGGCGAAGGCAGCCCCGAGCGATGAGGGCGGCCGGGCCGTCGGACGTGGGGATGATGTTGACGACGTCCCCAGTGCGGTCCGGTCCTGGCGAAGCCACCCGGCCCAAGACGGTGTCGACGACTTCTACGCCGTTGAGCGGAGACATGGCACGTGATCCCCCTCCCCGGCCACGTCAGTGGCCTCGGTGAGGACGCTAGGAAACTCCGCGTGTTCTGAGCCTCCGTATTGGTACGGATTTCGCCGAACTTTGGTCTCCGTCGTCGACTCAGCCCGACAGGCCAACCAGAGCGGTGATGAGCCCGACGGCCACCAGCCCGACGGACCCGACGTAGCGGGCGATGTAGGTCCAGCTCCGGGCCTGCCGCCCGTCGGCGGCGGTGACTGTCTGCAGCTCGATCATGGGCCCGGGGGCACGGCGGTACCAGCCCCGGGCCGACACCTCCTGGCCCATGAACTTCTCGGCCCGGAACAGGCCGAAGAGCTCGGCCATGAAGGGGACGGGCTGGCGGTAGGCCAGGGCCACGAAACCGGAGTCGTCCTGGATGACGAGGTCGGGGGAGAGGCGGTAGCCGGGGAAGCCCCGGCCGATGACGCGGCCCTTCACGTCGACGGGAATCCCGGCCATGGGGCTGGCATCGAGGCGCTCGAGCAGCGAGGCGACCTCCTCCACGGGCTGGTGCCCGGCGGGGAAGCGCATCTGCTGCTTCACCACGAAGAGCACGCCGGCGGCGGCCAGGGCCAGGCCGATGGTGAGCGTGGAGCCGGTGAAGGCGCCGAAGGCGAAGAAGGGCACCACGATGGCGTAGGGGGCGAGCCCGATGGCCAGCTCCTTGCCGAAGCGGGCCCGGGCGGCGGCCACCTGGCCGGCCGCGGCCGGGTCGTTGGCCATGGCCCCCAGGACGCCGAAGCGGGCCGGCGCCCCCGGCAGGCCGGACTGCTCCAGCGCCTTGATCCGGTTCACGACCAGCGGGTGGGAGGACATCTTCTCCAGCACCGTGGCCCAGGGGTTGACGGCGTCCCAGCGCATGGCGGCGACGGCCCGCTCGGGGTCGATGCCGGAGGCGAAGGCGTGCGCCATGGCGTCGGCCGCCTTGGGCTCGAAGATGCCCATGGCCCGCATGGACTGGGCCCGCCGGCTGCGGGCGTCGAGCTCCCGGGCGGCGGCGGCGCCGGCCTTGCCCTGAGCCACCAGGGCGGCCGCCCGCTCCTTGTGCTCCACACTCACCCGACCCATGCCGTAGGCGATCTTGACCAGGGCGGAGGCGAGGGCGTCGCCGTTGCCGGTGCACTCGCACGACCAGTGGTCGGCGGCATACTCCCGGGCCCGGGACAGGCTGAGCACCACGAACTGGGAGATGGCGTAGGCCACGTAGGCGCCGAGCGCCACGGCCCGGGCCTCCTTCTCGTTGCGGGTCACCACGTAGAGGAGGTACAGCACCATGGGGATGACGGCGGCCACGGTCATCACGGCGAAGTCCCAGTGCTTGATGTGGCCGATCTCGTGGGCCACCACGGCGTCGAGCTCGGTCTCGTCCAGGCGCTCGATGAGGCCCCGGGTCAGCCACATGCGGGCGTCGCCCGGGGTGTGGCCGAAGGTGAAGGCGTTGGGCGTGCCGTCGTCGACGATGCCCAGCTTGACCAGGGGGACGCCCGCCTCCCGGCAGCGCCGGGCCACGATCTCCGAGACGGGGTGGTCGAGGGCGTAGCGCTCGCCGTCGTGGGCCACGATGACGGCAGGGACGAGCCACTCGATGATCCAGGGGTTCACCCCGAACTGGACGAGGAGGATGACCACGGCGAAGGCGACCGGGAACCACACCGGGGCGCCGACCGCGGCCACGGCCACGAAGCCCACGCCCATGAGCAGGGCGAGCAGGGTCCCGAACATGGGGAGCGAGCGGCGCAGGACGAAACTCACGGCGATCTCCTTTACGCCCTAGGCCCGGCCGGGGCCGGTGTAGCAGGCGTCGGACAAGGGCTGTTCACGGGCGTCGAACTCGGCGTCGGTGATTCCCTCGTCGGCGGGCCCGTCAGGGCCGAGGAGGGTCTCGTTGATCCACACCAGGTAGTCGGCGGCGCCTTGGAGCTCGGGGTCGAGCCGGGCGGCGGCCACGAACCGGTCGCCGTTGTTCCGGAACCACGTCATGGCGTCCTGGACGGCGGTGACGTCGTCGCCGTTATCAGCCAGGCGGGTGGTGAAGTCGCGGTACTCGGCGCAGGCGCCCGCCACCAGATGGCGGGCGGGGGAATCCACTGCGGCCTCGCGTTGCGCCGACTCGAGGGCGACCCGGCCCATCGTGAGCACGACGACGACGCCGATCACCACCGCCTTGCGGTTGAACTTCCGGGGCGCTCGTCGGGCACGCTCGGGCAGAGCGGCGAAGAAGTCGTCGGGCAGCGGGGTGCCGGGGAACTCGGCCGGGTCCCGCTCCAGGACGGCGACGGCTGTCGGGGCGTGGGCGGGCCCAGCGGCGGAGGCCGCGTCGGGCGCCGGCCACGAGGGCGGGGCAGCCGGCGGCTCGTACGCCGGGGGCGCGGGGGGCTCGTAGGGTGTGGAGGGCTCGTACGCCGGGGCCGCGGGCGGCTCGTAGGCCGCGGGTGGCTCGTAGAGCGTGAACTCCGGAGTGGGCGGCGGCGGGGGAGCGACCGCCGCGGCCGGGGGCGACGCCTGGCCCTTGGACCGCCAGCTGCGCTTCTCCTTCATCGCCAGGCTGTGGTGGCAGTGCGGACAGTATTCAGGGCGCGCCTCAGGCAGCGACGACCAGCAGTTCTGGCAGCGGTTGGGGTTGTTGCTCACGGGCGCGCCCTCCCTCTCTCCCGTATTTTTCGGCGTTCGGGCGCCGTTCTGAAGCGGATACGCACTCCTCAGGCGACAACTACGTCCCCTTAAGGCAGTGCAAAGAAGTTCAAGGCGAGGACTAGTCCGCGTCGATATTCACAGGAGAAGCGACCCCAGCTGAGGAGGGGGAGCAGTGACAGACGGGACCGCGACCCACCTGACCCGGCCTTCGAATGGACGCCTCTCCGGCCTGTTGGCGGCGGAGCGCACGGCCCGCATCGAGGCAGAGCACATCGCCCATGTCCTCCAGCGCAGCCTGCTGCCTCCCTGCCTGCCCGAGATCCCGGGCGTGGAGCTGGCCGCCCGCTACCACCCGGCCGAGGAGCACAGCGAGGTCGGCGGCGACTTCTACGACGCCTTCCGCCTGGGCGAGGACCGCTGGGGGTTCCTCATCGGTGACGTCGCCGGCAAGGGTCCGGGGGCGGCGGCCATGACCGCCGTCGTCCGCCACACCGCCCGGGCCACGGCCCGGGTGAGCGGTGGGCTGCGGGTGCCGGAGGCGGTCAACGCCGCCCTGCTGGAGTCCGACCAGGACGAGGGCTTCGCCACCATGGCGTACGGCGATCTGCGCCTGGCCACCGGCCATCTCGCCGTTCGGCTCCTGAACTGCGGGCACCCGGCGGCCGTGGTGGTGAAAGCTGACGGCCCCATCGTGGCCGTCGAGGGCTCGGGCCCGCTGCTGGGCCAGTTCCCCGTCATCAACGTGGAGCCGACGAAGTTGACCCTGTGGCCCGGTGACGTCCTCGTGCTCGTCACCGACGGGGTGCTCGAGGCCCGGGCGCCCCGCCTCCCCGGCTCGCCCTCGTGCTTCCTGGGGGAGCAGGGACTGGGCTGGGTGCTGGCGGAGACGAGAGGCCAGACGGCGGAGGCCATCGCCCAGCGCATCGAAGAGTCCGTCGTCGCCTTCTCCGGGGGCGGCCCCGGCGACGATCTCGCCGTCCTCGTCCTGCGCGTCTTGACGACCAGCGGGTCGGCCGTATAGTAAACGCCTCACTCACTATCGTAGACAAGTGGCGAGAGCCGTTTTGTCCGAGGCGGGGAGGGTGTCATGAAGACCGTCATCGTGGGCGGCGGCGCCGGCGGCATCGGAGCGGCGGGGGCGGTCCGGGCGGCCGACCGGGGCGGCGAGGTGGTCGTCTACACCGAGTACGAGGACGCCGCCTACAGCCCGTGCGGCATTCCCTACGTCCACGGCAAGGA
Organism: Acidimicrobiia bacterium; assembly: GCA_044870155.1. GTDB lineage: Bacteria > Actinomycetota > Acidimicrobiia > IMCC26256 > BP-133 > CAWBJP01. The sequence goes on along the minus strand of JBIOYN010000246.1, from coordinate 11,355 downwards.
GATCCCCGACTTCGACCGCCTGTTCCTGGCCGGCAAGGAGGCCTACGTCGAAGCCGGCATCGACATCCACTACAACACCAAGGTGACGGGCCTCGACCTGGCCCGCCACGTGGTGATGGTGGAGGGCGAGGCCCCGGGGCCCGGGGTGTCGCCGACGACCGAGGTCGGGTGGGAGCGACTCATCCTGGCCACGGGCTTCGATTACGCCGACCCCGGGGTCCCCGGGTCCGACCTCGACGGCCTCTACTACGTGAAGAACATCCGCCGGGCCATGGAGTGGGACAAGGTCATCGACACCGTCAAGGTGGCGGTCATCGTGGAGGCGTCCCCGCTGGGCCTGGAGATGGTCACGGCCATGGCCCACCGGGGGATCGAGACCCACCTGATCGACCCCCACCCCTGGGCCCTGGCCGAGGCCGCCGACCCCGACATCGCCGGCCCCGTCGAGGACTCCTGGGCGGAGATGGGCGTGAAGATGCACTTCAACACCGACCTCGAGGCCTTCCTCGACAACGGCAAGGGCCACGTCCGGGGCGTCCGCACGTCCGCCGGCGAGCTCCCCGCCGACCTGGTGGTGGTGTGCACCAAGAAGGTGCCCCGCAACGATCTGGCCGCCGCCGCCGGCATCGAGATCGGCTCCACCGGCGGCATCGTGGTCGACGAGCGGATGGCCACGTCGGTGCCCGGCGTCTACGCCGCCGGCGACTGCATCGAGGTCCCCCACGGCGTGGCCAACATCCCCCTCCAGGGCCTCTCGGGCAGCCACGCCTACTCCCAGGGCAAGGTGGCGGGCACCAACGCCGGCGGGGGCCAGCGGGCCTACCAGCCCGTGTACGTGCCCTGGGGCATGGTGGCGGGAAAGTGGATGATCGGTGGCGTGGCCTTCGGTGAGACCCTGGCCGTCGCCCTCGGCATCCCCCACGTGGTGGGCATCGCCGAGATCCCCTCCCGGGCTCGCTACTACCCCGAGGAGAAGACCCTGCGGGTCAAGGTCCTGGCCGACCCGGACACCCACCAGCTGATCGGCGCCCAGATGGTGGGCGGCGAGGGCATCAAGGAGCGGTCCGACTTTCTGGCCATGGCGGTCAAGATCGGAGCCTCCCTGGAGGACCTGGCCGGCCTGGACAACGTCTACGCGCCGTCGATCGGGGCGGTGGCCGAGCCCATCGCCCTGGCCGCCCAGAACGCCCTGGAGAGCGTGTAGGCGCTCGGGGCTGCTAGACGGGCTCGCCGGCGGCGGCGTCGAGCGCCGCCGGCTCCAGGACGGGCTGGCCCAGGCCGAAGGTGTCGGCCCGCAGACCGAGGCGCAGGGACTCGACCGCCAGCAGCTCGCCCGGCGCCACGTTGCCGAGGTTCACGGCCGGGCCGAAGCGGCGCACGAACCAGGCCTGCTGGGCGGCCCGGGGCGCCTCGAAGACGACCCAGCGCAGCCCGACATTGGCGACGAGGGTGTCAGCCAGGTCTTCGCGGACCCGGCCGTCGGAGTGGTAGAGGCCCACCGTGCCGCTCTCCCGACCCTCAGCCAGCACCCAGGTGGCGCCGGCCTCCAGATCGCCGGCCATCTCCTCGGCCCACGACGCCGGCGACACCGGTGCCTGTGGGTTCTTGGAGCCGACTTCGGAGATGGCCACGAAGTTGTGGCTGGCGGCGGTGATGAGGCGCCGCTTGGCGTCGAGGGGCATGCCGCAGCTGCCATTCGACACCTCGATGCAGGCGAAGCCGGCCTCGCCGGCCCAGTTCAGGCACTCCTCGGCCCGCCCCTGGGCCCAGGCCACCTCGAGGAGCGTGCCCCCCAGGCACGGCCGGATCCCGGCGGCGGTGAGGGCCGCCAGCTTCTCCTCCACCGTGGGGTCGAGGTACGCCGTGCCGAAGCCCAGCTTCCACACATCGACGTACTGGCCCGTCGCCTTCAGCTGCGAGTGCAGCTCGCTGAGGGACAGACCCTTGTCGATGACGTGGGTGAGCCCCACGAAGCGGGGCTTCTCGCTGCGGCGGGGGAGACCGAGAAACGAGGGCATAACCGATAGTAGACAGGCATTCAGTTTAGTAGTCAAGTTGCATCCATGGAGGCGACCGTGGCGCCGGCCACGGCGCCGACTCGGCCCCAGGAGGCCCAGATCCGTTCTTGTGAGGTTCTTGCCAATGATTGCTGGCAAAAACCTCACAAGAAGCGGGGAGGCGCAGCCCTTCGGGACTCGTCGCCGCTAATTGGCGGCGTTCTCCATTTCCGGGTCGTACGTCCCGGACGAGGCGGCGGCGGTCAGCTCCAGGCGGTGGGCCAGCGCCAACTGGGCCGCCTCGACGTTGGCGGGCTTGCCGCCCCACGCCTTGAGCGCCGGGTCCTGCAGGCCCCGGCCGAAGGAGTAGGTGAGCCGCCAGGGGGCGGGCCCCAGGGCGTTGATGGCGTTGAGGTTGACGGTGGACTGCTCGGGAGTCTGACCACCGGAGAGGAAGGCGACGCCGGGCACGGCGGAAGGAACCGTCTCGGCCAGGCAGCGGCGGGTGGCTTCGGCCACCGCCTGGGCCGATGCCTGGTCGGGGCACGAGGCGCCGGAGACCACCATGTTGGGCTTGAGGACCATGCCGGGAAGGAACACCCGATGAGTGGCGAGGGCGGCGAACACCGCACGCTGGGCTGCCCGGGTGACCTCGAAGCAGACGTCAAGGGTGTGGTCGCCCGCCATCATGACCTCGGGCTCCACGATGGGCACGATCCCGGCCTCCTGGCACAAGGCGGCGTAGCGGGCCAGGGCGTGGGCGTTGGCGTCGATGGCCGTGGCCGTGGGACGGCCGCCGCCGATGTCGATGACGGCCCGCCACTTGGCGAAGCCGGCGCCCAGGTCGCGGTACTCGGCCAGTCGTTCCCGCAGGCCGTCGAGGCCTTCGGTCACCGTCTCGTCGGGACAGGCGGCCAGGGCCTTGGCCCCGGTATCGACCTTGATCCCCGGAATGACGCCCCGGCTCTTCAGCAGCTCGGTGAAGGGAGTGCCGTCGGCGGTCGACTGCCGCAGGGTTTCGTCGTAGAGGATGACGCCCCCCACGGTGTCGGGCAGCGCCGAGCAGGTCAGGAGCAGCTCCCGGTAGGCGCGCCGGTTCTCCTCGGTCGACTCCACGCCGATGGAGGCGAAGCGCTTCCCGATGGTGCCGGTGCTCTCGTCGGCGGCGAGAACTCCCTTGCCGGGGGCAACCATGGCCTGGGCGGTGGCGATGAGCGTGGTGGTGTCCATGGAGGGACCGTATGCAGCCGGCGACGCCGGCCACCTCACCCCGCGGGGTGGTCTACCGGGGGAGTTGGCGCCCGGTCGGCAGTCAGAGCGAGACCCAGTTTCAGCCCGAGCAGGAGGTCGGCCCCCGACGAGGCGCCGAAGGTGGCCACCCGCTCCACCCCGGCGGCCGCCGCCGTCCGGTCGCCGGCGGCGAGGGCGCCGAGGAGATCGTGGACGGGTTCCACGGCCTGGCCCCGGGCCGCCCACACCAGCAGCGCGCCGCTGAGGCCGGTCGTCGCCACCCCGCGGGCCACGGCCACCAGCTCGGGTTCGGCGCCGGCACCACCCAGGGCCCGGCGGGCCAGGAGGACGCCGGCGAGGACGTCGTCACCAGCCGGCGTCAGGCCCGGCCCCAGGCCTCCAAGGCTGGCGGCGGCGGCGCTGAGATCGCCCTGCTCCAGGGCGGCCCGAGCCCGGCGCAGCGCCGCCGGCCACGGATCGTCGAGCAGCGCCGAGGGCGGCGCGGCGCCGAGGACCCCGAGGGCGAGGGGGACGGCGGCGTCCAGGCGGGCGGGATTGGGCAGCGACCCGCGCCAGGTCTCGGCGGCGCCGACGGGCAGGCGCGTCCCCGCCACCTCCAGCCACCCGTCACCCACCGCCACCCGGCCGTCGACCTGGAGGCGCAGCCAAGGTTCGGGTGCTGGACCGGAAGAGTCCCCGCTGACCACCCACGCCTCCGGCGGTCCCGGGGTGATCCACAGCGGACCGGGCGGCACCCCGGGTGCCACCACGGCGACGATGCCGGCGGGCAGGCGCAGGTAGGCCGCCCGCCGGTACACGGCGACGACGGCACCGGCACCGGGTTGGTCGAGGACCTCCCGGGCGCCGCACCCTACGGTGAGGCGCGCCGTCCGGGGCGGGACGGGCGAACTGTGCTCCGGGAACCACCGGGGCGGTGGTTGTGGGAGCACAGTTCCCGGGGTGGTGCCGGCTGCGGGTGGCGCCGAACTGTGAGCCGGGGAGGACCCTGGCGGTCGCTGCCGGCTCACAGTTCAGCGTCGCCGGCGGTGGTGGTGCCCACTCTCGCCCGGCTCAAGCCAGCTGGCGGTCGAGGGCGAGCAGGGCCTTCGAGAAGCACTCGAGAGGGGCGACGGCCACGCCGGCGCCCACCTGGCCGGTGCCGGCGGAGACGTGGAGGATGCCGGTGTTGATGCGGGGGGTGATCCCCGTCTCCACCACCCGGCGGACGTCGACGCCGATGGGCGTCCCCGAGAAGTCGAGCAGGGGAAGCTTGAAGCGGGTGCTGCGCCCCACGCAGATGCGGCCCATGTCCTCGGTGAGGCGGATGGCGTCGCGCATGGTGCCGCCCACGAAGGAGGCCACCGCCGGCGAGGCGGCGCCCGCCGGCCCGCCCAGGCCGACCAGCTCCAGCAGGGCGCTGTCGCCGATGTCGGGGGCGCTCGTCTCCGGCCCCTCGCCGGCGTAATACAAGGCATGGGTGACGGGCGGGGACGGCGCCAGGAACCACTCGTCGATCCCGGGCAGCCGCACGCCGAACGTGGTCCCGTTGCGGGCCATGCTCCACACGATGCTCGAGCACGACACGTCCCGGGCCCATTCGGTCAGCGAGCGGGCGCCGGCCATGGCCAGGTTGAGGAAGAAGAGGTGGTTGGACGACAGGAATGTGGCCAGCTCGACCCGCCGGGGATCTTCCAGGCCCACCAGGTGGGGCAGCAGGTGGCGCCACAGGATGTTGGTGGTGGCCTGGGAGCGCATGTGAACGTCGTCGCCCATCTGCAGGCCCTGGGCGGCCAGGCCGAAGACGTCCATGGGGCCGGCCCGGCGCACCGCCTCGGCCAGGAGGGGGCCGGCCACCTCGGCCAGGAACACGAGGCGGGCGATGGCGCCGGGCGTGTCGCGGCCGAACCACGCCACCTCGCCCGGCCCCTGGTTGATGGCGGAGAAGGCCCGGGTCCCGCCCTCGGCGCACTCCACCATCCACACCCACGCCGACGGCCCGATGGCGCTGGCCATGGGGATGACGGTGAGGTGGTGGTTGGCCGGCTCCAGGTCGACCTCGCCAGCGGCCACCAGTGCGCCGGCCGCCTCCGGGTCGGCAGCCCAGCCCTCGGCCACCACCGCGGCCTGGACGGAGCGCCGCAAGGGGTCGCACATGTCCTCCCAGCCGATGGGAGGCCCGCAGTGGAGGATGGTGCGCTCGCCCAGATCGGGGACGACGGAGCGGGCGGGCTCGAGGCCCACGAGCATGGGGATCCCCGAGTCGAGGCGGCGCACCACTTCGGTGTTGGCGGCGTCGATGACCTCGGCCCGGCGGCCGTAGAGCCGGCTGAGGGCGGCCACCGCCTCCAGGTCGCCGCCGGCCGGGATGCGCCAGTCGACGTTGGCGACGGGCCGCTCCTGGGCGCGGATGGCCTCGGTGAACAACGACAGGCCGACGTTGACCACAGCCACGTCTTCGGGGAGGACCAGACTCAGGAGAGGGCCTCCGGTGTGAGAGCGGTCAGGTCGATGGCCATGGGTTGGTGGGGGAGGCCGACGTAGACCTCCGGCTCGCCCCGGCGTTCCCAGCCCAGCCGCTCGAAGAAGCGGACGTTGGCCGGCTGGATGTGGGCCTGCATCTCGCGACCCCCGAGGCGGGCGGCAGTGGCCACGGCGAAGCGCACCAGCGGCCGGCCCAGCCCGTGGATGCGGAAGGCGGGCAGCACGGCCAGGCGGTCGCCCTGCCACAGGCCGCCGGTCGGCTCCAGGGGATAGAGGCGCACCGCTCCCGCCACCACGGACCCCGCCGTCCCGATGACCCGGATGGTGGTGGCCTCCTCGTCGTGGGCATCGACATCCGTGGCCGTGAAGATGCCCTGCTCAGCCACGAACACCAGGTGGCGGATGCGGTGGTGGAGGGCGAGCTCCTCGGCGCTCTGCGCCACCCGGGTGCGCAGCGACCAGCGGGCGGCGACGGGCGGGGCGAGGACCGCCGGATCAGCCATGGCTGATGCTCCGCCCGGGGGCCCGGGGCTGACCCCCGAGAGCGGCGTCCTGAACCGGGATCGTGCGCCGCGGCGCGACCGTCTGGTTCACGCGCTCCATGGCGCCCATGGCCGAGCACGCCTGGCACCGGGCGCAGCCGGCCGACACCGCCCCGGCGGAGATGCCCCGGGCGGCCAGGTAGGGGACGACCTGGCGGTAGATCCGCTCGGTGTACTCGGCCGAGGGCGGCACGTGGTCCTCCATGAGGGTGCCGGCGATGGGCCGCAACGGGACCACGAAGGGGTAGACGCCGATGTCGATGGCCCGCCGGCAGCCCGCCACGGTGAGCTCGGGGTCCTCGCCCATGCCCAGGATGACGTAGGTCGAGACCTGCCCCGACCCGAAGCGGGCCACGGCCCGCTCCCAGGCGGCAAAGTAGCCCTCGATCCCGGTGCGGGCCTTGGCCGGCGCCACCCGGGCCAGCACCTCGGGGTCGAAGGTCTCCACGTGGATGCCCACGGAGTCCACGCCCATGTCGGCCACGGCGTCGATGGCGTCGAGGTCCTCGGGCGGCTCGAACTGCACCTCCACCGGGAGCGCGCTGGCTTCCTTGACCGCCGCCCCGCACCGGCCCACGTAGAGGGCGCCCTTGTCGGGGGCGGCGGTGGATCCGGTGGTGAGGGTGGCGTCGACGGCGCCGTCGAGCTCTTTGGCCGCCACCGCCACCTCGGCCAGCTGGGCCGGGGACTTGCGGGCGATGGTGCGCCCCGCCTCCAGGGACAGCCCGATCCCGCAGAAGCGGCACTGGTCGTCGTTGCCCCAGTAGGCGCAGGCCTGGAGGACGGTGGAGGCCAGCGAGTCGAGATGGAGCAGGGCGATCTTCCAGTAGGGGATCCCGTCGGCCGTGCTCAGGTCGTAGTAGCGGGGCCGCCGGCTGCCCGAGGCTCCGGCCAGGCGCACACCGTCGCGGTAGATCCCGAAGCCGTCGTCCTCCGGCCGCAGCGAGTAGGGCGACGAGCGGGTCCAGGGGGCGTCGGTGGGGACGGTGGCGGCCACCCCTTCGATCCAGAGCATCCCCGAATCCGAAGGGCCGGCCCCGCCTCGGCGTGCTTCCATCGGAGCTTCTGCCCGCAGACCCCTGCTCTGGAGCTCGGTGATGAGCCAGGCGAGGTCAACCGGCGTTTCAACATCGACCACGTCGACCTCCCTCTCGGGGCAGAGGCAGAATCTAACTACTTTCCGACACGGACGTCAACGATAAGAAACGAGTCAGAAACCCGACGATATCTGCTTGTCAGGCGCCATGCCGTCTCTTATGGTGAACGCGGTTTTTCCTATCCGTTACGAAGTGAGGGTGCTGTGAGCCACAAGGTGCGCCTGCTCAAGGACGCCTATGTTGACTCCGTTCTCCAGATGGCCGCCACCCGGGCCATGCGGGAGGTGGACGGCGTGGAGTGGGCCACGACCGCCATGGCCACTCCCGCCAACGTGGCCACCATGGAGGGCGAGGGCTTCGACCTGGAGGGCGCAGGCGCCAACGACTGTGTCATTGCCGCCCGGGCCGGCGACGACGCCGCCGCCGAGGCGGCGCTGGCGTCCGGGCTCGAGGCGCTGGGCGGCGGTGCCCGCCGGGGTGGAGCCGGCGAGGGCAACGGCGCCGCCCCTGATCCGACCAGCCTGGAGGAGGCGGTGGCCGAGGTGCCGGGCGCCAACCTCGCCATCGTGTCCGTGCCCGGGGACTACGCCGCGCTCGAGGCCCACAAGGCCCTGAGCGCCGGTCTCCACGTGCTGCTGTTCTCTGACAACGTGGCCGTGGAGGACGAGATCGAGCTGAAGGACCGGGGCCGGGCCCTGGGGCGCCTGGTGATGGGGCCGGGGGCGGGCACGGCGTGGCTCGGAGGCACGGGCCTCGGGTTCTCCAACGTGGTGCGCAAGGGCCGGGTGGGCGTGGTGGCCGCCGCCGGCACCGGCGCCCAGGAGGTGATGTGCCTCCTCGACCGGTGGGGGGTCGGCGTGTCGGCCGTCATCGGTGTGGGGGGACGGGACCTGTCGGAGGCCGTGGGGGGGCGCATGGCCCGCCTGGCCGTCTCCGCCCTCAGCCGGGACCCCGGCACCGACGTGATCCTGCTGGTGTCGAAGCCACCGTCGCCCGAGGTGGCCCAGGCCGTGCTGGGCGAAGCCGGGCAGACGCCCGTGGCCGCGTCCCTCATCGGCCTGGCCGAACCCATCCCGGTACCGCCCTCCGTGCGCCTGGCCACCACCCTGGAGGAGGGCGCCCTGGTCGCCGTCGAGCTGGCCGGCGTCGACCGGCCCGACCTTGGTGCCGGGCCGCTGGCCGAGGCGGTGGCGGCGGCGTGCGCCGAGGTCCCGCCCGAAGGGACGCTGGTCCGGGGCCTCTATTCCGGCGGCACCCTCTGTTACGAGGCGCTCGTGCTGCTCTCGGGCATCCTCGGCCCGGTGCACTCCAACACCCCCCTGCGCAAGGGCTGGGACGTCCCCGCCCCGGCGGGCAGCCACATCTGCCTCGACCTGGGGGAGGAGGAGTACACCAAGGGCCGCCCCCACCCCATGATCGACCCCTCCATCCGCCTCGAGCACCTGGCCGAGGCGGCCCGGGATCCCACCGTGGGGGTTGTGCTGCTCGACGTCGTGCTCGGCTACGGGGCCAACGACGACCCCGCCGGCGCCCTCGCACCGGCCTGCGCCGACGTGCGGGCCGGCGGCGCCCAGGTGGTGGCCTACGTGCTCGGCACCGAGGGCGATCCCCAGGATCTGGCCGCCCAGCAGCGGACCCTGGCCGAGGCCGGCTGCCTGGTTGCTCCCACCGCCGCCCGGGCGGCGCTGGCCGCCGCCGCCCTGGCCACCCGCCGCCCCGAGCTCGTCCTCGCCCCCACCCCCGCCCCCACGTCCGCCTGAGCCCGCCGGATGGCTCCTCCATCTTCTGGCGTTCCTCACCGGCACCTGTCGCCCGTCAGGAACGCCGGTTGGTGGGGGCCGTAGGCTGACGGCGTGGCAGTCGAGCAGGTCCTCTCCCCGGCGGCCGTCCTGGAGACGGTGGTGGGGGCGGTCCGCGCCCACCCGGGGCTGCGCAACAAGGCCCCCATCGGCCTGGTGGCCGAGGTCTTCGGGGCCGGCGACTGGCTGGAGGGCCCGGGCGACGACGGGGCCGTGGTGGTCGACGGCGCCGCCACCATGGTGGTGGGCGGCGAGTCCATGTGGCCGCCGTTCCTGGAGGCGGACCCCTTCGGTGCCGGCGTGGCCGCCGTGCTGGCCAACGTCAACGATCTCGCGGCCATGGGGGCCCGGCCCCTCGCCATCGTGGACACCGTGACCGGCCCCGAGCCGGTGGCGCGGCGGGCCCTGGAGGGCATGCGCCACGCCTCGGCCCTCTACCAGGTCCCGGTGGTGGGCGGGCACCTCACGATTCGGGACGGGCCCCCGGCGCTGTCCGCCTTCGGGCTGGGGCGGGCGGACGGGCCCGTCCTCTCCGCCCGCCATGCCGCCCCGGGCCAGAGCCTGCTGGTGGCGTGCTGTGTCGAGGGCACCATGCGGGCCGACTTCCCCTTCTTCGCCTCCTTCGACGCCCGGGGCACCCGCCTGGGTGGCGACGTCCGCACCCTGGCGGCGGTGGCCGGAAGCGGCGCCGCCGTGGCCGCCAAGGACGTCAGTATGGCCGGGCTGCTGGGATCGCTGGCCATGCTCCTCGAGTGCCACCAGCTGGGGGTCACCGTCGACCTCGAGGCGCTGCCCCGGCCCACCGGCGTGTCGTTGCCGGCGTGGGTGATCTCCTTTCCGTGCTTCGCCTTCCTCCTGTGCGCGCCGGCGGGGCGGGAGGAGGACTGCGCCCGCCCCTTCCGGGACCGGGGCCTCACCGCCGAGGTGGTGGGGACGATCGACGGGTCGGGGCTCCTGCGGGCCCGTCTGGGCCCGGAGACGGCCACGGTCATCGACCTCACGGCCGAGCCCGTCACCGGCCTTCCGCCGAACACATAAAGCGCCGCTTAACTGTTGGTCCTGAATCCTCAATAGACAGCTAATAGGTGCGGGGCGAGGATAGGTCCATGGCTAAGAGCGCGAATCGCCTGCAGGCGGGGGTCATCCCCTACGCCAAGATGGGTTACTGGCAGCCGGACTACGAGCCCAAGGACACCGACATCCTGGCCGCCTTCCGCATCACCCCCCAGGCGGGGGTGGACCCCGTGGAAGCGGGGGCGGCGGTGGCGGGGGAGTCCTCCACGGCCACGTGGACGGTGGTGTGGACCGACCGGCTGAGTGCCTACGAGCACTACCAGGCCAAGTGCTACCGGGTGGACCCCGTGCCGGGCATCGAGGGCCAGTTCATGGCCTACATCGCCTATGACATCGACCTCTTCGAGGAGGGCTCGATCGCCAACCTGACGTCGTCGATCATCGGCAACGTCTTCGGGTTCAAGGCGCTCAAGGCTCTCAGGCTCGAGGACATGAGGATCCCAACCCACTACGTGAAGACGTTCCCCGGCCCGCCCCACGGGATCGTCATGGAGCGGGAGTACCTCAACAAGTACGGCCGGCCGCTGCTGGGCGCCACCGTCAAGCCCAAGCTGGGCCTGTCGGCCCGCAACTACGGCCGGGTGGTGTACGAGGCGCTCAAGGGCGGTCTCGACTTCACCAAGGACGACGAGAACATCAACAGCCAGCCGTTCATGCGCTGGCGCGACCGGTACCTGTTCTGCATCGAGGCCGTCCAGCGCGCCCAGGAGCAGACCGGCGAGGTCAAGGGTCACTACATGAACGTGACCGCCGCCACCATGGAGGACATGTACGAGCGGGCCGAGTTCGCCAAGGAGATCGGCAGCGTCATCATCATGGAGGACCTCACCATCGGCTACACGGCCATGGCGTCGATGTCGAAGTGGGCCCGCAAGAACGGGATGATCCTGCACCTGCACCGGGCCGGCTACGCCACCTGGGCCCGCCAGAAGAACCACGGCGTCAACTTCCGGGTCATCGCCAAGTGGGTCCGGCTCCTCGGCGTGGACCACGTCCATTCGGGGACGGTGGTGGGCAAGCTCGAGGGTGACCCCAACATCATCCGGGGCTACTACGACACGCTGCGCCTCGACCACGTCCCGGCCAACCCTGCCAACGGCATCTACTTCGATCAGGACTGGGCGTCGATGCCGGG
>JBIOYN010000245.1:0-11091 GCA_044870155.1 Acidimicrobiia bacterium | reverse complement strand
GCGATCGCGCCGCCCAGCGGCAACGTCGCTCCTCCGGGTCCCTACTACCTCGTCGTGAACAAGAAGGGCCTCCAGGGGTCTGTCCCCTCGGTCGCCAGCATCGTCAACGTGGGTGCGGACAACCAGTCCGTCGCCCTCAAGCCGATGCCCGACGACATTGCGGCCCCGACCGGTGGCTCCGCCACCCCTGACGAGGACTCCAGCCAGGCTGCCAAGAGCTCCAAGCAGGCCAACGAGGCTGCCAAGGGCATGCCGGCCCCCATCGCGGGCCCGGCCACCCAGGCGACCGAGACGGCTGCTCAGACCTACACCAGCCTGTCTGCTACTCCGATCAACGCCACTGCTCCCTTCTCCTCGCCGGCCCTTCCTGCGGCCGCCATGGGGGTTGCGGGTGTGGTAGGCGTGACGGTGAGGCGCTGGTTCAGGCGTTAAACGCCAAGACCAGTACGTAGCTGCCACACTCTGACTGCGGCGGCCCCCCGGGGCCGCCGCAGTCTTTTCTCCTTCTAATCTGGGTAGAGCACCAGGCGGGCTCGGGGAGGTTGGTCGAAGGTGAAGAAGGTCCGTGTCGTCGTCGTGCTGGCGGCGCTTTTGGCGTTGGTCACCGGCCCAACGGTGCCGGCGGAGGCGCATACCGGCGACAACCTGTCCCGGCCGGTCTTCGAGAAGATCGACCCCGACATCCCCGGCATGGACGTCGAGGTCGTCTACACGGCCAACTACCAGTTCCTGGTGGCCAACCCCACCCCCACCGAGCTGGTCGTCCTCGCCGTCACCGGCGAGCCGTTCATCCGCATCGGCCCCGACGGGGCCTTCGGCAACTTCAACTCCCCCTCCTGGTACAACTCCAACGTCCCCGACGGCCTCCTCCCCAACCAGATCCCCAAGCGGGCCAAGGAAGGGCCCGACGTGACGCCGGACTGGGTGAAGGTCTCCAAGGACCCGTCCTGGGGCTGGTACGACCACCGCCTCCACCCGGTGGAGCGCTACGTTGACAAGCGCGTCCAGCAGTCCCGGGTGCCGGTCACGCTGGAGCACTGGGAAGTGCCGGTCAAATACGGCGACAAGCCGGCCAAGATCAAGGGCCGCATCGAGTACAAGCCGCAACTGGGGACCTACGAGGCCGTCCTGCGCTCACCGGAGAAGCCCGCCGCCGATGTGACCGTGGCCGTCGTCTCCGCCCAGGTGCCCGCCATCTACCTCCAGAACAACTCGCCCCAGACGGTGACGGTGCTCGGGGCCAAGAACGAGCCCTTCGTCCGCATCGGCCCCACGGTGGAGGTCAATCTCCACAGCCCCAGCTACATCCAGATGCAGCAGGCCATCGCCAAGACGGCGGAGGCGTCCGAGGAGGTCGGCCAGCAGGAGGCCAACGCCGAGAGCGCCCCCAACTGGCAGGAGGTCCAGAAGTCGCCCCAGTGGCGGTGGCTGGAGTTCCGCGCCGCCCCCCCGCCGGGTGACCCGCCCAAGGAGCTGACCGAGCGGGAGGACCCGACCACGGTCAAGACCTGGAAGGTCCCCATCATGATCGGGGAGACCCAGACCGAGATCAGCGGTATCACCCAGTTCGTGCCCATCGCCAAGATCCAGGAGCGGGCCCGGGGCCGGTCGTCGAGCCAGAGCTCCAACAAGGCGCTCCCCCTCCTGGCCGGCATCGGGGCGGCCACGCTGGCCGTCGGCTACGTCGTCCTGCGACCGAGCAAGGCCAAGAAGGCGAAGGCGGCGGAGCAGGCCAGGAAGGCCCAGCCCGTCCGTCACCGCAGCCGGTCCACACCCAAGAAAAAGCGGTGAGGGCGCTCTACCGGCCGTCATGGACAAAGGGGACAATGGGTACGAAGTCGAATAAGAGGAGCGCCATGTCTGTCTTCCGCCGTACCAGCTTCGTCACGCTCGCGCTCGCCGCCATCGCCGCGGGTGCGCTCGCCCCCGCCGTCCCGGCCGGCGCCGACGAGCACCAGTTGGCGGCGTTCTTCATCGAGTACACACCCCGGGCCGTGGACACCAACCAGGGCGACACCCTGATGTTCGCCAACACCGACCCCTTCTCCGGCCAGGGCCACACCGTGACCCACAACGTCGCCGAGGGGCAGCCGGTGCTCTTCGACACCGACATCGTCCCCTTCGGCTCGTCGGTCACGGTTCCGAACGTCGAGAACCTCCCGCCCGGGGACTACCTGATCAGGTGCCGCGTGCACCCGATCATGCGGGGCTTCCTCTCGGTCGGAGGGCCTCCCCGCCCCATCACCGACACCATCTCCGACTTCCTCTTCTGATCACGCGGCGCGGCCGCCGGGACAACGGGACGCCAATGATGGCGGGCCGCCGGTTGGCGGCCCGCCATCATGTCGGGGGGGAGGGGCAAGCTCAGGCGGCGGAGTCGTCCCACACGCACGTCCGCATGGTGGAGGTGCCGGTGAAGCGGAGCGCCAGGCGCTCGGTGCGCACCTCGTCGTCCCAGCGGTAGGAGATGGTGCCGTGGTACCGGGCCACCTCGTGCGAAGGGTGGTCGAGCTCGAGGAGGATCTCGCAGGTGGCGGGGACGGGGGAGTCCTGAGGTGCGAAGCACCGCGGGTAGGCCTCCATCGCGGCCTGGTCGCCGTCCAGCCGCCGCAGGCACCCGGAGAGCTCGATGGTCCCGCCGTCCCACCAGTCACACCCGGCGTAGTCCACCGTCATGCCCCACGAGAACGACTCCCGTGGAGTACGTGAGGCCGGGGCGGGGGGCGGTGCATTCCGGGGCGGCAGGAGAAGCGCTGCCGGTGGCCTGTGCGGGGACAACGGGCAGGAGTACGACGGTGGCGACGGTGACACCGGCGAACACGGCACGGAACGGCGAGACACAGGAGCCTCCTAGGGCTGAGGTGCAACGGTGATTCCCGACGCCGCAGAACCTACGAAAGCCGCCGTGAACGAGGAATCAACGTTTCCGGGACCCCAGGAGACAATGTGTGAACGCCCGGGCCCGGTCGCGAGCTCAGGCCCGGCGAACCGGGCCTGAGTGGGTGGGCGCTAGAGGATTTGAACCTCTGACCCCTTCCGCGTCAAGGAAGTGCTCTCCCCCTGAGCTAAGCGCCCGGGCCGGGTTCATCCTAGGTGACCTCGGACGGGGCTGCGATCCGGAAAAAAGTGCACAAATCGCGTCATAACCGTCGAGGTGGGGCGTTTCTCTGGTTGCAGGACCGGGTGAGGCGTCACTCACCTTCCGCCCACGGACTGAGGCCCCGGGTAATCCCCTTCCCCGGGGCCTCAGCGCGCGACCGCTACGTCTCGTCCACGGGGGCGAAGCCCTGTCGGATGGTGTTCTCGGTGCTGACCCGGGGCTCGACGAACTGGAGCAGGTAGTCGGGCCCGCCGGCCTTGGATCCGACGCCGGACAGGCCGTAGCCGCCGAACGGCTGGCGTCCGACCAGGGCGCCGGTGATCCCCCGGTTGATGTAGAGGTTGCCGGCCCGGAACTCCTCCGCCGCCAGCCGGATGTGGGCCGGCGAGCGGGAGAACACGCCCCCGGTGAGGGCGTAGTCGGTGGCTCCGGCCGTGGCCAGGGCGGCCTCGAAGCTCGGCGCCCGCATGCACACCAGCAGCGGACCGAAGATCTCCTCGGTGGCGACCTTGCAGCCGGGCTGGTCGGTGACCACCACGGTGGGGCCGACGTACCAGCCGCCGGCGGGCAGGTCGTCGCGCTGGAGCAGGACCTCGCCCTCGACCCGGGCCGCCTCCTGGTAGCGGCGGACCCGCTTCCAGGCGTCCTCGTCGATGACGGGCCCCACGGCGGTACGCAGCTCGCTGGGGTGCCCGAGGGGGACCAGGGCCACGGCCCCCACCAGGCGCTCCACCAGCTCGTCGAAGACCGGGCCCACGCCGATGACCCGGGCGGCGGCCGAGCACTTCTGGCCGGCATAGCCGAAGGCGCTGGCCACGATGGCGGGGACGGCCTGGTCGAGGTCGGCGTCGGTGTCGACCACGATGGCGTTCTTGCCGCCCATCTCCGCCACCACCCGCTTGACGTGGCCCTGACCGGGCTGGTGGACGGCGGCCCGCTCGACGATGTGCAGTCCGACGGCGAGCGAACCGGTGAAGGTCACGAAGGACACCTCGGGCGAGGCCACCAGCTCGGCCCCCACCTCCTCCCCCACCCCCGGGAGGAAGGCCAGCACCCCGGGGGGGACGCCCGCCTCCAGGAGGATCTGCACCAGGCGGTAGGCGATCCCCGGCGTCTGCTCCGCGGGCTTGAACAGCACGGCGTTGCCCGTCACCAGGGCGGCCACCACCATGCCGG
Source organism: Acidimicrobiia bacterium (assembly GCA_044870155.1). Classification (GTDB taxonomy): domain Bacteria; phylum Actinomycetota; class Acidimicrobiia; order IMCC26256; family BP-133; genus CAWBJP01. The sequence continues at coordinate 6,815 of JBIOYN010000245.1, read as the reverse complement.
TGGGTATGGCCAGGGGGAAGTTCCAGGGGGCGATCACCACCCCGATGCCCCGGGGCTGGTAGCGGTAGGTGTTGGTCTCGCCCGGCGCCTGGAGGATGGGGACGCCGGCTCCGAGGCGCAGCGCCTCCCGCCCGTAGTACTCGCAGAAGTCGATGGCCTCGGCCACGTCGGCGTCGGCCTCCCGGACGGGCTTGCCCGCCTCGAACACCATGAGGGCGGACAGCTCCGCCCGCCGCTGGCGCAGCCGCGCTGCGGCCCGGAAGAGCACGCCGGCCCGGTGCTCCCAACCCGCCCGCCGCCACTCGGGCGCCGCCCGGCGGGCGGCGGCCAGGGCCGCCTCCACCTCGGCGGAGCCCGCCCGGCCGCTGGTGCAGACCAGCGTGTCGTAGGCCCCCGGATCGACCGAGACGATGGCGTCGACCGTCTCCCGGGGCCGCCCGTCGATCACCACCGGCGCCTCGAATCCCAGCTCGTCCTCGGCGGCGGCGATGGCCGACGCCAGCCGGGCCCGGGGGCTGGGCCGGCGCAGCTCGGCCGGCGGCTCGTTGTCGAAGGGCCCCGGACGGGCGGGGTCGGTCGCCGGCCGGGGCGGCGGCCCCGGCGGTAACTCGGGCAGGGCCCGCTCCAGGACGGGCGGCGGTTGGAGCAGCTCCGTCAGCTCCCGGCCCGGCGTGCTGCTGTGACGGAGGAACGACTCGTTGGAGGTGTTCTCCAGCAGCCGGCGCACCAGGTAGGCCATACCCGGCACCAGCTCCCCGACGGGGGCGTAGACCCGCACCCGCTCCCCCAGACGCCGGAGGGCGGCGTGGACGGGCTCGGCCATCCCGTAGAGCAGCTGGAGCTCCACCGCCCCCTCGGGTAGTCCGGCGGCCCGGGCCGAGGCCAGGCCGTACGCCAGCGAGCGCAGGTTGTGGCTGGCGAAGGCGGGCCGCACCTTCCCGGCGTGCTCCACCAGGTAGCGGGCGCAGCGCTCGTAGTTGGCGTCGGTCTCGGCCTTGCGCTCGAACACGGGAACGGGCCACCCCTCGGACTTGGCCACCACCGTCTCGTAGTCCCAGTAGGCCCCCTTGACCAGGCGGATCTGCAGCGGTGCGGCCAGCTCCCGGCCCGACCAGGCGACCAGGTCCCGCAGGTCGGCGAAGGAGTCCTTGCGGTAGGCCTGGACCACACAGCCCAGTGCCGGGCCGCCGGGAAACTCGGTCCCGATGGCCCGGAGCAGCTCGAAGGTGACGTCCTTGACGTCGTCGTGCTCGGTGTCGATGTGGATGGTGGCCGGCACCTGCCGGGCCCGGAGCAGGATGGGGCGGAGGCGGCCCCGCGCCTCCTCGATCCCCTCCGCCCGCGTCAGCGGGGCCAGGCGGGGAGCCAGGGCGGTGGCCTTGATGGAGATGTTGACCCGGGGGATGTCGCCCCAGGGATCGGTCTCCAGGCGGGGCCGGCGGGGCCAGGCGGCGCTGGCGGTGGCCAGGGTCTCGAGGACGGTGGCGACCCGGTCGGCGTACCGGTCGGCCTCGGCGCCGGTGATCGTCTTCTCCCCCAGCAGGTCCACGGTGGCGGCCTCACCCGCCTCCCACAGGGTGCGCAGCCGGGGCAGGGCCTGGGTGGCCGTCTCCCCGGCGATGAACTGGCGGGCCAGGCGGGTGATGTTGCGCCGGGCGGTAGCCGCCGACACCCCCGCGCCGAACGGCACCCACCCGGCCAGGCCCAGCCCCAGCTGCAGGGGGGCGGGCGTGTCGCCGCCGCCCAGGTACTCCTCCAGGTGGCGCATGACGTCGTCGTCGTCCCGGCAGGCGGGGAACACGTCGACGAACCGGAAGAGCTGGGTCTTGAACCCGGGGTGGGCCATGGCCCAGTCGAGCAGCTGCTCGCTCCACCACGAGCCGCGGAAAATGCGCGACTTCTCCGGGGCGCCGGACTCGGCAATGCGCCGCGCCAGCGCCTGGACCTCGGCTTCGGAGGGGCCGGACACCCCCCCGAGGCTACCGGCGCGACGGCCCTCAGCTGGTGAGGCCGGCCGCCGCCGTCTCGATCGCCGTCTGGCGGCCCCGGGCCGCGAAGATGTGGAACAGCGGGAGGAGCTGCACGATGGCCAGCGGGTCACTGCGCTTCCCGGAGCCGTTGAGCTGGCCGAGCCCACTGGACAGGGGCTCGTCCGTGGGCAGCTCCCGCCAGATCGCCTCCTCCACCCGCGAGCTGAGGGTGCGGTCGGCGTAGGCGTGAAGGTGGAGGGCGTCGACCGGCTTGCCGTCCTCGTCCCGCATGAGCTTGAGGTGCATCGCCGTGCGGGTGTCGTCGGAGAGGACCCCGGACAGGTCGGGATGGTCGATGGTGGGCCGGAGCAGGACGTAGGCGGAGAGCGGATCGGCCGCCGTCTCGCCCCGCTCCTCGATGGGTGAGAAGCGCACCACGATGTCGGCGTGGGACCGCTGGGGCCGGATGAAGGCCGCCGACTCGGGTTCTCGCCGCTCCATCTCGGCCGTGACCTGGTCGGGGGTGTAGCCCCGCTTGGACGTGTCCCGGCTGATCTTCCAGTCCCGGCGGATGGCCTCGGGAGGATCGAGATACACGGTCACGTCAAAGCACGCCCGGGCCAGCCGGCTGTGCAGCGGCAGCAGGCCCTCCGCGATCACGATCTCACGGGGTTCCACCAGGACTGGACGATCCAACGTTCCTTCGTTGTGGTTGTACACCGGCTTGAGGATCGGTTGGCCGAGGGCCAGGAGCTGGAGGTGCTGCTCCATCACCTCGATGTAGTTGCAGGAAGGATGCAGCGGCGTGAACGACAGACCCTTCCGTTCCTGGCGATCAAAGCGGTGGTAGTCATCCACGCAGATGGCGGTGATCCGGTCCGGGCCCAAGGCCTCGACCAGCCCCTTCGTCAGCGTGGTCTTTCCCGCCGCCGAATCGCCGGCGATGCCGAGCATGATCGGTCGGGCGCCTGATTGCGGGCGCCGCCACGCCCGTTCGATCGCGAATTGCTTGTCCGGCATCCGAGCAACGGTACGGAACAGGGCCGAGGGGGGGCATCCCCCGGGTGGGGGTACCACCGGGGGACGCCGCCGTTCCCGCCTTTCCGCTCGGTAACTTCCATCGGTACGATGGGCTCACGCTCGGTGCAAAATGGCCCAAACCGAGCTGGGGAGCCGTCTTGACGAGATCCACCACATGGCGGCGCCGCCGCCCCTCGGCCGGCCTACTCGCCGTGCTGGCCGTCAGCCTGCTGCCGGCGGCCGCGGGAGCCGGCGAGGACTTCATCGCCGGCAGCGGACGGGCCCGCGCCAGCATCTTCGAGATCGTGCCCCGGACCGGGGGTCTGACGCTGCCGATCAGCTTCGGACGGGCCAGCGCCGGCTACCAGGGGACGGCCGCCGACGCCTCCTCCACCGCCATTCGGGCCCCCGAGGGCTCCCCGCCGTCGGCGCCGGCGGCCGAATGTGGCGGCCGCAACGCGGTCGAGGGCGGAGGCGGCGGGGGCGGAGGCGGGGGCGGAGGCGGCGCCCCGGCGGCGCCCAACCCCACCCAGAACCCCCTCGTGTCCACCATCCGGGTCAGTTCCGAGGACAAGGACAGCGAGGCGGGCCGGCAGCAGTCGTCGCTGGCGTCGCCGGAGGGCAGCCCCGTCTCGGGCACGGGATCGGAGCAGGAGGTCACCGCCACCGACGACCCGTCGTCGCATGCCACCACCGTGGAAGGCCGCTTCGGCGCCGCCGAGTTGCTCGGCTACACCCAGGCCCGGGCCGAGGCCACGGCCGGCGTGGTGGAGGGCAAGGCCCGGCTGGCCTCGGCCACCGTCGTGCTCGACCGGCTCGACCTCCTCGGCGGCACGGTCGTGCTCGAGCGCCTGCGCTGGGAGGCGACCCAGCGCACCGGCGACGCCCCGGCGGCTGAGGGAGCGTTCTCGGTGGGCCGCATCACCGTGGGGGGCACGCCGCTGCCCACGCCGGCCGCCGACGGCGGGGGCGACGTCTTCGCTCCCCTCAACGCCACGCTGGCACCCACCGGGCTCGCCTTCGACGCCCCCAGGGTGGAGAACGATGCCGGCGTGGTCCGGGTCAGCCCGTTGACCGTCCGCATCGCCGACTCCCCCGTGGGCCGGGCCACGCTCGGCCCCGTCCTGGGTGAGCTCCAGCCCGTGCGCGACCCGCTCGTCGAGGAGCTGCTGTCGCTCTCGTGCGACTTCGGCGCCGCCGTCACCGTGGCCGACGTGGTCAGTTCCATCGCCACGGGATCGGGCGGCATCAGCTTCGACGTGGGCGGGGTCCTGGCCACCACCGAGGGGACCCGCTACGACAACCCCTTCGACGGGCCGTCGGGCGACCCGGTCGGATCGGCCGAGCCGCCACCGTTGCCGGCGCCCGAGCCGGCACTGGAGCTGCCCGCCGAGGAACTGCTCGCCGTCCCGCCCTACGAGGATGCGCCGTTCACGTTGCCCGCGCCCTTCACTGCCGGTCCCCTGGAAGACGTGACTCCGACGCACGGGCCCGAGCCATCGCCCGTCGCGCTGAGCCAGCCCGTGCGGCCCTCGTCCCGGCGGCTGCCCGGCTCCACGGGCGGCGCCGCCCTGGTGGTGGGGGCGATCGGCCTGCTCGCCGTGCTGCTGCTGGCCGGAGCCGACGCCTGGCACCTGCGGCGGGCCGCCGGGAGCGCCCCGTGACGACAGGCCGGCCGTCGCCGTCCTCCCGGGTGCTGCGGGGCTACGGGCCACTGCTGGCCTTCGCCGTCCTCTTCTGCCTCATGGCTGCTTTCGTCCCCACCGTGGGCACGGAGGTGCGCACCATCACCGTGGCCGGACGATCGGATCAGCCCGGCGCCTCCCCGGAGGGGTCCCTGACCGGCGGGGCGGCCGCCGCCAGGCCGGACCCCGCCGCCGGCGGAGCCGGTGGAAACACCGCCGCCGACCCCTCGGGCGTCGCCGGAGGGACGGCCCGCCCCGGCGCCCCCGGGCCCGCCGTCACCCGCCCCGGGAGAACCACCGCTCCCACCGCCGGTCGGACCGCTGCCGCCGCCGTACCCGCCGGCGTGCAGGAGTGCGCCAACCGCGCCGTCCAGGTGCGGGGCGACCCCTACTCCCCGCCCTGCCTCACCTTCTCGGGCGACAACGGGGGCGCCACCACCCGGGGCGTGAACGCCACCGACATCGTGGTCTCGGCCCGCATCGGCGGGCTCCCCGACTTCTCCCAGGCCCCCTCCGACAAGGGCCCGGCGGCCACCTTCCGGATCGACCCGGAGCAGATCAAGCGGACCATGTCGGGCCTGGCCGACTACTTCAACTCCCGGTTCCAGTTCTACGGCCGCCAGCTCAAGCTCACCTTCTTCGAGGGAAAGGGCTCCTTCACCACCGAGATCCAGGGCGGGGGTCAGGAAGAGGTGGAGGCCGACGCCATCACCGTGGCCGACGAGATCAAGGCCTTCGCCGAGCTCAACGGCTTCACCGCCCCCTTCGGTGACGCCCTGGCCCGCCGGGGGGTGCTCAGCTTCGGGGCCCCCTACATGTCCCAGGAGTGGATGGCCGAGCGGAGGCCCTACGTGTGGAGCCCGGCCACCGACTGCACCTTCATCCAGCAGTCGGTCACCGACTACCGGCTCAAGCGGCTGACGGGGAAGCCGGCGACCCACGCCGGCGGCGCGCTCCGTGACAAGCCCCGCACGTTCGCCGTCATCGCCCCCGAGAACCCCTGGTACCAGCAGTGCGTCGAGGCGGGCGAACGTTTGGCCCGGGCCGCCGGCCACCCCACCCAGGCCAACATCAAGTACAAGCTGGACTTCGGCACGCTCTCCAACCAGGCCGCCAGCGTCATCGCCAAGCTGCGCTCGGAGGGCATCACCAGCGTGATCTGCGGTTGCGACCCGGCCTTTCCCGTCTTCCTCACCTCCAAGGCCGAAGAGCAGGGCTATCAGCCGGAGTGGATCATCACCGGGGCGGCGCTCGTCGACGTCGACGTCCTCGGCCAGCTCTACCAGCAGGACCAGTGGTCGCGGGCCTTCGGCGTCAGCTTCCTGGGGCCGATGCAGCCGCTGCGCAGCACGCTGGGCTACGCCGCCTTCAAGGTCATGCGTCCCGACGAGGAGCCCTCGCCGCTGGTCGATGTCCTCTACTACCAGATGTACCTGCTGGCCCTCGGGGTGCAGATGGCCGGGCCCAACCTGACGCCGGACTCCTTCGAGGCCGGCATGCAGGCCTATCCCGGCGGCACCGGGCTGGCCGGGACGTGGGAATTCACGCCCGGGCGCTATACGCCGACCGTCGATGCCCGCGAGATCTACTGGGACCGCAACCGGACGTCGGCCCAGAACGGCGAGAAGGGCGCCTACGTGGAGACCGCTCCGGGGAAGCGCTACCGCCCCGGCCAGTGGCCGGCGGGCGACCCCGCCATTCCCGCCCCGTGACGCTCCGGTGAGCCGGCTCCGGCCGGGCGATCCCCGGGCCCGCGCCGGCCTGGTGACCCTCGCCGCCGTCGTCGCCTGGGCGCTCGCCGGCGCGGTGCTGCCCAAGGGGGCGCCTCTGGGCGTGGTGCTCACCGGCCTGGTGCTGGGCAACGCCACCGGCCTGCTGGCCATTGGGCTGGTCCTCATCTACCGCACCAACCGGATCGTCAACTTCGCCTACGGCTCCATCGGCGGCGTCGCCGGCCTGGTGGCGGTCAACCTCTTTCTCCAGAAGGACTGGAACTACTTCGTGGCCATGGCCGCCGGCGTGGTGTGCGGCATGGTCGTGGGGGGCGTGGTCGAGGTGGCCGTCATCCGGCGCTTCGCCCGCTCCTCCCGGCTCATCCTGACCGTGGCCACCATCGGGCTGGCCCAGGTGCTGTCCGGAG
>JBIOYN010000244.1:0-5149 GCA_044870155.1 Acidimicrobiia bacterium | reverse complement strand
GGTGCCCGGCGGCCTGGTGGGGTCTTCTCGAGGTGCCGTTAAGGCGAAGACTCCTGGGCCAACCGGGCCGGGACGGGCGGGAGGGTGCCCTGCTTGTGGCACGTGCCCCCCACGCCGGGGATGCCGGTATCGACGGCGGAACCGGCCAGGGCGCGCGCCACGGCGGAGACGTTCTCCCACCGGGACTGCATCGTGCGCTTGCGCATCGGCTCCAACCTTGAAGGACAGGGGCGGCTTGGCGGACGCCCTACAGACGGTTGGCTGATGCAACCACGCCCCGGCCGGTTGCGTCAACCGAATAAACTGTAAATACCGCATTCCGGGCCAAAAATGAGTGGTCGAAGGCCGGAACGCTGGGCGATTTCCCGCCTCAGTGGTCGGACAATGAGCAGAATGTCCACTGCGGCCGACAGAGACGAGCCCGGCCCTAGAGTCTTCTGCCGTGCCCGATGTCCCGGACCTCTCCCCCGTCGTCGCCCTGGTCGAGCGCCAGCAGGCCGACGGGTTCCATCCCGGCGCCCAGCTCTACGTGTCCCGCCACGGGACTCCCCTCCTCGACGTGGCCGTGGGCGAGTCCCGCCCGGGCCGGGCCCTTCTCCCCGACGACGTGATGATGTGGTACTCGTCGGGCAAGCCGGTGACGACGGTGGCTGTCCTCCAGCTCTGGGAGCGGGGCAGGCTCGGCCTCGACGACCCTGTGGGCCGCTACGTCCCGGGGTGGGGCAGCGGCAAGGAGCGGGTCACGCTCCGCCACGTCCTCACCCACACGGGGGGCTTCTCCATGGCCGGGCCCGGCGAGCCCTTCGACCAGGACCTGTCCTACGCCGAGGTCATGGCCCGGATCGCCGCCCACCCCTCGGAGTGGGAGCCGGGCACCAAGGCCGGCTACCACCCGTCGGCGGGTTGGAAGGTCCTGGGGGCCGTGGTGGAGGCGGTCGACGGCCGCCCCATCGACCGCTACGTGACCGAGGAGATCCTGGCGCCGGCGGGCATGACCGCCACCCACCTCGGGATCGACCCCGCCACCCAGGCCGCCCTCGGCGACCGGCTGGTGCCCGTCCACTGGACGGGCCACGCCCTCGCCATCCCCACCGGCGACGGCGGGATCCGGATGTGGGAGTACCACATCGAGGATGTCCACAACCAGGCCTGGCACATCGCCAAGGTCGAGCCGGGCGGCGGGATGCGGGGTCCGGCCAGTGACCTGGGCCGCTTCTACGAGTCAGTCCTCGGCTTCGGCCGGAGGATCCTGGACCGGACGACGGTGGAGGTCATGACCGCCGTCCACCGCTACGGCGTCCCCGACGTGGTGCTGGGCAACATGAAGATCCCCTGGGGCCTGGGTGTCCAGGTGGCCGGCGGCCTGACCGGCGGCGTGGGCCGGCGGTCCTTCGGCCACAACGGGATGGCGTCGTCCCGGGGGATGGCCGACCCCGACGCCGGCCTGGTGATCGTCTTCATCACCAACGGGCTCACGGACCCGCTGCGCAACGAGCAGCGCATGTTCGAAGTGGTGGACGGGATCTACTCGGCGCTGGGCGAAGAGGTCGCCCACCTGCGCCTGCCCGCCAAGGGCCTGCCCGAGGGCTTCCGCCTCGGCGCCCGCTGATTCTCTGTGACACAACCGCGCCCACGGCGCGCGCCGTTGTCACAGAGAACGGGTCAGGCGGTCAGGCGCCGGCGCCCGTCGCCAGGTCGAGCAGCATCCGGTGGACGGCGGGCGGGCCGGCGAGGACATCGCCGGTGCGGAACCAGGCGTCGGGGTCGCCGGCCCAGTCGGTGACCACCCCGCCGGCCTCGGCGATGAGCAGGGCGCCGGCGGCGACGTCCCAGGGGCCGAGCCCGAGCTCGAAGAAGCCGTCGAACACGCCGGCGGCCGTCCACGCCAGGTCGAGGCTGGCCGCTCCCGGACGGCGCAGGTCCTCTCCGGCCCGGAGCGCCCCCTCGAACACCGGCCGGTACTGCCCCAGGCGGTGCTTGATCTTGAACGGGAACCCGGTGAGGAGGATGGAGCGCTCCACACCCCGCTCGGCGACGGCCAGGCGCCGGCCGTCGCGCCACGCCCCCTCCCCGGCGGCCGCCGAGTACGTCTCGCCCAGCATCGGGGCGTGGACGACTCCGGCCACCGGCCGGCCCGCCTCCACCAGGGCCACCGAGACGCCGACGATGGGGAAGCCGTGGAGGAAATTGGCCGTGCCGTCGAGCGGGTCCACCACCCACCCGAGGCCGGCGCCCCGGTCGCCGCCGCCCTCCTCGCCGAAGAAGTCGACCCCCGGCGCCTCCTTCTCCAGGAACTCCCTGATGGTCGACTCGCTCTCCAGGTCGACCTCGCTCACGTAGTCGCCGGGCGCCTTGGCCACGACCCCCGAAGCCAGGCGGCCGAAGTGGTCGGCCACCACCGCCCCGCCGGCCCGGGCAGCGGCCTCGGCGGCCACCAGCAGCCGCCGGTGCTCTGTGCTCATGGCTCTTCGCCTTGCGGCTCATCGCGGTGCGGCTGGGGGCCCCAGCCCCAGCCGCCGAGCCGTGCTCCGCACGTCTCTGTGCTGACGCTCACACCGCTCCCGTGGCCGGGCGCAGCTGGTCGAGCAGGGCCGGGGTGGCGGCGCCCAGGAGCTGGCGACGGACGTCGAAGCCCAGCTCCACCAGCGGCCGGCCGGCGACGTCGACCACCACCGCGCCAGCCTCGGTGCAGGCCAGCAGCCCGCCCAGGTAGTCCCAGGGGGCGTGGTGGGAGCCGCAGTCCACGAATCCCTCCACCACGCCGGCGGCCAGGTCGCAGAGGGCGAGCGCGGCCGAGCCCAGGGCTCGGAACTGGCGCCAGGGGAGCCAGCGGGCCGGCGGCCCGGACAGGGCCACCACCGCCTCCTCCAGGCGCTCGACCTTGGCCGGCTCCACCGGCTGGCCGTCCCGCCACGCCCCCTGGCCCCGCACGGCGGTGGTGATGACGCCGGTGACCTGGTTGATGACCAGGGCGGCGAGGGGCCCGTCGCCGTCCACGGCGCACACCGACGTCGACCAGTACGGGATCCCCCGGGAGGCGTTGGTCGATCCGTCGACGGGGTCGAGGACCACCGTCACCGGCGCCCCCGACCGGCCGCCCCATCCGGACTCCTCGGACAACACGGCCACCGGCGCCCGGGACAGCACAGCCAGAGCGGCGGCGTCGGCCACGGTGTCGAGGTGGTACTGGCCGGGGCGGTCGGTGCGGGCCCTCCGGTCGTCGGCGGCGAGGGGGCGCAGGGCGGCCTCCACCGCCCGGGCGGCCTCGGCGAAGAGCTCGAGCAGGGCCTCAGGAGACACGTTTCACCGGGGTTGCGTTCACGTTTCGGAACCGTAATCGCAAGCATCTCCCGGACCCGGCCCGTCATATCCGCCGGGTTTGCACGTTGTCGTTTTAGGCTTTGACCGATTTGGAGGTTTTGTCAGTCTTTCCGGGATGACTAGTCACCGTGCACACTGCGATCTAGTCACCGCTCCCCCACCCCGTTGACTCCCGAACCGAAATCGGAAGGCACATGCGCAGAGTACTGATGTACGCCATCCCCATCGTCATGGCTGTGGGGGTTCTGGCGGCGGTGGCGAACAACCCCGAGGACCAGAAGCTGGCCTCCGACCTCCAGCAGAGCGGGGAGGTGACGACGCCGACCGTACCGGCGGTCGTCGAGTCCCCGCCCGTGACCGTGCCGGTCACGGCTCCGGCCCCGGAGCCGGTGGTGGAGACGACCACGACCACGATGGCCCCGGCTCCGACCCCGACGACGATGGCGAAGCCCAAGCCGGCTGCCGCCCCCCGTACGTCCCGGCCGGTGTCCACGCCGCCGGCCACGACGGCGCCGGCACCGGAGCCCGCGGTGGTCCAGGCCGAGGCCGTCGACTGCGGCACCGGCTCGGCCAGCGCCAAGGCCCGCCTGGTCAACGAGGCGGGGACGTACAAGCTGATCGCCACCGTCCTCAACGAGTCGACCAAGGACATCCAGCTCGACACCCTGATGGTGAAGGCCACCTACGCCGGCACCGTCAAGACGTTCGAAGTCAACGTCGGCGGCCGGGTCATCCAGGCCCGCCCCGGCGAGGCCGAGATGTCCTTCGACATCCCCGAGAGCGCCGGCCCCGCCGCCCCCAGCACCTTCGAGATCTCGGAGTTCCGGTTCCACACCGCCGGGCTCCCGCAGTGCTCTTCGCAGTAGCGGCCTCACTTCCCCGAGACTTCCCTCACGAGCCCACGACCCCCGTACCGGGTCGTGGGCTCGGCGCGTCCAGACTTTGCGGATGCACCGAGCCATCGCCCCCGGCGTCCTCCAGATCGACACCCGTCCCAGCGGCATGGAGGAGGTGACAGCCGGCTATCTCATCACCGGGCCCGCCCCCGTGCTGGTGGAGACGGGCAGCCAGTCCTCGGTCCGCACCGTGCTGGCCGCCCTGGAGGACCTGGGGCTCTCCGCCGGTGACCTGGCCGGCCTGGCCGTGACCCACATCCATCTCGATCACGCCGGCGGCGTGGGCGACCTGGCCCGGGCCTTTCCCAACGCCACCGTCTACGTCCACGAGAAGGGTGCCCGCCACCTGGCCGACCCGTCCCGGCTGATCGCCTCGGCCGCCCAGGTCTACGGCGACCTGCTGGACAGCTTCTACGGCCGCCTCGACCCCACCCCGGCGGAGCGCATCCACATCCTGGCCGACGGCGAGGACATCGACGTGGGCGGCGGCCGCACGCTCACCACCGTGGACTCCCCCGGGCACGCCAAGCACCACCTGGCCCTCCACGACTCGGAAAGCGGGATCCTCTTCGCCGGTGACGCCGTGGGCATCAAGCTGCCCGGCGTGGACGCCCCCATGCGCCCCTCCACCCCGCCCGCCGACTTCGACTTCGACCAGGCCATCAACTCGCTGCGCCGTTTCGCCGAGCGCCGGCCGGCCCAGGTGGCCCTGGCCCACTACGGCATCATCGGCCCGCCCGACGAGACCCTGGCCGACGGCGAGGAGTGCCTGCGCCGGTGGGCCGAGGAGGCGGAGCGGGCCTGGCGGGCGGGCGAGGACATCGCCGCAGCCCTCGGCGCCCGCTTCGCCCCCGATCCGGCCCGGGTCTCCCCCGAGGCCGTCCACAAGGTCGAGGTGTTCAGCGGCATCCACTCCAACGCCGCCGGCCTCA
>JBIOYN010000243.1:0-4409 GCA_044870155.1 Acidimicrobiia bacterium | reverse complement strand
GCTCGTGACCGGCCGCGAGGTCAACGCGGGTGGGTCGGCCGACCGCTCCCGGGTGGCGGTCGTCGAGCGCCTCGACGAGGTCGAACGAGTGCTGGCCGGATAAGGAGGCCATCGTGCCGGTCATCTCCGTACCCCACGCCTTCAACGAGGAGGAGCTCTACGTCGACCTCCGCCGGATCTTCGGGTATCCGCTGTACCTGAAGTGCGAGGGTTTCAACTTCGCCGGCTCGATCAAGCTCAAGGCCGCCACCGAGATGGTCGAGGCGGCTGAACGGGCGGGGGTCCTCACGCCGGCGTCGATCCTGGTGGAGTCCTCCTCGGGGAACCTGGGCGTGGCCCTGTCCATGCTGGCGGCGAGCAAGGGCTACCGGTTCCTGTGTGTCACCGATTCCCGGTGCAACCTCTCCACCAGGCTGCTGATGGAGGCGCTGGGCAGCCAGGTCCAGGTCATCACCACGCCCGATGCCAACCAGGGGTTCCTGGGGGCACGGCTCGAGTACGTCCGCACCCTGTGCGCCTCCGACCACCGGTACGTATGGCTCAACCAGTACACCAATCCGGGCAACTGGCGGGCCCATTACCGCACGACGGCGCCGGCCATCGTCCGCCAGTTCCCCGACCTGGACGTGCTCTTCGTGGGCGCGGGCACGACCGGCACGCTGATGGGCTGCGCCCGCTACCTGCGGGAGCGGCGGCGCCCGGTGCGGGTCGTCGCCGTCGACAGCGTCGGCTCGGTGACCTTCGGTGGTACGCCCGGCCGCCGGATGATCCCGGGGTTGGGGATGAGCGTTCCCCCGCCGCTCCTCGACGTCTCCCTGGTGGACGAGGTGGTCCGCGTCGAGGAGCCGGACACGGTTCGTGCCTGCCATCGGCTGGCCCGGCACGGATTCCTCTTCGGCGGCTCCACCGGCACGGTGGTGAGCGGCGCCACCAGCTGGTTGGCCCAGCACGACGGATACGACGTCACCGCCGTGGCCATCGCCCCGGACCTCGGCGAGCGATATCTCGACACGATCTACCAGACCAACTGGCTCCAGGGTGTCTATGGCGAGAACGTCCTCGACCAGGAGATCGTCCTCGACCACGTGACCGTCGACGAGGTGGTCGTCGTCGACGAGCCCAGCGTCGTCTCGCAGTCAGGCTGAGCGCGGCCCCGCCATCAGCGGGGGAGAAGGCTCCTTCCGTCCCGCTCCACCACGTGCCCTTCCCACCCGACGAGGGCGACGCACGAGGCGTAACCGGGACCGGGGTGGAGGTCTTCCAGGTAGAAGGCGGCCGGGTCTTCCGGGCCATCGGGCCAGGCGAGCACCCGGGCGGCCTCGTCCGGTCCGGCCACGGTCAGATCCGACAGGGGGAGGGTCAATCCGTACCCCACGGCCTTGAGCACCGCTTCCTTGCGCGACCAGGACCGGATCAGGGCTGTGGGCCGCGCTTCGGCCGGGAGGGCGAGCACCGCGTTCTGCTCTTCGGGGGAGAGCACGAAGGGGACGAGCTCGGCGTGGTCCCGACCACGCTCGAGTCCCTCCACGTCGATGCCGACCGACGCTCCCCTCGCCACCGCCAGCGCCACGGAGTCGCCCGAGTGCGAGAGCGAGAACTCGAGGCCTTCGTCGGAGTCGAGGACCATGGGCTTGCCGTGCTCACCGCTCCCACACCGCCGGCAGCGGGCACCCAGGCGCAGCTCGACGGGATCGCGGTCGAGGTAGGACGCCAGCGCCAGGCGGGCCAGGACGTGGGCGGCCAGGTAGCTCCGCTGATCAGCCGGTTGTCGGAGCCGTTGGTGACGTTGACGTTCGCGGGCGTCGAGCATCGAGGCCAGGGCCGCCGGCACCTCCGGGGCGCGCATCCACCACACATGGCATTCATGGGGCGGAAGCGCCGCCATCCCTAGAGGGGCTCGAGCACCACCACGGGGATCTCCCGCTGGGTCCGGCGCTGGTAGCCGTCGTAACCGGAGTAGCCGGCCGTCATGATCGACCACAGCCGGGGCTTCTCCTCCGGGGTGGCGTCGGCGGCCCGCATGCGCCGGGTCTCCGTCCCGATGCGGACGGTCACTTCGGGGTTGGCCTGCAGGTTGCGGTACCACTGGGGATGGCGATCGTCGCCGCCGAAGGAGGCGATGAGGACGATCCGGTCGCCGTCGACGCCGTAGTTGAGCATCGTCTCCCGGGGCTGGCCGCTCTTGCGCCCGGTGGTGGTGAGGATCAGCATCTTGACCCCGCCCACCTTGCCGGCGATCCGCCCGCCGCTGCGGCGATACAGCTCCTTGTGGAGGAAGGTGGTGCCAAGGAAAAGGGCGTCCTTGACCTTGCGCCTCAGGTCGTCACTGACCAGGTTCACGAGGCGGCTCCCTCGGCCAGCCGGCGGGCGATGACCCGCAGGCACAGGGTCTCGTCGGCACCCTCGAAGATGGACAGCACCCGGGCGTCGACGAAGAGGCGCGACACCGGGAACTCCTCGGCGTAGCCCATGCCCCCGTGGATCTGGAGCGCCTCCCGGGTGACCCACTCCGCCGCCCGGCACACGTAGGCCTTGACCATGGACGCCTCCAGGGCGCCCTCGCCCTTGGCCATGAGCCTGGCCACCGAGTAGGCGAACTGGCGCCCGCCGCAGATCATGGCGGCCATGCGGGCCAGCTTGGCCTGGGTCAGTTGGTAGCCGAAGACGGGCTGGCCGAAGACCTTGCGCTCCCGGGCGTAGCCGAGGGCGGCGTCGAAGGCGGACTGCATGAGCCCGACGGCCCGGGCCGCCGTCTGCAGGCGCCCGTTCTCGAAACCCTCCATCTGGTAGTAGAAGCCCTTGCCCAGGCCGTCGTCGCCGCCCACCAGGCAGTCGTGGGGCACGTACCAGTCCTCGAAGGCCACCTCGTAGGAGTGCATGCCCCGGTAGCCGAGGGTGTCGATGGCGCGGCCCTCCATGCGGCCCCGGGCGCCGTTCCCACTGGCGTCCTGGGTGAACTCGAAGTGGTGCCCGGGCGCCTCGGGCTTCTCCACCACGAACAGGGACAGGCCCCGATGGCCCTTGGAGCGGTCGGCGTCGGTGCGGACCAGGAGCATGAGGGTGTTGGCCCGTCCCGCGAAGGTGGCCCACGTCTTGACCCCGTTGATCCGCCACCCGTCGCCGTCACGGGTGGCGGTCGTCTTGAGGTTGGCCACGTCGGAGCCGAAGTCGGGCTCGGTGACCATGACCCCGACCATGGCCTCGCCGGTGGCGATGCGGGGCAGCCACTCCCGCTTCTGGTCCTCGGTGCCGCCCCGGACCAGCGCCCGGGTGAGGATCTCGGGCCGGGTGATGAGCGAGCCGCCCACCCCCAGGCTCCCCCACGACAGCTCCTCGGTGGCGATGACCATGCCCAGGTAGTCGCTCTCGTCGCCGGAAGCGAAGCCGCCGTACTCCTCGGGCACCGACAGCCCGAACCCGCCCAGCTCGGCCAGGCCGGAGATGACCTCCTCGGGGATGTCGGAGTTGGTCCGGTGCACCTCTTCGGCCACCGTCCGCACCTTGTCGGCGGCGAAGCGGTGGAACGTGTCCCGCACCATCTCGAACTCGTCGGCCAGATGCGCCGGGCCCGTCCCCGTCGACTCCAGCCGGGCCGCCACCTGTTCCAGGAAGGCGGGGCTGCGGTGCGCCTCCACGAAGTCCCGGCACGGCGCCAGGTCGCCGGCCGGGATGCCCCACTCCCCCTCCCGCCCCGCCATCCGGCAGGCCAGGTCCCAGATGGCCTCGGCCACGTACAGGCAGGACAGCTCCGCCTCCGCCTCGCCGTGCTCGCCGTAGCCGACCATGACCCGGCTGCCCTCCACGCCGCTGGTGGCGTGGGCCAGGTCGTAGGCCAGGACCTGGTGACGGTCGAGGCGCTCGACCGAGATGCCGCCGCCGTCGTCGGTGGCCAGCTCGGCCAGGCGGGCGGCGGCGCGCTCGCACACCGAGCTGGCGACATCGACGGCCGTGGTGGCAGCGGTGAGGTCAGCTGCCAAGATCAGGGCGCCTGGCAGGGGTCGGGCTGGTCGTCCCGGACCGTCGCGTTGGCGGGCACGGTGTAGGTGACGTAGAGCTCCACCGGAGCGTCCGTCTCGTTGTAGCCGCGGTGGGACACGCCGCCCTCCACGAAGTGGACCGTACCGGGGCCGAGCTGTTCGGGCGTGCAGGCGGTCGCCTTCTGGATGGTGATGGTGCCCGACGTGATGATCGTGTACTCCGGGCCGGGGTGGGTGTGCCACCCACTGCTGGCGCCCGGCGCCAGGGTCAGGCTCTGGATGATGAAGTTGGACTCGGCTCCCTTGGTGTTGATGTAGATCGGCTTGGCGGTCGTGCCCTTGGCCAGGTCGGTGCGGGTGATCTCACCCGCCGGCGGCGTGGCCGAAGCCACGTGGAAGCCCAACAGGCCGACCACCACGGCAACCACGACG
>JBIOYN010000242.1:0-3263 GCA_044870155.1 Acidimicrobiia bacterium | reverse complement strand
CCGCCGGATGGTCCCGCAACCGGGCCAGGTAGTCCGCCCGCACGTCATCCGGCAAAGAGCCCTCCGGGACGAGCGCGGCGAGGAGCGGTGGCGGGATGGGAACCCGCCAGCCGCGCCCGTGCTCCTTCACCCCCGCCCGGACGGCGTCGCCGAACGGTGGGGGGAGGAGGTCGAGTGCGGACTGGCCGTGGCGTGGCACCAGGGCGTCGATGTAGATGACGGCCCGGATGCGCTCCGGCGTCCGGTCGGCGGCGCCGGTGACCGGCATCCCGCCGTAGCTGGCGCCGCAGAGCACGGCGTCGCGCAGGTCCTCGAACTCCAGCACGGTGACGATGTCGTCCACGTGGGTGTCGAGACCGACGAGCTCCTGCCCGCCGAGGTGGGCGCGCTCGCCCATCCCGGTCAACGTCGGCGTGAAGACGTCATGGCCCCGCTCCCGCAGCAGGCGGGCCACCGCCGACCACTCCCATCCGCCACCCCAGGCACCGTGGACGATCACGAACACGCTCACGGCGGAAGCATCCCATGGCGGTCCCTGGCAGGTCCGGGCCTCGCCGCAGTACCGTCCTGGCCGTGCCCGCCGAGACCCTTCGCGTCCGGTTGCAGAAGGGCGAGGTCGTCATCGAGCTCGAGGGCGACGCCGCCGCCGTGCAGTCCGTGCTGTCGGGGTTCATGACCGACTGTTTCGGGTGCCTGCTGGACTTCTTCGACGGGCCCGGTCCGACGGAGCCGGGTGACACCCCGGTGCATGGCACAACGGTCGGGGAGCCGTGGGCGCCGCTCACGACGCCGGCGCGGTCGCTCACCTTCGCCGTGGCCACGCTCACCCTGCCCCAGGCACGAGGTGAGCATGCCCTCGACCTGGATGGGGACGGGAGGGCCGACAACCAGCTCGGCAACGTCATCGGCGCCTTCACGGCCCAGAACCTCGGAGTGCAGGATTGGGTCGACGACGCCGTGGCCGGCGGTGCCCCCGTCCTCCTCTTCCGGGTCGACACGGCCAGCACCGACCTGACTGCCGATCAGCGGGCGGACGTGAGCATCACGACCGGGACGCCGGTGGACGCGGCGCGCAGCAGCTTCACCATCGGCCCACCCGCCCCGGGGTCCGTGCGCCTCCCCGGCCGGCTCACCTCGGGGCGGTTCGTCAGCCAGAGTCCGCTGGCGGGAGGAACGGCCACCACCGTCGTGGTCCCGCTGCCGCTCTTCCCCGCCGCCGCGCCCCTCGCCCTCCCGCTCCGGGCGGCCAGCCTCCAGTTCACCATGACTCCGAGCGGCTCCTACCTCACGTCGGGCCAGCTGAACGGAGCCGTGCCGGCCGGCGACGTCGACGCCGTGGTGGGGCCGGCGCTGGCCAGCCAGTTCACGGCCCTCATCGCCGCCGACCCCACCTCGGCGACGTCACAACAGATCGCCGCCCTCTTCGACACCGGGAACTGCACCAACCCCGACGGCTCGGCCGCCCACGCCGGTGACGGGCGCATCGACCTGTGCGAGGTGCTTGGCAACCCCATCGTTCGCAACGTCCTCGGTCCCGACCTGGACCTGTTCGACGGCGCCGGTCACTTCGCTCCCACTCCGGGTGGGCCCAACAAGGACAGCCTGTCGTTCGGCTTCGCCTTCTCCGCCGAGCCCGCATCCTTCTGACCCGCGGATCGCCCGGGTCAGGCCTGTTCCGGTTCGGTGCCGCTGGCCCGCTCCCACTCGAGGAACTCCTCGACCTCCTTGTGGACCCGGCGGAAGGCGAAGGCAAGCACGCCGGCGTCGTCGAGGAAGCCGGAGCCGAGCAGGAAATCGGGGATGACGTCGATGGGGGAGACGAGGTAGAGCAGGGCGCTGACCACCACGACCATCGACTCCCAGGAGATCTTCCGGTAGTCGCCCTTGGCGTAGGCACGGACGAGACGGAGCAACGCCTTCAGCTCGTCGAGCACGCCCGACATGGGGCCCGATCTGAGCCCGCCGGCGGCTTTGCTCTCCGCCTTCTTGACCAGCTGGACCAGCTGCTCGGGGTCCTTCAGGATGCGCCGGGCGCGCCGCTGGGCCTGGGCGAAGAACGTGGAGCGGTGGGCTGCGTCGCCTCCTGACACGATGCCGAGCGTACCGAGGTTCGCCGCTCTCCAGCGGCAGGTCACTCGCGCTATCGGGCGCAGGCGGCGCTGAGGGGCGCGGCGTTGCGGCGGCAGGCGATGGTGTTGGGGTCGTCGGCGCCGAGGGACCGACTGATGGGCGGGGAGGGCGGTCAGGCCGACGGTGGCGGCGGCGGCGATGGCGGTCATCACCAGGCGGCGGATCTTCGTCATGTCTGCTCCCATCTCGTCCGGAGGCCGTTCCCCCGGTCGAAGCGACCCTACGAAGCGGTCCGCCGCCCGTTTCTCGTGGCGGCGACAGCGGGGACATGCCCTCGGGCATGCCCTCCCGTTGTCGCCCGCGCACAAAACTGCGAATTCCGTACAAGTACGGAGTCAGCCGCCCTCGGGCTCCCCTAGGTTCGGCCTGGGACCCGCGCCGTCCAATCAATGGATAGCTCGAAGCGTCTTGATCCGTTCAGTGCTCAGGCGCGGATGGCGCCCTTGCACACCGAACCCCGGGGGCGACTATGGCGACTGTCCAGGTGCAGAACTACGCCATTCGGTTTTACGGGAGCCCCGATGGCTTCCAGGCAAAACACCGGGTCCAGGTTCATCTGGTCGACACGACGGGCATAACGGCCGGGATCCTGCGCTTCAGCGATCCGGGTATGACGTTTGAGAAGGATTCGAAAGATGGCCACGGCGTCGTCTGGATGCACCTTCCTTCCGCCATGTTCGAGAGCGTTCTCGACGTCCTCCGCAACGAGAAGCCGATCGTCCTGGGCTACGAACCCGGCCGAGCCTTTCTCGGAACCTCGTTCGAGCCGGCTGGTGAAGGTGAGTAGGGGGTCGACCGACCGCTGGGGGCAGGTCGCCATCAGCTCACGTCTTTTCCGGTGGACGAAAGGCAGGGTCGATGTCTCCCAAAGGACAATCCGCGATTTCACCCACGGGCCAATC
Organism: Acidimicrobiia bacterium; assembly: GCA_044870155.1. Classification (GTDB taxonomy): domain Bacteria; phylum Actinomycetota; class Acidimicrobiia; order IMCC26256; family BP-133; genus CAWBJP01. The sequence continues at coordinate 231 of JBIOYN010000242.1, read as the reverse complement.
ATCTACTGGGGAGAAACAACCGGCGACACCGCCAACGCAAGAATATTGGATCCAGATGGAAGCTCGCCATTGGGATGTATGCCCAAACAACATTGATCGTCTGATCGGCATGTCTCTGGCCGAGCACCCAGATTATGGCGAACCGCCGGTGGTTCATGAGCCCAGCTACAGCGTGGATCTCGGCCCACGAACTCTGTATCGACCGTTGCGTCGGTCAGGCGGTGGTCTTGA
>JBIOYN010000241.1:0-5023 GCA_044870155.1 Acidimicrobiia bacterium | reverse complement strand
CCGCCGCACCCCCGGGAGACGGATCGTCTCGCCGTTCTCAAGAGCTACGACGTGCTCGACACCCCTCCGGAGGCGGCCTTCGACGACATCGCCTTCGTCGCCTCCGTCATCTGCCAGACGCCCATCGCCCTGGTCAGCCTGGTCGACGCCAGCCGGCAGTGGTTCAAGGCCCGGGTCGGCACGGACATCGAGGAGACCCCCCGGGAGGTGGCGATGTGCGCCCACGCCATCCTCCAACCGGAGGAGATGCTCGTCGTCCCCGACATGCGGGAGGATCCGCGCTTCGCCACCAATCCGCTGGTCACCGACGCACCCGGGGTCCTTTTCTACGCCGGCGTCCCCCTGAACAGCCCCCAGGGGCTGCCCCTGGGCACGCTCTGCACCATGGACCGGGTCCCTCGCCGGCTGACCGCCGAGCAGGCTCGGGCCCTCGCCGCCCTGTCGCGGGAGGTGATGGTCCATCTCGAGCTGCGCCGCATGGTGTCCGAGCTGGCCGTCCAAGTTGGCGAAGAAGGGTCCGCCACCGGCGAGCTCGAGGACGCGGGCCGGGCCGCGGCCCGCGCCAGCACCCTGGTGGCCGACGCCCTGGAGCAGGTGCTGGAGGCCGAAGGCCGGCTACGCGACCTGGTCCACCGGATGCGGACCATCCAGCGCCAGACCCCGCCCCGCTGGCCGGCCTGAGCAGCCTTCTCCCTCGTCCCTAGCCGCCGCTGGGAAGCGAGACCTCCAGCTCGACCTCGACGTCGTCCCGCACCTTCAGGGCACCCATGAACGCCTTGAACGGCTTGATGCCGAACTCGGTCTGGACGACCTTGAACTTCGTCTTCGCCTTGCCGCCGTCCAGCATGACGTCCAGCGTGATCGGCCGGGCGGTCCCGTTGATGGTGAGCTCGCCCGGCACCGTCGCCCGGCTGCCGTTGACGCTCGGAGTGCCGGTGGAGCGGAAGCTGATGCTGGGGGAGCCGGTCAGGACCTTCTCGGTGATGTTCTTCTTGATGTCGGCCTTGTCGCCCTGGCTCAGGGGTTTGGCGCCGCCCGTCCCTTCGATGACGCTGAACGACGGCACCTCGGCGGTGGCCTCGATCGAAGACTGGCTCAGGTCCTCGGGGTTGACGTCGACCTTGGCGCTCCAGTCCTTGACCTCGATGACGAGGTCGTGGCCCATTTTCGAGGCCACCCCCTCCCGGTAGACCCTGAGGAGTAACTGGCCGTCTTGAGGACCAAAGGCGTGGGTGCCGGCGGGGACATCGCTCATGACCGAACTCCCTCTGTGGTGTGGCTTTCGATACCAATACCCAATCATTTGGGGAGACGATTCTCCGTATCGACCAGGTCGATGACGAACGCCCACCCCGTGATCCAGCCCCACTGCTGGTCGAGGTCGGGCCTGCGCACGAACCCCATGCGTTCGTAAATCCTGTGGGCGGTGGTCATCCACGGGGTGGAACCGATGATCATCCGCTTCCGGCCGGCGACCCGCGATCGGCGCAGGCACTCCTCGACCAGGGCGGGACCGATGCCCCGGCCCTGGGCGGCCGGGTCGACGGCCAGCATGCGGAAGCCGCAGTCGCCGTCCACGCCGGGTTCCCACTCGAAAAATGGGCTGGGAGCCAGGACCAGGGTGACGGAACCGACGACGCGGCCGTCGCCGTCCTCCGCCACCAGCACGGTGGAGCCCGACTCCGCCCGTCCGGCCACATCGGCCAGCTCGACGGCGTAGTCGTCCCCCACCCACACCGACAGCGCCCGGTAGGCGGCCAGGGTGATCCGGGCCACGGCTTCGAAGTCGTCCCCGGTGGCCGGGCGGATGGTGACGGTGGCGTCCATCGGGCGCGGGAGCGTACCCGCACGCCGCGCCGGTGCTTGAGTCGCCCGTGTCCAACAGGGAGACTCCAGAGCATGCGCCCCGCCTGCACGCTCGTCGCCGTCACGTTCCTGGCCGCGCTCCTCCTGCCCCCGGCCGATGCCGGTGCCGAGGGGGCCGACGCCGGCTACCAGGCCGCCCTGGTGCGCTGGCGGGCGGCGGAGCAGGGGTTCTCGGGCTGGGAGCTGGCGGGGGCGGCCCGCAGCCTCGACGGCGCCCTCGTCCTCGACCCGGCCGGCGCCGTAGCGGGCCAGGACCCTCCGGGGGCGTTCCACGACCGGAACTTCTACAACGGGGCGAGCTACAGCGTGGGCGAGGCCACCAGCCCGCTCACCCCCAGCGGGTTCGGATTCACCCGGGCGGTGCCGTCCTGGAACGCCCAGACGCCCACGGGCACCTGGATCGAGGTGGAGGCCCGGGCCCAGGTCGCCGGGCGCCTCACCCGCTTCTACAACCTGGGGGTGTGGGCCGCCGACGGCTCGACCCTCCAACGCCACTCGGTCGACGCCCAGCGCGACGAGGACGGCACGGTGGCCGTCGACACCCTGGTGCTCGGTGACGCCGTCCCCGCCGCCGACGCCGTCCAGCTCCGGGTGCGGCTGTTCTCGACCCGCCCCGCCGAGGTGACCCCCACCCTCACCCTGGCTGCCGTGGCCCTCTCCACCACCCCGCAGCGTCGGCCCTCACCGTCGGCCGGCGACCCCGCCCGTTGGGGAAAGGTGCTGGAGGTGCCCATGTGCTCGCAGCGGGCCTACCCCGACGGGGGCGAGGTGTGGTGCTCGCCCACCTCGACCTCGATGGTGGTCGGCTTCTGGACCAAGGACCCGGGGCCATGCGAGGGCCGGGTGCGGGCCGCCGTGGCCGGGGTCTACGACTGGGTCTTCGACGGGCATGGCAACTGGCCGTTCAACACCGCCTATGCCGCCGACGCCACGGGCGGCGAGGGTTACGTGACCCGCCTCACCAGCCTGGCCGAGGCGGAGAGCTGGATCGCGGCCGGCGTGCCGCTGGTGCTGAGCTACTCGTGGACCGAGGGGCAGCTGCCGGGCGCCCCCGTGAACTCCTCCGAGGGCCACCTGGGTGTGCTCGTCGGCTTCGACACCTCCGGGAACCCGGTGCTGAACGACCCCGCCGGGGCCAGCGACGGCGAGGTGCGCCGCACCTACCCCCGGGCCGACTTCGAGGGCGTGTGGCTCGACCACTCGGGCGGGACGGCCTACGTCATCCACCCCTCGGGCCTGGCCGTCCCGTAGCGCCTGCTACCTGCTGGAATCGAACTGGATGACCCAGCGGTCGTCGACACCCAGCTGGGCAGGGTAGCTGGTGGCGTCGTTCACGCCGGTGAGGACGACCGTGCCCGTCCGGCCGGCGTAGGCCCCGGTGCCGGAGATGATGCCCTTGCTGGAAGGCAGTGACGCCACCAGCACCCATCCGGGCCGCTGGGGATCGAAGACGACCGAGATCTGGGCGTGGTTGGTGAACTCCCCGTCGGGCAGCTTGAAGGTGGTCTTGGCATCGAACACCTGGCAGGGCGGGGGCGTGGTGGTGGAGCAGAAGATGTCATCCACGGCGGTGCCGATCTTCTCGCCCGTGGCCAGCGAGTAGAGGTCGAACTCGTAGACCTGACGCATGGAATCGGTGGACGTGTTGGGGGCCTTGCCCCGGGAGTTGAGCGCCATGAAGTCGCCGTGGCGGAAGGGGGGCGGATCGCCGGCGGGGGCGGCCGTGGGGAGCACCAGGGTGCCCACCGCCACCAGGGCCAGGGAGACGGGCACAGCGCGGGTGAGCCGGCGGGTGAAGCGGGGCATCGACGTGTCTCCTTTGCTGCGACGCAGGGTGCGAACGGTGCGATGTGGTGCGATCCGGTCCGAATCGATGGTACCGAACGAGGCTACCGACCGGTAGCCGGCACCGGGTCCAGGCTGCGGGCGAGGGCTGGGCGCACCATCAGGAGGACGGCGTAGCCCACCAGCACCAGCCCGGCGCCCGCCACCACCGGCCGCACCCCCACCAGGTCGGCCAGCCATCCCTGGAGCAGGGCGCCGATGGGGTACCCGCCGGTGAAGGCCATGAAGTACAACGCCACCACCCGGCCCCGGAAGCGCGGCTCCACGCTCTCCTGCAGGGCGGTGTTGAGGGCGCTCACCACCACCAGGTAGCCGGCGCCGATCATGAACATGGCCGCCAGCCCGCCGGCGTAGACGGGCGTGAGGCCCATCGCCACCAGGGCCAGCCCGTAGACGGTGATGGCGGCGGTGGCCAGGCGGGAGCGGCGCAGGCCGTCCCCGTAGGCGCCGAGGACCACCGCCCCCACGGTGGCACCGATCCCGAAGGCGGCCGCCAGGTAGCCGTAGGCGGCCTCGTTGACGTGGAACTCCTCCCGGGCGAAGACGGGCGCCAGGAGCACCACCGGGCTGCCCAGGAACGCCACCACCCCCACGGTGGCGATGGTGAGGAGGAGCCCGGGGTGGCGCCGGGCGTAGGCCAGGGCCGACCGGAAGCCCCCGGCCTCGGCGGGATCGGCGCCGGAGGCGGCGGCCTCCGTCGTCCGCCCGGCGCGCACCACCAGGAGGGCACCGAGCACGGCGAGGTACGACACGGCGTTGGCCAGGAAGGCGGCGGCGGGTCCGAAGGCGTGGAGGCTGATGCCCCCGACGAGAAACCCCAGGGCCCGGGAGGCGTTGAACTGGGCCGAGTTGAGGGCCACGGCGTTGAGCAGCGACTCCCGGGGGACGAGCTCGGGCACGAAGCTCTGCCAGGCCGGGATCCCGAATCCCGAGGCGATGCCGCCCACCGCCACCAGCGCCACCATGAGACCGGGATCGACCCGGCCGTCGCGCACCGTCAGCCACAGCACGAAGGCGACGACCATGGCGACGGACTGGGAGCAGAGCAGGATCCTCCGCCGCGGGAACCGGTCGGCGAACGTCCCGCCCACGGGGCCCATGACCATGGCCGGGATGAACTGGGCGAAGCCCGCCAGCCCCACCCAGGCCGCCGACCCGGTGGCCTCGTTGAGGACGTAGGGGACGGTGACGTTCTGCATCCACATCCCGGTGGAGGACAGGAAGGCACCGGTGAGGAAGAGGGCGAAGTCCCGGTGGCGCAGGGCCCGGAAGGCGTGGCGCAGGCCCCGGCCGGCGGGGGGAGCCTCCGGAG
>JBIOYN010000240.1:0-4573 GCA_044870155.1 Acidimicrobiia bacterium | reverse complement strand
GAGAGCGACGGCCGTGGCCACCTCCAGCACCTGGCGCTGGGCGTAACGACCGACCAGTTCGCCCAGCACCCTCTGCTTCTCCGCCTGCGCCACGTTGGCGAATGACACCAGGGCCGTGGCCGTGGCGAGGGCTACCAGCGAAGGAAGCACCCCCGCGAAGTTGGTGGTGCCGCCGGAAAGGACGCCGTCGAGCACCTTCTTTCCCACCAGGACCTGCAAGGCCAGGGCGCCGGCAGCGCCGAACTGCAACGCCGCCGTGGTGGCGAATTCCCGGCGCGCCGCCCGCCAGGAGAGCTGCAGTGAACGGACGACGAGCCGCGGCAGTCGACGGAGGTGCTTCTTGTTGACGGGCTGGTAGAGCTCGTCGATGTTGAATCCGTTGGTGTTGCCGTTGTCGCTCACCGGTGAGCTTCTTCGGGCCATGTGATCGCAGCCGTACCGGCGAGGGTGCCCAGTAGCGCATCGGCCGCGGCGCGAAGCGATGACCAGCGGCGGGGACGACGAAGCTCCCAACAGGGCAGGGCGGCGAAATCGAGATAGGCGACGGGCTCCGGCGGCGGGGCGCGCACGCCCACGTGCTCGAGGAGCCGTATCAGGCGTTTCGCCGGTGGCACGGGACGGACCTCGACCCTGTCGCCCCAGGCGAGGAACACCCAACCCTGCAGGGGCACCCCGTCGGGGCTGGCAGGTGTCAAAGCTCGCCAGCGCTCACGGGAGCCCACGACCCCGAGCCCGTCACCGATACCCAACCGGGTGGAGGCGTCGGCGCGAAGGTCGACGCACGATGGGCCCGGCAGGACGAAACCCCGTTCCACGACGAGGAGGTCGTCGGTCACCATCCCAAGACCGAGGAGGGACAACCACGCCAGGGTCGAGCTCTTCCCGGAGCCTTTGTCTCCGATGAGCGCCCAAGCCCCCTTGCCAGTGGTGAACGCGCCGGCGTGGAATGTCTCCCGGCCGAGCCAGCGGCTCACGACCGCCGCCGTCCCTGCCAGGAGAGGATGCACGATCTCTTCATCGGTGGGGACGTGCCCGAGCCGGAACGTGGCCACCATGGTCCGGCGGTCGATGGCGACGCTCCCGTTGTGGAGGCGGAGCTCAGCCGTGTCGTCAGTCAGGGAATCATGCAGCAGCGCGCCGTTGGCCGGCCCCTGCTCGACGCGCAGTGCGGGCGCGTGGGCACCTACAGGCCTGAGGAGGCGGTTCCCGTCGGTCAGCCCGTCGAACCGCAAGCCGTACGCCCCCTGTGGTTCGGTGCCCTCGGGTTCTCGGGTTCGTTGTGTGGCCAAGTACAGCCCTTCCGGGTGGCTCTGGGGGATCATCCGACACCCACCAGGTGCCGAGGTGCAATCGTCGAATCGATGTCCGGACGCACCAGCCCCGATGCCTGGGCCATGAGACGGACGAGATAGCGGGGATTGCCGATGAGATACCGACGCCAGAGGCGACGGGGGTCCTGAGCCAGCCGGTGGAGCCACTGGAGGCCGTGGCGTTGCATCCACGGCGGAGGCTCATCGATCAGACCGGCGTGATAGTCAAAGGCGGCACCGACCGCGACCAACGGCATGGGCAGATCCTCGTGGTACTCGTAGGCGAAGATCTCCTGGCGGGGACAACCGAGGCCGACAAAGGCGATGCGCGCTCCCGAGGCCGAGATCCGTCCGATGATCTCCGCCTTCTCGTGGGCGGTCAGCGTCTGGAATTTCGAGGGTTCGTAACCTCGTACGTCCAGGTCCGGAAACCTCGCCTTGAGGTTGGGAACGAGGCTCGCCAGCACCTCAGGGTGGCTTCCGTAGAAGTAGACCGGCAGTCCCCGGCGGGCCGCCGCCTCACACACCTGCAACGTGAGCGTTGGACCGTAGACCCGCTGCCTGAGCTTCGTCCGGTAAAGAAGGTTGAGGGCCCAACGAACGGGTTGTCCGTCCGGGGTGACGAGATCCAGGTGGTTGAGGCGGTACCGGTGCTCGGCGTCGTCGACGCCCGTCATGACCCCATGGACGGCGAGGGCGCTCACGCCGTAGGGCCGCCGGTCTTCGGCGGCTCGGATGATCCGGTCCACTGCCGCTTCGTAGTCGACCGCGTCGACCAGCACCCCGAGCACGTTCTTCTTGCCGAGATCGATCAGGCCGCCCACCTCCCGGCGTTGGCGTCGTAGATCTCGCGCAGGATCGCCTCGACGTCATAGCTGAGCCGCCAGGCCGGATAGTGCCTGCGGAAACGCTCGTTGGCGCCGATCCACCAGATGTGGTCGCCGATGCGGTTGCGTTCGTTGTAGGACCAGGTCATGGCCCGATCGGCGATGCGTTCGGCGATGGTGATCGCCTCCAGGACGGAACAGTTGGAGAACCGGCCGCCGCCGATGTTGTAGACCTCGCCGCTCCGGGGGCTCTCGAAGAAGCATTGAAAGGCGTCGATGAGGTCGCGGCTGTGAATCGCGTCGCGAACCTGCTTGCCCTTGTATCCGTGGACGACGTAGGGCCGCCCCGTCACCGCACAGCGCATGACGTAGGCCAGGAAGCCGTGGAGCTCGGCGGCCGAATGGTTGGGGCCGGTGAGCGTCCCACCCCGGAAGCACACGGTCCTCATCCCGAAATAGCGTCCGTACTCCTGGACCATGACGTCGGCGGCCACCTTCGAGGCGCCGAAGACGCTGTGGAGTGAGGAGTCGATGGACATGTCTTCGGGGATGCCCTCGGCGTAGGGGTGGGCAGGGTCGATCTCGTAGCGCGTTTCCAGCTCGACGAAGGGGAGGCGGTTGGCCAGATCGCCATACACCTTGTTGGTCGAGGTGAAGATGAAGGTGGCTCCCGGAGCATGATTCCGGGTCGCCTCGAGCACATTGAGCGTGCCCACGGCGTTGATGTCGAAGTCGGTGAACGGATCACGGGCGGCCCAGTCGTGCGAGGGCTGCGCCGCCGTGTGGATGACGAGTGCGATGGCCGGCCCGTAGTGGGCGAAGAGGCGGTTGATGGCCGCTCGGTCCCGGATGTCGGAGTCCATGTGGCGATACCCCGCCCCCAGCGCCCGCTGCAGTCGAGCGACGTTCCAGGTGGTCGAACCGTCATCCCCGAAGAAGACGCGGCGCATGTCGTTGTCGATGCCCACGACCTCGAGGCCGACCCCACCGAAATGGAGGGCCGCCTCCGACCCGATGAGGCCGCCGGAGCCGGTGATCACCGCCACGCTCATAGCCGGCCTCGGTGGGGAGCAACCGGGATCATCACTGAAGTGGCAGCCCGTAGAGCGCGGAGTGCGCCGTTCCGACATAGGCCACGCCTTCGAGCAGACCGACCGCCGTGGCCAGAGGCGGGATGGCGCCTTCGTCCCTCCAGGAGCGGAGGTCAGTCGTGGAATGCAGTCTGCCATCCGCCGTGGAGATCACGACCAGGGTGCACCCGTCAGCGTCGTGGTCGACGGCGCCGGAGACGGGCAGCTCGTCGACCCTGTGGCCGTCGAAGGACAGGAGCCGCCCGTCCTCCGAGCGGTACACCAGCCGGCCGGCAAAGTTGATGGGCTTGATGAACCCGCTCAACCTCGGACCCCGGGACCATGTCAGCCCGTCGTAGGTGAAGGAGTTCTCTTCGACGTCGTAGTCGCGGGTCCGGCCGGCCACGCCGCCCAGCACGGTGTAGAGCCGGCCGTCCAACTCGGCGATGTTGTAGAACCGGGTGGCCGGCCCTGGTACTGACAACGACACGGTCCAGCCCGTCTCGGGCGTGAAGCGGAGGACGCCCCCACCTTTCGACTCCTCGTAGGCGCCCGTCAGGAAGCGCTCCGTGGTGGACCTCGGGGCGACGACGTCATAGCTGTGCACGGGCCCCAGGCTGCGCAGCGGAATCGGTCCGGCATCGACGGGATGCGCAGCCCAGTGGTGCGACGCATCACCGATCGCGTAGCCGATGTCCTTTCGCCCTTGAGGATCGAAGGCGGGCGCCCACAGGGAACCGGCGAGGAGGCGGAATCGCCCGACCTCCTCTGTCCGGTAGGTGACCGGGTCATGCCAGGTTCCCGAGCGCGGTTCGTAGCTCGACAGAATGATCGGACCCGTGTTGCGATCCGAGTCGCCGTAGCCGAGATACACACGCCCCGCGAAACCTTCGACGGCGGTGATGATCCGGCCCCGGGCCGTGGCCTGTTCCTGAGCGTGCGGATGCATCCCGATGAAGGTCGGATCCGATGTCGCCTGCACCGGCACCGCACCCAGAAAAACGAACACAACGGACGCGGCACCCAAGCGACGCCTTGGCGCTCGTCCCGAGCGCTTACGGAGATGCGATTTCGAGCGGGATGGCTCCACGCTCCCCCTCCTCACGCCCGCTCAAGCGTCAACATCATCTAACGGTGAAAGGGGCGGCCGATAGGGACGAATGACCCTCTCTGTCAGTGAAGGGGGAACTCTGTCACAATCTGGTTACGAAGCCTTGCCCGCTCATGGGCGGCGCAACTGGGTTGCTTCGCTCCCTGAACCGGGCCCAGGGGATGGCCAGGATGCCCAGCGAAGACTACGACTCACAGTTCAAGGAATATCTGTGGCTCCTCTGGGTGCGGAAGGGGTCGGTTCTCGTGGTGGCCG
>JBIOYN010000239.1:0-14036 GCA_044870155.1 Acidimicrobiia bacterium | reverse complement strand
GGCGGCGTGGTGGGCGCCAACCTGGTCGAGAACGACGCCGCTCCGGCCCTGGCCGCCCGCCCCGCCGTCGATGCCGGCGGTGGGTCCGGAGCCGAGCTGTCCCGGCCCACCGGCGCCGGCACGGACGTCCGCGCCATCCTGGCCAAGGTCGAGCCCTCGGTCGTCGCCATCGCCGTGCGGGGGGCCAGCAGTGGCGGCGAAGGCACCGGGATCATCCTCACCCCCGGCGGCGAGGTGCTCACCAACGCCCACGTGGCCGAAGGCGCCCGCAGCATCCGGGTCACCCTCTTCGGCGAGAACGACTCCCGGGCCGCCGAGGTGGTGGGGCTCGACTCCAACAACGACCTCGCCCTGCTCCACATCCCCGGCGCCCATGACCTCCCCGCCGCCGAGCTTGGCTCGTCGGCGTCGCTGGCCGTGGGTGACGACGTGGTGGCGGTGGGCAACGCCCTCGGCCTGCGGGGCGACCCCAGCGTGACCCGGGGGATCGTCTCCGCCCTCGGCCGCTCCCTCGACAATCTCACCGGGCTCATCCAGACCGACGCCGCCATCAACCCGGGGAACTCCGGGGGCCCCCTGGTCGACGCCGGCGGCCGGGTGGTGGGGATCAACACCGCCGTGGCCGGCCGGGGAGGTCAGAACATCGGCTTCGCCATCCCCATCGACGCCGCCCGGCCCGTGATCGACCGCCTCCGCACCGGGGCGCCGGCCCGGGCTGCCGCCTTCCTCGGGATCACCACGTCCGACGCCGAGGACGGCAGCCGGGGCGCGGCGGTGGTCGAGGTCACCGCCGGCGGTCCCGCCGCCGCCGCCGGCATGCGGGCCGGCGACCGGATCGTGGAGATCGCTGGCACGCCCGTCGTCGGCTCCTCCGAGCTGGTGGGCATCCTGCGCCAGCAACTGACCCCCGGCCAGCAGGTGCCGGTCAAGGTGGTGCGGGAGGGGGCCGAGGTCGTGCTCACCATCACCCTGGGCGAACGCCCCGACGCCTAGCGATGAAGAATGGGGCCGTGGCCGAGGCGCGCGTCCTGGTCGTCGACGACGAGCCGAACATCACCGACCTGGTCGGCACCGCTCTGCGCTACGTGGGCTTCGAGGTGGCCACCGCCGCCACCGGGCGCGAGGCCCTGGAGCGGGCCCGGGCCTTCCGGCCCGAGCTCATCGTCCTCGACGTGATGCTGCCCGACCTCGACGGCTTCGAGGTCACCCGCCGGCTGCGGGGTGAGGGCCTGCGCATCCCGGTGCTGTTCCTCACCGCCCGGGACGCCACCGAGGACAAGGTCACCGGCCTCACCCTGGGCGGTGACGACTACGTGACCAAGCCGTTCTCGCTCGAGGAGCTGGTGGCCCGGGTGCGGGCCGTGCTGCGCCGGACGGGTGTGGGGGAGACCCCGGCCCGTCTCGTGTTCGCCGACCTCGAGCTCGACGAGGACACCCACGAGGTGTTCCGGGCCGGGGAGGCCCTGCCCATGACTCCCACCGAGTTCAAGCTGCTGCGCTACCTCATGGTCAACGCCCGCCGGGTGCTGTCCAAGGCCCAGATCCTCGACCACGTGTGGGAGTACGACTTCGGCGGCGACGCCAACGTGGTGGAGACCTACATCTCCTACCTGCGCAAGAAGGTCGACCGGGTCGAGCCCCGGCTCATCCACACCGTCCGGGGGGTGGGCTACACCCTCCGGCTGCCCAACTAGAGATGTCGCTGCGGGCCCGACTCCTGGCCGGGGTCCTGGTGGTGGTGGCCTTCGGTTTGATGGCCGCCAACCTGGCCACCTACCGGGCGCTGTCCACCTTCCTCGAGCAGCGGGTCGACGGACAGCTGCGCGACTCCCGGGCGCCCGTGTTCACCGAGCTGTCCCGGGGTGGGGTGTTCCCGGGGTCGCGACCCTCGGGACGCTCCGTCATCCTCTCCGGCACCTACGCAGAGCTGCGCCAGCCCTTCGGCCCCACCGTCCGCTACGTGAGCCCGGGCCAGCCCCGCCCCGACCTCCCGCCCGACCTCCCGGACCGGGAGGCCTACGCCGAGGTGGCCTCGAACGGGAACTCCAGCTTCACCTGGCGCATCCTGACCACACCGCTCAACGACGGCGGCTCGCTGGTGGTGGCCCTCCCCCTGGAGGCCAATCAGGCCACCCTGCGCCGGCTGGTGGGGATCATGGTGGTGGTCTCCGCCGTGGTGCTCGGTGCCCTGGCCGCCCTCTCCACCTGGGTGGTCCGCCTCGGCCTGCGGCCCCTGGGCGAGATCGGCGCCACCGCCGAGGCGATCGCCGCCGGCGACCTCTCCCGGCGGGTGGAGCGGGCTGAACCCGACACCGAGGTGGGCCGCCTGGGCCTGGCCCTCAACGTCATGCTGGGTCAGATCGAGGACGCCTTCTCGCGGCGCGCCGCCTCCGAGGAGCGCCTCCGGCGCTTCGTGGCCGACGCCAGCCACGAGCTGCGCACCCCCCTGACGTCGATCCGGGGCTACGCCGAGCTGTTCCGCCAGGGGGCCTCGGAGCGGCCCGAGGACCTGGCCAACGCCATGCGCCGCATCGAGGAGGAGGCGACCCGGATGGGATTCCTGGTCGAGGACCTGCTCCTGCTGGCCCGCCTCGACCAGGGCCGGCCCCTGGAGCGCGAGCCCGTCGACCTGCTCCGCCTCGCCACCGATGCGGTGGCCGATGCCCGGGCGGTGTCGCCGGAGCGGACCATCACCCTGACCGGCCAGGCGCCGGTGGTGGTGGTCGGCGACGAGGCCCGCCTGCGCCAGGTGGCCGGCAACCTGCTCGGCAACGCCGCCGTCCACACGCCGCCGGGCACGCCCGTGCACGTGCGGGTGCTGGCCGAGGACGGCCACGCCCGCCTCGACGTGCGCGACGAGGGCCCGGGCCTCCCGCCGGGCGTGGGCGACCAGGTCTTCGAGCGCTTCTACCGGGCCGACGCCGCCCGCAGCCGGGCCACGGGCGGCGCCGGGCTGGGGCTGTCCATCGTGGCCGCCGTGGCCGAGGCCCACGGGGGGCAGGCCCGCCTCGAAGTCTCCCCCGGCCCCGGCGCCTGGTTCGTGGTCAAGCTGCCCCTGGCGCCGGCGGCGCCGGCTCAGGACTCGGCCACCACCCGGATGCAGTCGCCGTAGGTGGCGCCGAGGAGGTCGGCGGCGGCGGCCACGTCATCCATGGAGTCGTCCGAGGGCGCAGCCACACCTGGCCGGGGCCGACTTCTCCGTGGGGGGAGCGGAGGGCGTGCGGCGCCAGGATCGGATCCTTGGCTTCGTCCCGGGGCCGGCCGGCGGCCAGCGGGGCGGCGTCGTCGGCGGGCCACGGCCTGACCTCCAGTCCCGCCACCACATCCGTCAGTTCTACTCGGAGGGGAGATCACAGCTTCCTCACAGGCCGGTCGCAGGTACCTCCCAGGTCGAGGCGTTTGACTGGTACGTGCCCCCTCCGGCGTTCGGGGTGGCGGCGGTTTCCCTCTCCGCCGCCGCCACCCCGCCCGCCGCCCGGGACGCCTAGCCTCGGCCCATGAGCGGTGGCGGGCGGGAGTCGGTGTGGGACTACCCCCGGCCGCCCCGGGTGGAGCCGAGCGTCGAGCACGTGACCGTCCACCTGGGCGGGGTGGTGATCGGCGAGTCGCGGGGGGCCTTGCGGGTGCTGGAGACCAGCCACCCGCCCGTGTACTACCTGCCGCCGGGCGACGTGGCCGCCGGGGTCCTCACCGCTCGGTCCCGGCACTCGTTCTGCGAGTTCAAGGGCGTGGCCGTGTACTGGAGCGCGCAGGCCGGCGACCGGCATGTGGTGGAAGCGGCGTGGTCCTACCCCGCTCCCGCCGCCGGCTACGAGACGCTGGCCGATTACGTCGCTTTCTATCCGGGGCGGGTGGACGGCTGCTTCGTGGACGGGGAGCGCGTCGCCGCCCAGGCGGGCGACTTCTACGGGGGCTGGATCACCGCCCGGATCCAGGGTCCCTTCAAAGGCGCACCCGGAACGGCGGGTTGGTAGCCGAGGTGGACCGGGCCACCATCGGGATCTACGAGGCCCGGGCCGGCGACTACGAGGCCCGCCGCCCTCCCCGCCACGCGGCGCGGGCGGCCGCCTTCGCCGCCTCGGCCCTTCCCGGACGGCCCTGCGCCGATCTGGGCTGCGGGCCGGGCACCTACCTTCCGGCGCTGGGCGGGGCGGGCACGGTGGTCGGGATCGACGCCGCCGCCGCCATGGTGGACCGGGCCCGGCGCCGGGCCCCATCGACCGTGCTCGTTCAGGGTGACCTGGAGGCGCTGCCCTTCCGGGACCGCTCGTTGGGCGGCGCCTGGGCCCGCAACACCTACGTCCACGTGGCCAAGGCCCGCCTTCCCGTGGCTCTGGCCCGTCTGCACCGGGCCCTGGCGCTCGATGCCCCGCTGGAGATCACCGCCCTGGTGGGCGACGACGAGGGGTACGTGAGCGACGACGAGTTCCCGGGTCGGTTCTTCGCCCGCTGGCCCCCCGACCGGTTCGCCGACGTGGTGGCCGGCGCCGGCTTCGACGTGGAGCGCGCCGAGGAGGCGGGCGACGCCGTGTGGGTCCGGGCCCGGCGGGCCCGGACCCTGCCCGACTTCGTGGGTCCGCACATGCGCCTCCTGGTGTGCGGGCTCAACCCGTCGCTGGTCGCCGCCGACGCCGGCTATGGCTACGCCGGCGCCACCAACCGCTTCTGGCCCGCGGCCGTCGCCGCCGGGATCGTCTCCCAGGCCCGGGACCCGTTCCACGCCCTGACCGCGGACGGCGTGGGGATGACGGACCTGGTGAAGCGGGCCACGCCCCGGGCCGACCTCCTCGCTCCGCCCGAGTACGCCGCCGGCGCCGAACGGGTGGGCCGGCTGGTGGAGTGGCTCCGTCCCGGTGGCGTCGTCTTCGTGGGCCTGGCCGGCTGGCGGGCGGCGGTGGACCGCCACGCCCGCCCCGGCCCCCAGCCCGGCGGCTTCGCCGGCGCTCCGGCCTACCTGATGCCCTCGACCAGCGGGCTCAATGCCCGCACCACCCTGGCGGAGCTGGTCGAGCACCTGCACCAGGCCCGGGAGCTCGCCGGCGGCGCTCCGTCCTGAGCGGCCGTCTCGCTCATCGCCGGGCACTGATCTCGCCGGCGTCGGTGCCCACCACCACCAGGTGGCGTTCCCGCCGGCGGGGGAGGGGGCCGGGAGGCCCGGCGTCACCGTTGGCCGCCACCAGCAGCGGATAGACGAGGCGCAGGGCCGTGGGATGGGCGGCCCGGCAGCGGTCCCGGTCGGCACGCCGGCAGCCCACGGCAATCGCGCTCAGCACCATCACGGTGGCTCCGGCCAGGATCCAGGTCACGATCGATCTCCTCTCAATCGAACAGACGTTTGGTACAAGGAGATCATAAACCGTGGGTGTGTCAGTTATGCGCCGCATCCCTGGTAGCGAATACTCTGGGAGTGATGACGCCCACAATCGACGAGCCATCTCGGGGACACCCCGTGCCCCGGGCTGCAATCCCCGATTGGAAGCCGGACGGGGACTTCACCGACATCCGCTACGAGACCGCCGAGGGGATCGCCAAGATCACCATCTGCCGGCCCGAGGTCCGCAACGCCTTCCGGCCCCAGACCCTCTTCGAGCTGTCGGACGCTTTCGAGCGGGCCCGCAACGACCGCACCGTCGGCGTGATCATCCTCACCGGCGAAGGCCCCGACGCCTTCTGCTCCGGGGGCGACCAGCGCATCCGGGGCGACGACGGCTACGTGGGCGAGGACGGGGTCGGCCGGCTCAACGTGCTCGACCTCCAGGTCCAGATCCGGCGCCTGCCCAAGCCGGTGGTGGCCATGGTGGCGGGCTACGCCATCGGCGGCGGCCACGTGCTCCACGTGGTGTGCGACCTCACCATCTGCGCCGACAACGCCCGCTTCGGCCAGACCGGCCCCAAGGTCGGCTCCTTCGACGGCGGCTATGGCGCCGGCCTGCTGGCCCGCATGGTGGGCCACAAGAAGGCCCGGGAGATCTGGTACCTGTGCGAGCAGTACGACGCCGCCGAGGCCGAGCGCATGGGGCTCGTCAACACGGTCGTCCCCCTGGAGGCGCTCGAGGCGGAGACGGTGGCCTGGTGCCGCAAGATGCTGGCCAAGAGCCCCCTGGCCCTGCGGTTGCTCAAGGCCGCCTTCAATGCCGACACCGACGGGCTGGCCGGCATCCAGCAGCTGGCCGGCGACGCCACCCTCCTCTACTACATGAGCGAGGAGGCCCAGGAGGGCCGCGACGCCTACGTGGAGAAGCGCCCGCCCGACTTCGGGAAGTTCCCCCGCCGACCCTGAGGGGAGGGGTGCTGTGAACCCATGGGTGGCGGGTGCCCGTCCCCGCACCCTGCCCGCCTCGGTGTCCCCGGTGCTGGTGGGGACGGCCGTCGCCGCCGCCGAGGGCCAGGTGGTGGCCTGGCGCGCCGTCGCCGCCCTCGTCGTGGCCCTCGCCCTCCAGGTGGGCGTCAACTACGCCAACGACTACTCCGACGGACGCCGGGGCACCGACACCCACCGCCGAGGACCGGTGCGCCTGACGGCCTCCGGGGTGGTGGCGCCCGAAGCGGTGCGCACCGCCGCCGCCGTCGCCTTCGCTGTCGCCGCCGGGGCCGGACTCGCCCTGGCCCTGGCCGTGGACCTGCGCCTCATTCTGGTCGGCGTGGCCTGCATCACCGCCGCCGTCCTCTACACCGGTGGCCCCCGCCCGTACGGCTACTCGGGGTTCGGGGAGGCGGCCGTCCTGGTCTTCTTCGGGTTCGTGGCCACCGCCGGCTCCGCCTATGTCCACCTCGAGCGCCTGCCCGCCGTGGCTCTGGTGGCGGCCCTGCCCGTGGGCCTGCTGGCCTGCGCCATCCTGGTGGCCAACAACCTGCGCGACATCGGCACCGACGCCGAGGCGGGCAAGCGGACGCTGGCCGTCCGCCTGGGGCCGGCTCGCACCCGGCGGCTGTACGGCGCCTGTGTGGGCGCCGCCTTCGCCACCGTGGCCGCCCTGGCGCTGTCCCGTCCCCCGGTGGCGCTCGCCCTCCTGGCCCTGCCCCTGGCGGTGGTGCCCATGCGCCTGGTCGCCACCCGGAGCGACCCGCCGTCGCTGGTGGCCGCCCTGGTGGGCACGGCCCGCCTCCAGCTGGTGACCTCCGTCCTCTTCGCCGCCGGCCTGTGGACGTCATGACCCGGGCCTTCCACGTGCGGCTGCCGCTGCGCACGCCGGTGGCGGGGCTCGACCACCGCGACGCCGTGCTGGTGGAAGGGCCCGCCGGCTGGGGGGAGTGGTCTCCGCTCCCCGGCTACCCCTCCGATCCGGTGACCTGCTGGGCGGCGTGCCAGGAGGCCGCCAACGAACAGTGGCCGGCGCCGGTGCGGGATCACATTCTGGTGAACGCCCTGGTGCCGGCCGTGCCGGCCCACCGGGCGGGCGTGCTCGCCGCCGAGGCCCGGGCCGCCGGGATCGGGACGGTCAAGGTCAAGGTGGGCGCCGACCCGGCCGGCGCCGACCTGGACCGGGTGGCGGCCGTGCGTGACGCCCTGGGGCCGGACGGGCGCATCCGCATCGACGCCAACGCCTTCTGGGACCTCGACGACGCCGTGCTGGCCCTGTTCCGCTTCGACAGGTACGACCTGGAGCTGGCCGAGCAGCCCGTGGAGTCGCTCGAGGACCTGGCCCGGCTCCGGCGCCTGGTGCCCGTCCCCCTCGCCGCCGACGAGGCGGTGCGCACCGTGGAGGACGCCTCCCGCCTGCGCCGCCTGGCCGCGGCCGACGCCGTGGTGCTCAAGACCCAGCCCCTGGGCGGCGTGCGCCCCGCCCTGGCCATCTCCGCCGAGGCCGGGGTCCCCGTGATCGTGTCGTCGCTGTACGAGACGTCGGTGGGGTTGGCCGCCGGGGTGGCGCTGGCCGCCTGCCTGCCCGAGCTGCCCTTCGCCTGCGGGCTGGGGACGGGCACGCTCCTGGCCGGCGACGTGGTGGCCGAGCCGCTCGTCCCCGTGGCCGGCGGGCTGGCCGTGCGCCGGCCCGTGCCCGACCCTGACCTGCTGGCCCGCTACGGGTCTTCTCGCACCTCAGCCACCTCCGGCTGGCCACCCACCGCAGATCCTCGCCCTCCGGGGTGGCTTCGGCGCTCGCCCCTGGAGGAGGGGGAGCCGTGAGCGAGGAACCGTTCCAGGATGGTGGCGAAGGCGTCGGGTCGTTCCAGGTGGGCGGCGTGGCCGGCGCCGGGGACGAGGGACAGGCCGGCGTTGTCGCCGATGCCGGCCGCCAGCCGGAAGGCGGTGGCGGTGAAGGTGCCGTCATGCTCGCCGGCCATGAGCAGCACGGGCATGCGCAGCTCACCGAGGCGGTCCCACAGCGGCTCCTGGGCGCCCGTGCCCAGCCGGCGCAGGGCCGAGGCCAGCCCCTCGACGGTGTTGCGCCGGCGTTCCTCCAGGCCGGCGGCTTCGGGGGGCAGGCGTTTGAACAGCGCCTGGTTCAGCCACCCGGCAAGGAACTGGTCCAGGCCCTTGCGTTCCAGGCCCGCGGCCAGCGTCTCGTCCCGCCGGCAGCGGGCGGCGCGCTCGGCCGGGTCGGCCAGGCCGGCGGTGGCGCCGAGGAGGACGAGGCGCTCGACCAGGTCGGGCCGCTCCAGGGCGATGCGGAGCGCGACGCGCCCGCCCATGGAGTAGCCCACCCACGCCGCCGGCGGCCCGTCCACCGCCCGCGCCAGGGCCGCCGCCTCGTCTTCGAAGGTCCCCGTGACGGCGCCGGCACCGCCGTGTCCGGGCAGGGTGGGTGTGACGACGTCATGCTCACCGGCCAGGCGTTCGGCCAGGTTGTCCCAGGACCCCGGGCCCTGGGTGAATCCGTGGAGGAGCACCACCCGCACCTGAGGATCCTGTCACCTCCGAGGACCGGGTCATGACCGGCGACGCCAACGCCGCCTTCGCCCGCACGCTGGTCGACGAGTGGGCCCGGGCCGGGCTGACCACGGCCGCCGTCGCTCCCGGCTCGCGCTCCACCCCCATGGCCCTGGCCCTGGCCGCCGATCCCCGCGTGCGGGTCCACGTGTTCCTCGACGAGCGCTCGGCGGGCTTCTTCGCCTTAGGAGCGGCCAAGGCGTCCGGACGCCCGGCCGCCGTGCTGTGCACCTCGGGGACGGCCGCCGCCCACCTCCACGGTGCCGTCCTCGAAGCCCGCCACGCCCGGGTGCCGCTGCTGGTGTGCACCGCCGACCGTCCGTCGGAGCTGCGCGACACGGGCGCCGCCCAGACCACCGACCAGGTCAAGCTCTACGGCTCCGCCGTCCGCTTCTTCGCCGACCTGGGCCCGGAGGACCATCCGGCGGCCATGGCGTCCTGGCGGCCTGTCGCCGCCCGGGCGTTCTCGGAGGCGGCGGGGCGCCCGGCCGGACCGGTGCACCTGAACCTCGCCTTCCGGGAGCCGCTGGTGCCGGAGAGCGCCGAGGTCCCTCTCGTGCCGGGACGGGAGGACGGCAGCCCGTGGACGGCCGGACTGCCCGGCCGCCTGGCCCTGGGGACGGAAGACCTCGACTGGTTGGCGGGCGTGGTGCAGCGGGCCGAGCGGGGCGTCCTCGTGGCCGGCTGGGGGGCGGGCTGCAACTTCGCGGTGGTGGACCGGTTCGCCCGGGCCGCCGGCTGGCCGGTCCTGGCCGACCCGATCTCCGGACTGCGCCAACCCGGCTCGGGCACCGTCTCCTGCTACGAGGCGCTGCTGCGGGTGCCGGGGTTCGCCGCCGCCCACCGTCCCGATCTGGTGGTGCGCCTCGGCGGCCCCCTCACATCCAAGGGCGCCGGCGCCTGGCTGGACGCCTCGGTCCCCCAGGTGCTCGTCGACCCCGACGCCGCCTGGCTGGATCCGGGCCGCTCGGCCACGTGGCGCCTGGCCGCCGACCCGGCGCTGGTGCTCGACGGGCTGGCCGGACGCGTCACCAACTCCCCCAACCCCGACTGGCTCGACCAGTGGGTGGCAGCGGAGTCGATCGCCCGCGCCGCCCTCGACGAGTTCCTCGACGCCGCCGACGAACCCTTCGAGGGCCGGGTGGCCCGCGACCTCCACGAGTGCCTGCCCACCGGCGCCACCCTGGTGGTGGCCTCGAGCATGCCCGTCCGTGACGTCGAGGCCTTCGCCCGGCCCCGGACCGGTGTGCGGGTTCTGGCCAACCGGGGGGTGAACGGCATCGACGGGTTCACCTCCACGGTGCTCGGCGTGGCCGCCGCCGGCGGGGACCCCGTGGTCGGGCTCATGGGGGACCTGGCCTTCCTCCACGATGCCGCCGGCCTCACCTTCGCCGCCCGCTCGGGGCTGTCGGCCGTCCTCGTGATCGTCGACAACGACGGCGGCGGGATCTTCTCCTTCCTGCCCCAGGCCACGTCCCCCTTGGTCGACGCCGGCGACTTCGAGGCGCTGTTCGGAACGCCCCACGGCCTCGACCTGGTGAGTATGGCCCGGTCCTACGGGCTGCCGGCCGAGCGCGTCGAGCGGGCCGGCGACATCGTCCCCGCCGTGGACAAGGGCCTGGCCGCCGGCGGTGTCGGCGTGGTGGTCGTCGCCACCGGCGACCGGACGGTCAACGTCGAGCGCCACCGCCGGGCCTGGCAGGCGGTGGCGGCGGCGCTCCCGGCATGATGGTGCCCCGGTCCCTAGGAGCGGGTGAAGGGCAGCTCGGCCGTCAGCCAGTCGAGCAGGCTGCGGGGGTTGCGGCTCTGGATCAGCACCTGGCCCGGACCGGTGAAGTCGAAGACCAGCCCCTCGCCGGTCTTGGCCGTCTGCACCGCCGACTTCAGGAACCCCTTGATGCCGCTGCCGGAGCGGGTGACCATGCGGGTCTGGACGCCGATGGTGGACTCGAAGGCGACCATGTGGCCGGAGTCGACCACGATCTGCTCGCCCGGCCCCAGGGTGATGGCGTCGAGGGCGCCGTAGCAGGACAGGACGATCTGGCCGTCGCCCGAGGCGCGCACGACGAAGAATCCCTCACCGCCGGCGGCCGTTTTCATGCCCCCCCAGCCGGTGTCGATCTGGACGCCGGCCTCGGAGCACAACCAAGACCCGGCCTGGATGACGAGGCCCCGGCTGGGATCCACCTTGGTGACCACCAGGTCGCCGGGCAGGTTGGGAGCGAAGTCGACCCAGCCCCCCTGGGGCGGCGCGGTGATGGTGTTGATGAAGAACGACTCGCCGCCGGCCGCCATCCGGCCCAGTGACTTCATGACGCCGCCTTCGGCCTTGCCTTCCAGGGTGATGCCGGCCGAGGTGGCGAGCATGGCGCCCGCCTCGGCCCGGACCGACTCACCGCCGGCCAGGGTGGTGCGGGCGACGGCGAAGCTGGGGGAATGACGGATCTCCACATCCATGGCTGAGTTCTCCTTGTGCCCCGGGGATGGCAGTCAGGGTGACGGGGCCGCAGGTCCCGAGAGAAGCCCGCAAGCTAGCCCCCGGTCCCAGGGCCGACAACGGATTTACCTGTTCGTGGGCGTCCCGTCCGGGAGCCGTTACCCCGAGGGCGTCTCTTCCGTGAACCCGGCGAAGTAGGCGGCGGGCGTGCAGCGCGGCCCCTCGGCGGGGTTGGCGCAACTGACCGCCATCACCAGCTCCTGGGTCTCCTTGAACGACAAGGGGGACACGAAGTGGTAGTCGAGGTCACGGAAGTTCGACAGGTTGACCCGCAGGATGACGGAGTCGCCCCGGCGGATCTCCAGGTCCCCGGCGTCGCCGGCGGGATTCTGGAGCACGACGTCGGTGAGTGAGAGCTGCTGGCCCTTGGGGACCTTGTAGACCTGGCGGTCCAGTGCCCCGCCCGGGGCGGCGTTGGCCACCAGCCGGACGTCGAAGGGAGTGCCCTCCCCGGCGGCGGCACCGCCCGCCGGCGCGCCCGCGGCAGCTCCCGGCGGCAGGGTGGTGGCGGTGGTGCCCGCCGCCGTTCCCGCGCCGGCTCCCGCCCCGGCGCCGGCCGCCTGTGCCGCCGCCACCTTGTCGACCTTGGAGCTGACCGCCGCCAGCTGCTCGTTCTGCGCCGCGATGTCTTCTTTCACCGCGGAGCGGGCCACGGCCCGCACCTCGGGCTTGAACATGACGTACCACAGGATGATGAGCGCCACGAGGAGGAGGAGCGCCTTCGGGAGCCACTTGGGGATGAGTGGCTCCTGGAGCATGCTCGCCTCGGCGCTGGACGGGCCGGCCCCGTTGGCGTCGATGAACACCTGGAAGGAGTGGGTCCGGGCCGGGCCCCGCAGGAAACCCTTGCGGGGCTTGACCCTGACCTTGGCGAAGGCGGCGGTGTTGGGCTCGGCCAGCACCGCTGGGTCCTCGAAGTCGAAGAGCAGCAGATCGTTGGGGTCCTTGGCCTTCAGGGTGGCATTGACGGGAGCGTTGCCCCGGTTGTCGAGCGCCAGGGTGTGCGACGCCGTCCGCCGGCCCCGCGAGGCCCGCGGCACCAGCTCAGCGAAGACGTCGCTGAAGGTGCCGACCTCGAGCGTCCCTTCCTCCACCACCGAGCCCTGGGGGTCCTCCCGGGAGCGGACCCGCACGCCGAAAGGCACCTCACCGGCGGGCGTGTCGGCGGAGCGGGGCGGCCGGAAGCGCAGCTGCGCCTTCTCCTCGGCGCCGGGAAACAGCGACAGCACGGGTGGCTCGACCGATGCCCACCCTTCGGAGTCGCCGAGCACCGACATGGTGAACTCGTCGACCACGTTGCCGGTGTTGCGGACGGACAGCTCGCACGTCACGACCCCGCCGGGGTCAACGGAGAGCGTGTCGGAAGAAAGGATCACGCTGGCGCCCATGATCCGAACGTAGCCGGAGGGGGGCCTGTGTACAACGGTATTTCGGCTGGTGAGAAAGGCATTGTCAGCCCTTCTTGACCGACCGAACGGGCACTGATCAGTGCCCGTTGAGTCAGTGTGGAGTGCCCGTGGAGCCCTTGGTGATCCAGCCGTCGCACCATCCGACCGGTACGAGGAGGTGGCCCCGTTGAGCGATCGCACTCCGGTGTTCGTCTATGCCCGTGACCCCATCTCGCAGACGGGCATCGTGGCCCAGCTGCGGCCCCGGCCCGAGCTGGCGGTGGTGGAGGACTCCCCGGACGCCGCCCAGGTGGCCCTGGTGGTGGCCGACGAGGTGGACGAGGAGACCGTCCGCGTCACGACCGCCTTGCAGCGCAACGGATGTCCGAAGATCGTCCTGGTGGCCACCCGCTTGGACGACAAGGGCCTTCTGGCCGCCATCCAGGCCGGCGCCTGCAACCTGTTGCGCCGGTCCGAGGCCACTCCCGAGCGCCTGACCGCCGCCGTCCAGGGCGCGGCCGCCGGCGAGGGCGCCGTCCCCGCCGATCTCCTGGGGCGGCTCCTGGTGGGCGTCGGCCGGCTGCAGCGCCAGGTGCTCGCGCCCCGGGGGCTGTCCTTCACCGGCCTGTCGGAGCGGGAGATCCGGGTGCTGCGCCTCCTGGCCGACGGGCTCGAGATCGCCGAGATCGCCCGCCAGCTGTCCTACTCCGAGCGGACCGTGAAGAGCACCATCCACGAGCTCCTGTCCCGTCACCAGTTGAAGAACCGCAGCCACGCCGTGGCCTACGCCATGCGCCAGGGGTTCATCTAGACCAGGAGGCGGCCGTGATCCACGACGTCGACGAGTCCCTGCGGGCCCTGGCCGAGCGGGACATCATCAACGGCGCCGGCGCCGAGGTGGCCTTCGATGCCCCCACCCGGGACTGGGCCACACGGCGGAACACGCCCACGCTCAACTTCTACCTCTACGAGATCCGGGAGGACCTCGAGCGGCGCTTCGCCCAGTTCGAGGAGCGGCGCGACGACGAGGGTCTGGTGGCGGAGCGCACGTTGCCCCCCCGGCGGTTCAAGCTGTCGTATCTGGTCACGGCCTGGACCCAGCGTCCGGAGGACGAGCACCGGCTGCTGTCCTCGGTCATCTCCTGCTTCATCCGCTTCGACGCCCTGCCCGTCGAGGTCCTGCGGGGCGAGCTGGCCGCCCAGGACTATCCGGTGCGGGTGACCGTGGGCCTACCCCTGCCCGCCGAGCGGTCCATCTCCGACGTGTGGTCGGCGCTCGGCG
>JBIOYN010000238.1:0-2882 GCA_044870155.1 Acidimicrobiia bacterium | reverse complement strand
TCACTGCCCACAACATCGGCAGCAGCGTCCATTTCATCCCTGTCCACCTGCATCCCTTCTACCGGGACCGCTACGCCTACCCACCCGGCGCCTTCCCCGTGGCCACGGCGGAGTTCGAGCGAATCGTGTCGCTGCCCCTCAACACCAGGATGTCCGACGAGGACGCTGACGACGTCATCGGTGCTGTCCGCGCCATCATCGCCGGCGCGGAGTGCTGACGTGCGGCCGTCGACCGCCATACGTCTGCTCGACATCACTGGCGCCGCCTTCGGCCTCCTGCTCAGCCTGCCCCTGTGGCCCTTGGTCGCCCTCGCCGTCAAGCTCGATTCCAGGGGCCCTGTGCTGCACCGGGGCGTCCGGCTCGGGGAGAACGAGGCCACCTTCGTGATGCTCAAATTCCGCTCCATGCGGCCCGACGCGGGCACGGGGCCCGCGGTGACCGCCGCCGGCGACGGCCGCGTCACCCGAGTGGGCCGGGTGCTGCGGGCCACCAAGGTGGACGAGATCCCCCAGTTGCTCAACGTCCTGCGGGGCGAGATGAGCCTCGTCGGCCCACGGCCCGAGGACCCCCGGTATCTGGACGACTACCCGGCGGAGCTCCGGCCGATCCTCGGCTACCGCCCCGGCATCACCAGCCCAGCCTCGCTCGCGTACCGTCACGAGGAACTCCTCCTCGGTGCCGCGGGACCGGACGCCGAACGCCTCTACGTGGCGGAGGTGCTCCCCCGGAAGGCGGCGCTCGACCTGGAATACTGCCGCCGGCGCAATGTGAGCTCCGATCTCCGAGTGCTGATCCGCACAGCCCGCTCGTTGGTCGAGCGCCCGTCATCGGGCGAAGCAGGCATGCGCGTGGCCGCGCCGCCGGTGGTCTCGGTGACGGCCAGCGTGCCCTTCTCCGACCACGAGGAAGCCTTCGTGCAGGACGAGCTGACCGCCATGCTCGACGCCGGCGCCTCCGTGCTGGTGGTGCCCATGAGGATGCACCGGGCGCACGCCAACGACGCCGCCCGTGACAGCGGGCTGGACGCCCGGACCCTGGCCCTTCCCCTCGTGTCGCTGCAGATCATCACCGGAGCCGTCTCCACCCTGTTCCGCCGCCCCCTACGCTCGGCGGCGGCGGTCAGAACCGTCCTTCTCCGATCCGGCGGTGCGCGCAACCTGGGCGTCAACCTCGGCAGCCTGCCCAAGGCGCTGTGGCTGGCCGGTGTCGTGCGGCGGACGCGCGCCGCCCACGTGCACGCCTACTGGCTGTCCCACACCGCCACGGCCGCCATGGTGGCGGCCGGAATCGAGGGGATCCCCTGGAGCGGCACCGGCTACCGGTGGGACATCGACGCCGCCAACGCACTCCCCGCCAAGCTGGCGACGGCGGCGTTCATCCGCTGCGCCGACGAGCTGGGCCAACAGCGCCTGGGGGAGGCGGCGGCCACCGTGCCCCGTGCCGCACCCATCGTCCTGGTGCGGACCGGCGTCGCTCTCCCGGACCCTTCGGAGTGGTGCGGCCGCCCCCTCCAACCCCACATCCTCGCCTGCCCGGCCGCCTTCGTGGAGAAGAAGGGTCACTCCTTCCTGCTCCGAGCGGCCCGCCGGCTCCGGGACCGGCACCCGGGGATCGAGGTCCATCTGTTCGGGGACGGTCCCCTCCGGCGCGACATCGAGGTCCAGGCCCGGGACCTGGGTCTGATGGGGTGCACCACGTTGCACGGCACCGTGCCCCTGGAGGAGTTCCGTGGCTTCCTCCGGCACCAGCGCCCGACGTGTGTGCTCCCGAGCATCCGGACCGCCGACGGTCAAGAGGAGGGGATCCCGGTCACGCTGGTCGAGGCCCTGGCTAACGGTGCCCCGGTCGTCTCGACCCGGTCAGGGTCGATCGAGACCCTGGTCCTGGACGGTTGCGGCCTTCTGGTCGATCCCGCCGACGTCGACGCCTTGGCCGGCGCCCTGGCGGACGTGATTGAGAACCCGGCGGCGGCGGCCGGCCGTTGCGACAAGGGATACCAGCGCCTGGTAGACGAGTTCGACCTGGACGGCACCGCCCGGCACATGCTCGAGCTCCAGAGCGCCCCGCGCCGGCCATGACGCAGACGCTGCCGCGGCTGGAGTCGTCAGCGCCGACGCCGGTTCCCGAACGGCGGGCCGGTCGCCTCGACGATGCTGTGATCCTCGTGCTCATCATCCTCTTGCCCCTGAACAAGATCTACTGGGACGTCGGGGCGCGGGTCCGACCCTGGTACCTCCTGGCCCCGGTGGCCCTGGCCGTCGCCGCCCGGCGGGCGCGGGCGGAAGGAACCCCGCTGGTCCGACCGGTCCTCATCCTCCTCGGGGGTCTGTGGCTGGTGGCCCTGGGAGGGCTGGCCTCCGGCCTGTGGGCCATCGACCAGTCCGCTTTCCTGAAGAACATCGGAGATCTCCTTCTCGGGATCGCCGCCGCCCTCGCCATCGCCCTCGCCGGCCTCGGTCCCGGTCGGGCCCAGCGCCTGGTCGGATGGTGGGTCGCCATCGGCGTCTTCATGTCGATCTACGGCCTGGTTCAGTACCTCGCCGGCACGGTGCTGGGCATCGACCTCGACGCCTACACCGTGGAGCGCATCTCCACAGGACTCCGGCGTAGCGGCATCGACGTTTACGCCAGTTACCTACGGATCAACAGCCTCATCGAGGATTCCTCCAACTACTCCCTGTACCTGTGCACGGTCTGGCCCCTGGCCCTGTTCCGGCTCCTGTGGAGCGACCGCCTCCGGCGCCGGGAAGTGCGCCGGCGTGTCATCGCCTTCCTGCTGGTGGCGCTGAATTTGGTCCTGACCCTGTCCCGGTCCGGCATCCTCGGCTCCGTGGCCGGTGGCGTGGTTGTCGTGGTCATCGTGATGCGGGGAGCCGAGATC
>JBIOYN010000237.1:0-18190 GCA_044870155.1 Acidimicrobiia bacterium | reverse complement strand
CAGGAGCTGAGCCTCGAGGTGCCCCGGGGCATGCTGGCCGCCCTGGTGGGCCCGTCCGGCTGCGGCAAGACCACCACCCTCAAGATGATCAACCGCCTGGTGGAGCCGACGGCGGGCCGGATCGTTGTCGGCGGCCGGGACGTGGCCCGGGTCGATCCGGTGGTCCTGCGGCGGGGGATCGGCTACGTGATCCAGCAGGTCGGCCTCTTCCCCCACCTCGACGTGGCCGACAACGTGGCCACCGTCCCCCGGCTCCTGGGCTGGGAGCGCGACCGCATCCGGGCCCGGGTCGACGGGCTGCTCGATCTCGTCGGACTCGATCCCGCCACCTTCCGCCACCGCCGTCCCGAGGAGCTCTCCGGGGGCCAGCGCCAGCGGGTGGGGGTGGCCCGGGCGCTGGCCGCCGATCCGCCCGTCCTCCTGATGGACGAGCCCTTCGGGGCGGTCGACCCCGTCACCCGGGGCCGGCTCCAGGAGGAGTTCGTCCGCCTCCAGGACGAGCTGGGGAAGACGGTCGTCCTCGTCACCCACGACATCGACGAGGCGCTGCGCCTCGGCGATCGCCTGGCCGTGCTGGCCGAGGGCGGTCGCCTGGCCCAGTTCGGGACGCCGGCCGAGATCCTGACCCGCCCGGCCTCCGACTTCGTGGCCTCCTTCGTGGGCGCCGGCGCCACCCTCAAGCGCCTGGGGCTCCTGCCTGTCACCGCCGCTGTCGACCCCGCAGCCCCGGCGGGTCCCCTGCGGATCGACGCCGGAGCCACCCTGGCCGAGGCCACCGAGGCGTTGCTGGCCTCGGACGGGGCGGCCGTCGACGTGGTGGACGGCGACCGGCGCCTGGGGGCCGTGACCCTGGCCTCGATCCAGGGCGCACTCCGCCGGCCGGTCGGCGGCGCTGGCGACGGGGCGGGTGGCCAGGCCGGCGGGGCCGGTGGCCGGGACGACGGGGCGGCTTCGGCGTGAGGCGGCGCTGGCTCCTGGCGGCGCCGGTCCTGTTCCTGGGGGCGGCGGCGGTGGTGGTGGCCTGGGGCCACGGGGGTGAGGCGGGCGCCGGCGGGGCGGTCATCCTCGCCGGGTCCAACCTCCTGGCCCGGGCCGGCGAGCACGCCCGCCTGTCCTTCGTCTCCACCGTCCTGGCCGTGGCCGTGGCCGTCCCCGTGGGGGTGGCCGCCACCCGACCCCGGCTGCGGCGGCTCCGGGCGCCCGCCCTGTTCCTGGCCAACCTGGGCCAGACGGTCCCCACCGTGGCCGTCCTGGCCCTGATGTTCACGGTCACCGGGCTCGGGTTCCGCACGGCCGTCCTCGCCCTGTGGGCCTACTCGCTGCTGCCGGTGCTGCGGAACACCATCGCCGGCTTGGCCGCTGTCGACCCGGCGGTGGTGGAGGCGGCCCGGGGTATGGGCCTCAGCCCCGCCCAGGTCCTCCTCCGGGTGGAGCTGCCGTTGTGCCGTCCGGTCATCGTGGCCGGCATCCGTACCGCCGCCGTGGTCAATGTCGGCACCGCCGCCCTGGCCTCCTTCGTGGGGGCCGGGGGGTTGGGCGATGTCATCCAGGTCGGGATCTCCAACCAGCGGGACCGCATCCTGGTGGTGGGTGCCACGCTCACCGCCCTGCTGGCGCTGGCCGCCGACTGGCTGGTGGCGGCCCTCGACGCCACCCTCCGCCGGCGCCCGTCGACCTGAGCCCGCGAACTGTGAGTCCGGGGGGACCGTGGCGGTCCTTCCCGCCTCACCGTTCCGGAGAACTGTGCTCCCGCAACCACCGTGGCGGTGGTCGCCAGTGCACAGAAGGCTTCAGGAGGCGTGGCGGGCGAGGAGGGCGAGCAGCTCGGCGCCGTAGCGCTCGACGAGGACGGGCCCGAAGCCCGGCAACGCCAGGAGGTCGTCCCGGGTGGCGGGCCGGGCCTCGGCCACCACCGCCAGGGTGGTGTCGTGGAACAGCACCGAGGCCGGGACCCCTGACGCCCGGGCCAGCCCCCGGCGCCACTCCACCAGATCGGCCAGCACCGCCGGGTCGGCGTCGGCTCCGGGGAGCCGGCCGCGGGTGGCGGGCCGCCGGGCGCGTAGCCGGGCCCGCTCGGCGGCCACCGCCGCCTGCCAGTTCCCGTCGCCGCCGGCGGCCAGGGCGCCGAGGGCGGCGTCGATCTCGTCCAGGTAGGGGCTGCGGTGGCGGGCCATGGCCCGGGCACCCAGAGTGCGTTCGGCGGCCCAGGACAGGACCAGGTGGCGCTCGGCCCGGGTCAGGGCCACGTACAGGAGCCGGCGTTCCTCGGCCCGGGCGGCGGCCGACTCGGCATAGGCGATCGGCACCAGCCCCCGTTCCAGGCCCGTCACGAACACGCGGGGCCACTCCAGGCCTTTGGCCCGGTGGAAGGTCAACAGCTCGACGGCGTCGCCGTGGGTGGGGGAGTCGCCGTCGGCCAGGGCGGCGGTCAGGTGGGTGTGGAACCCGGCCAGCGATCCCGTCCCGTCCTCGCCGGCGAGGTACTCACCGCCCAGCCGGATGAGCTCGGCGACGTGGTCGCGACGCTCCTCGGGGGCGTCGTCGGCCCACAGTTCCAGGCCCCGCAGGTGGTGGGCCAGACCCACACCCGGGGCGGCGGCACTCGCCCGGCGCAGCTCGTCGAGGGCCGAGACCACCTCGGGCCGCTCCAGGAACCGGGCCGCCCCCCGGACCCGGTGGGGGATGCCGGCCGCGGCCAGGGCCGCCTCCAGGCGGGCCGACTGGGCGTTGGTGCGGTACAGCACGGCCATCGACGACCAAGCCACTCCCGGGCCGTGGGCGCTCTGGAGGGCGCGGGCCACCCCGGTGGCTTCCTCGGCGTCGCTGGCGTAGTCCACCACTTCGGGGAGGGGGCCGTCGGGCAGCGTGGGTCGCAGCGGCTTCGGGGCCCGCCGCCCGGCCGGCAGCACGGCGTGGGCCACGGCCAGTACTTGGGGACTGGAGCGGAAGTTGGCCTCCAGGCGGACGACGGCGGCTCCGGGGAAATGCGTGGCGAACCCGACCAGGTAGGAGGCGTCGGCCCCGGTGAAGCCGTAAATGGCCTGGTCGCCGTCGCCCACCACACACAGGTCGGAGCGGCCGCCCAGCCAGGCCCGCAGGAGCCGGAACTGGGCCGGATTCACGTCCTGGAATTCGTCGACGAAGAAGTGGCGGAACCGCCAGCGGGTGGCGGCGGCGAAGGCGGCGTCCTCCTCCAGGGCGCCGGCCAGGCCCCAGATGAGGTCGTCGAAGTCGACCACCCCCCGGCGGCGCTTCTCCTCCTCGTAGCGCTCGTAGAGGCCGGCCACCTCGGCCGCCGGGCGCGGCGTGGCCCGGGCGGCGGCGGTCACGGCCGCCTCGTAGTCGCCGGGGCGCAGGAGGCGGGCTTTGGCCCACTCGATCTCGCCTGCCACCTCGGCTGCTTCCGCGCCCACCGACGGGCCCGCCGGGAGGAAGGGGACGAGGAGGCGGACCTTGCGTTCCAGGATGGCGGGGGTGGCCTCGCCCCGGTCGGCCCAGCGCCGCCGCAGCTGGGCCAGGGCCACGGCGTGGAAGGTGCCGGCGGTCACCGCTGTCGCCGGCCCGGCGCGCACCCCCGAGCGCCGCAGCCCGAGGGCGGCGAGGCGCTCCGACAGCTCACCGGCCGCCTTCCTGGTGAAGGTGAGCGCCAGCGTGTGACCGGCGT
This sequence comes from Acidimicrobiia bacterium, assembly GCA_044870155.1. Taxonomy (GTDB): domain Bacteria; phylum Actinomycetota; class Acidimicrobiia; order IMCC26256; family BP-133; genus CAWBJP01. The sequence continues at coordinate 14,526 of JBIOYN010000237.1, read as the reverse complement.
CGATGCGGCCGGTGCCGGCCTGGTGGGCGATGCGCCGGGTGAGCACCCTGGTCTTCCCCGAGCCGGCACCGGCCAGGATGCACAGCGGCGAGACGGGCGTGGTGACCGCCTGGCGCTGCCGCTCGTCCAGGCCGCCCAGCACCGCGTCGTCACCCATGCGAGGACCATAACGACGGGCTACGACAGCCAGGTGGATACCCGGCCCCGGACCCGGTCACGTTTCCTGTGACATCTCCGCCCGCCGTGTGGGCAGTTTCGTCACAGGGTTCCGGTGCGCGCTCCGGCCAGACGCGAGGAGGCCCCGAGTAGCTTTTGTTGCCGAAGCAACTCCGGACTCCTCGGGGCCAGTCCTCTCGGGCCGCAACCGCCGCTCCGTGTCGCCAGCCTCTTGCGAGTCCGGCGTCCGGTGGTTCCGTCTTCCACCCGAAGGTGGGCCCGAAACCAACGCTTCGGCGCTAGCCCAACCTGGAGGTCTCACCCGGAGGCTCGACTCCCAGTACCCTCGGCGGATCACTTTGGCTCGGTCCCTTGCGGTTCCTTGCCGCTGCAACCCGTATCGAGGACGAGTGCGAACATACAGGGAGGGCCAGGGGGGGTCAAGAGGCTTCCAGGAAATTCCTTCGCCGCTTGTCCACGCTGATGAACTTCGTCATCGAAGGCCCGCTTTTGCGCCACTGGCGACCGGTAAGGTCCGGGCCTGTGCGCCTGTCCCGGCGGGAGTTCGAGGCTCTGGTGGGCGAGGCGCTCGACGCCATCCCCGAAGGACTCGCCCGACTGATGGACAACGTGGTCGTAGTGGTGGAGGACTGGCCCACCGACGAGCAGCGCGGCGACCACGAAACGCTCTTCGGCTACTACGAGGGGACGGCACTCACCGAGCGCTCCCCGCTCTACTACTCCGGTGTCCTGCCCGACCGGATCACCATCTTCCGGGGCCCGCTGTGCGAGGCGTGCGAGACGGAGGACGACCTGATCGACGAGGTCTACGTCACGGTCGTCCACGAGGTGGCCCATCACTTCGGCATCTCCGACGAGCGCCTGGAGGAGCTCGGCTGGGACTGACTTAGGCTTCCCGGTCATGCCCGTCTCCGAGGGGAGCGCCAAGGTCGTCTACGAGGCCCTGCGGGCGGCGGGCGTCCGGCTGATGGCTGCCCTGCCCGAGAGCTGGCTCACACCGGTGATCACCATGGCCTCTGCCGACCCCGACATGACCCTGGTCGAGGTGGCCAAGGAGGAGGAGGCCGTCGGCGTGGCCATGGGGGCCCACCTGGGCGGCACCCGGGCTGCCGTCCTGGTGCAGAACCACGGGCTGCTGGCCTCGATCAACGGCGTGGTCTCGGGCGCCATGCTCTACCGGATCCCGCTCCTGCTGGTGGTGAGCGACCGGGGCCACCTGGGGGAGACGGACCCCTGGCAGACCGAGGGGGGCAAGGCGACCCGGCGGGTCCTGGATTCCGTCGGCATCGTGTGGGACGAGCTCACCCGCGCCGAGGAGGTGGAGCGCCAGGTGGCCGACGCCGCCGTGCTCGCCGGGTCGTCGCTCTCGCCGGTGGCGCTGCTCCTCACCCGGCGGCTGATGTGGGACGACGGCCGGTGAGACGGCTCGAATGCCTGGCCGCCGTCCACGCCGATCTCGCCGGCGGCGCCGTCGTCACCAACATGGGGGCGGTGGCCTCGGAGCTGCACAGCCTGGGTCACCGGGACACGTTCTTCTACCTCCAGCACGCCATGGGCCTCGCCTCCTCGGTGGGACTGGGCGTCGCCCTGGCCCGGCCCGAGCGGCCGGTGGTGGTGCTCGACGGTGACGGGTCGGTGCTCATGAACCTGGGCACCTTCTCCACCCTGGCCCGTCACGGCCCGCCCAACCTCTCCCACGTCGTCTTTGACAACGGCGCCTTCCTGTCCAGCGGCGGGACCCCCACCCCCACCGCCGACGGCGTCGACCTGGCCGCCATCGCCCGGGGCAGCGGCATCGGGACGGCGCGGACGGTCGACACCCTGGACGGATTCGTGGCCGCCTTCCGGGAGGACCTGGCCGCCGGGCGGGTCACGGTTCTGGTGGCCAAGGTGGCAGCCGTGGGGCCGGCCAGCTTCCTCATGGACCTGGCGCTGCTGGAGAACCGCTTCGACTTCGCCCGGGCCCTGGCGCCTCAGGCCCCCAGGTAGCGCTCCACCACCGGCACCTCGGCGTCGAGGTGCTCCCGGAGGCCCGAGATGATGGCGTTCTCCACCGACTTCGCCACCAGGGGAACGCGGACGGCCACATCGCCCTCGGTCACCCGCCGGGTGGCCCCGGGACCGTCGGGTTCGAAGCCGTAGCGACCGGAGGCGGACAGGCGGTCGCGGTAGTTGTCGGGGACGAGGACGAAGTCGACCCGGTGGGAGGCGAGGTCGTGCGTGGAGCGTTCCACCCAGGTCAACCGTTCGGGGTCGAGGATCCTGCGGGCGGCGGGGGACAGGTCGCCGGTGAACCGGTAGCGCACCTCGAGGGTGACCACGTCACCGTTCTCGATCCGGCTGAGGACCTGGGGGGCGCCGAGCTTGGGCAGGACACCGAGGGCGGCGTAGAGCTCGGGCTCGGTGAAAGCGAGCGCCACGGCGTCAGGAGTGGCGGCGAAGGTCTGCTCGACGCGGAAGTGCAAACCGGCCCCTAGCGGGGAAGCACCCGCACCGTGCCGGCCATGCCCCGGCCGGGGTGCCCGTGGAGGCGGCAGTAGTACCCGAAGGTTCCCGCCGTGAGGAAGATGTGCTGGTAGGTGTCGCCCCCGCGCATGCACACGCCCCGGGGGAGGCCACACGTCGGGCTCGAGTCCCAGGTCCGGTCGTCGGCACCGACGTGGTGGTACAGGCCGCTGTCCTTGTGGACCCACGTCACGGTGTCGCCGACGGTGACGGTGACGTCAGCGGGAACGAAGCGCAGCCCCTGGAGGATGACCTCGGGACCGTCGGCCCGGGCGGGCAGCGGGGCCAGCGCGACAAGGAGAACCAGAGCGATCATGGCCGTCTTCCCCATGAGCGGAGACGTTAGGCTGCCCGCCCATGACCAGCGAATCCGCGGTGTGGGCGCTGGGCGCCGACCGGCCCGGGATCGTGGCGTCGGTGACCGGAGTGCTGTTCCAGATGGGCTGCAACCTGAAGGACTGCTCCATGACCGTGCTCTCCGGCCACTTCGCCATGATGATGCTGGTCGAGGCGCCCGACGACCTGTCCGCCGAAGCGCTGGAGGCGGCGCTGGCCAAGGCGGAGGGGTGTGCCGATCTGACACTGGCCGTCCGCCCGGCGGGCGCGGCGGCGGCGATGGTGGCCGGCGACCCCTACATCGTCTCGGTGTACGGGTCGGACCACCCGGGGATCGTGCACCGCATCGCCACCGTGCTGGCCGACCACGGCGCCAACATCACCGACGTCAATACCCGGGTGATCGGCGACGGCGAGCCCGTCTACGCCATGATGCTCGAGGTCGCCCTGCCTCGCAGCCTCGATCCCGGCACGCTCGGGGCCGCCCTGCAAGCGGTCGCCGGCGAGGTGGGGGTGGACGCCAGCCTCCAGCCTGCCGACGCCGACGTGCTCTAGAGGTCAAGCGGGACAACTCGGCGCCGGTCCCAGTATCGGGGCCCTCGCCGTCGCTAGCCTTTCGGGCATGCCCTTCCCCACCCGGCTGTTGCTCGAGGGCGAGAGCGTCCATGTCGACCTGCGGCCGCACTGGTGGTTCTTCATCGGTCCGGCGGTGGCCGGGATCCCGGTCCTGGCCATCGGCTACGGCGTTCTGCAGCTCGACGGGGACGCGGCGCAGGCGGCCGCCTGGGCCTACCTGGTCCTGGTGGTGGCATGGGCGGGCTGGCTCGGCCAGCGGCTGGCCCGCTGGGCGACGACCCACTTCGTCGTCACCTCCGACCGGATCGTGTTCCGGACCGGGGTCCTGTCCAAGCACGGGCGCGACATCCCCCTGGAGCGGGTCAACGACATCACCTCCAACCAGACGTTCTTCGAGCGGATCATCGGGGCGGGCGACCTGCTGATCGAGTCGGCGGGGGAGCGGGGCCAGCAGACCTTCAGCGACATCCCCCATCCCGACCACGTCCAGCAGGAGATCTACCGCCAGATGGAAGGCAACGCCGCCCGGGCCATGTCGGCCGGGGCCCGGCCCGGCCCGAGCGCGCCGGCCACCCCGTCGGTCCCCGAGCAGATCGCCGCCCTCGCCGACCTGCGCGACCGGGGGGCGATCTCCGAGGCGGAGTTCGAGGCGAAGAAGGCCGAGCTGCTCAAACGGATGTGACCGGGTCTCCGCCCCGGGTCGTGTCCCTGGTGCCCTCGGTCACCGAGACGCTCCTCGCGCTCGGGGTCCGCCCGGTGGCCTGCACCCGCTTCTGCGAGCAGCCCGATCTCGATCCCGTGGGCGGGACCAAGAACCCCGACGTCGACGCCATCGCCGCCCTGGCCCCCGACCTGGTGGTGGTCAACGACGAGGAGAACCGCATCGAGGACGTGGAGCGCCTCACCGGGCTCGGCATCGTCCTCCACGACATGTCGCCCCGGTCGGTGGCCGATGTGGGGCCGGCGGTGTGCCGGCTGGCGGAGACGGTGGGCGCCGTCGTCCCTGACCCGTTCCCGGATTGGGACCGTTGGCTGGACGGGTGGCGGGCCCGCCGGCCGGCGGTGTCCCGGCCGGTGTTCGTCCCCGTCTGGCGGCGCCCGTGGATGTCCATGGCGGCCGACACCTTCGGGTCGTCGCTGCTGGAGCTGCTGGGGTGGGACAACGTCTTCGCCGGCGCCCCCTCGCGCTATCCCGAGGTGACCCTGGAGGAGGCGGCCGCCGCCGGACCCGAGGTCGTGCTGCTGCCCTCGGAGCCCTATGAGTTCAAGGCGCGCCATGTCCCCGAGGTGGCCGGCGCCCTGCCCGGCGCCCGCGTCCTGCTGGTCGACGGCCACGACCTGTTCTGGTGGGGGATCCGCACCCCGGGTGCCGTCGAGCGTCTCGCCGCCGCCCTGGCGTAGGGGGGCAGCGCCTACGGCGCCGAGATCGGCACCTCGAGGAGGACGGGACGGTCGCCGGCCAGGGCGGCCCGGGTGGCCTCGGTGACCTCGTCCGGCTTCTCCACCAGCTGGGCCTCGACACCCAGCGACCGGGCCAGGGCGACGTAGTCGATGGGCGGCGAGTCGAGGTCCATGCCCACGAACTCGCCCGATGCCGCCGAGCGCCCCCCGGCGGCGACCAGGTTGAGCTTGAGGATGGCGTACTGGCGGTTGTTGACCACCGCCACCACCACGGGGATGCCGGCGTGGGCCGCCGTCCACAGGGCCTGGACGGTGTACATGGCAGACCCGTCGCCGATGATGCACAGCACCGGCCGGTCGGGGCGGGCCAGCTTCACCCCCAGGGCGGCGGGCAGGCCCCAGCCCAGACCCCCGCCGCGGCAGAAGTAGTACGAGCCGGGCGCCGACGTACGGAACAGCATCCGTACGTAGAAGCCGGTGGTGATGGCCTCGTCGACGACCACGCCGTCGTCGGGGAGGGCGGCCAGGAGCGCGCCGGTGGCGGCCACCGGGAGGAGGGGGACGGCGTCGCCGTGGCCGGCGGCCATGGCCGCGAAACGCTCGGCGGCGCCCGCCTGGTCGGCCCGGGCCCGCTCCAGCACCGCGGCCACGGCGGCGGTGTCCACCCGGGCGGCGACCAGGGGAGCCAGTGCCGCCAGGCTGGCCTTGACCTCGCCCACGGTGCCGAAGCGGGTGGGCAGGTCACGGGCCACCTGGGTGGGATCGGCGTCGAGGTGGAGCAGTTCGACGGAGTCGGGCAACGGCGACCCCGGCGTCCATGGGTAGACCAGGAAGGCCTTGGCGCCGACCACGAAGACCCGGGAGAAGCCCGACAGCGTCCCGGCCACCGATGCCGCCGACATGCCCAGGCCGCCCAGCATCCCGCTCCACAGCGGATGGTCGGTGGGGAAGTCGAGGTTGGAGTGGAGGGGCGCCCCGAAGATCCGGGCGCCCGTCGCCTCCGCCACGGCCACCATTTCGGGGAGGGCGCCGGCCGCCGCCACCTCGTCCCCGACAACGATGGCCAGACGGTCGGGAGCAGCCTCGGCCAGGAGGTCGGCCAGCACGTCGAGGCCGCCGGCCACGGCCGAACGCTCGATCTGGGAGCGGGGGGGAACGGAGACGTCGGCCGTCTCGTCCAGGACGTCCATGGGGATGGAGACGAAGACCGGTCCGGCGGGGGCGTTGGCGGCGTCGAGGAAGGCGCGGCGCAGGACCGGCGCCAGCTCCCCCAGGTGGCGGACCTCGTGCTGCCACTTGGTGCAGGCCGACGCCAGGCCGACGAGGTCGCCGGCCAGGATCGGCTCGGCCAGCAGGTGGCGGCGGTCCTGCTGGCCGGCGGTCACCACCATCGGGGTGCGGTTGGCCAGGGAGTTGGTGAGGTTGCCGATCCCGCCGCCGAGGCCGGCGGAGGTATGGAGGTTGACGAAGCTGGGCCGCCCGCTGGCCTGGGCATAACCGTCGGCCATGCCCACGGCCACGTTCTCCTGGAGGGCGAGGACGTAGCGCAGCTCGGGATGGGCGGAGAGCTCGTCGACGAAGGGCAGCTCGGTGGTGCCGGGGTTGCCGAAGCAGTGGCGCACCCCTTCGCTGGCGAGGACTTCGAGGAGGACCTGGCGTCCAGATGTCATGGAAGAAGGCTAGGGCGTCGCCGGCGCCAGGGCTGTTGCTACTCCGCTCCGAGGCGGTGGACCCGCAGCATGTTGGTGGACCCGTCCGCCGCCGGCGGAGGGCCGGACACGACCACCACGAAATCGCCGGGTTGGGCCCGACCGAGCTCGAGCATGGCCCGGTCGACCTGGGCGATCATCTGGTCGGTGTCGCGGGGGCCGGGCTCCAGGAACGTCTCCGTCCCCCAGACCATGGCCAGCTGGCTCCGAACGCGGGGGTTGGGGGTGAAGGCCAGCACCGGCAGGGCCGGCCGCTGGGTTGCCAGCAGCCTGGCGCTGGCGCCGGTCTGGGTGAAGGCCACCAACGCCTTGGCGCCCGCGGCGTCGCCCACCGATACCGCACCCAGGGCGATCGCCTCCTCCCGGGAGGACGGCCTCCCGCTGCCCGGGGTCAGGGGGACGAGTTCGGGGGCCGACTCGGCGGCGGTCACGATGCGGGCCATGGTGGCGACCGCCGCCACCGGGTCACGGCCGATGCTCGTCTCCGCCGAGAGCATCAGGGCGTCGGCCCCGTCCAGGACGGCGTTGGCCACGTCGGAGGCCTCGGCCCGGGTCGGCCGGCTGCGCTCCACCATCGACTCGAGCATCTCGGTGGCCACGATCACCGGCTTGGCGTAACGCCGAGCCAGGGCGATGGCCCGCTTCTGCACCAGGGGCACCCGCTCGAGGGGAATCTCCACCCCGAGGTCACCCCGGGCGACCATGAGCCCGTCGAAGGCGGCGACGAGCTCCTCCAGACGCGCCAGCGCCTCGGGCCGCTCCAGCTTGGCGATGACAGGAACGGACACCCCGGCTTCGGCCATCACCGCCCGGACGGCGTCGACGTCCTCGGGTTGCCGCACGAAGGACAGCGCCACCAGGTCGACGCCCAGTGCCAGGGCGAAGCGCAGGTCGGCCTGGTCCTTGTCGGTCAACGTCGGCGCGCTCACCCGGACTCCGGGAAGGTTCATCCCGCTGTGGTCCCGGATGGTGCCGCCCCGGACGACGCGGGTCTCCACGATCCCGGCCCCGGACGACACCACCGCCAGCTCGACGGCGCCGTCGCCGAGCAGCACGGTGTCGCCGGGCCGCACGTCGTCGGCCAGGGCGGCGTAGCTGGTCGCAACCCCCGACCCCCGGGCCCGACGGCCGGGAGGGGCGATCACGAGGGGGTCCCCTTCGGCCAGGAGGGACGTCGCGCCCTCGAGGGCTTCGAGCCGGAGCTTCGGGCCCTGCAGATCGGCCAGGATTCCCACCGCCCGCCCGGCCCGGTCGGACGCGGACCGGACGTGGTGGTAGGCGGCGGCATGATCGTCGTAGCCGCCGTGGGAGAAGTTGAGCCGGGCGACGTCCATCCCCGCCCCCACCAGGCGCTCAACGGTCTCCGGAGCGCTCGACGCCGGTCCGATGGTGCAGACGATCTTGGCCCGGCGGAACCGGTGGTCGACCTCCGGGAGGGGGCCGGGCGGCGCGTTGGAGAGGCTCAGAAAAGGAGGAAGGTCCACGTGGCGGACCGTATCCGAAGCCCCGTTTCGGGGATCGGTCGCCAGGATGAAGAACCGAAGAACAGCCGCGCAACGATGCCGGCCGGTAGTCGAGGAGAGCCCAGAGGTTCAGAAGGTGACGAGCGGGGAGCCGCTGAGCTTCTCCATCAAGAAGTTGAGGAAGAAGAACCCGAAGAAGATGACGTTGGCGGCCAGGCCGAAGTATGTCCACTTCGGGGGCCGGGCCGCCTTGGGGAGCCGGCGGTTCAGATAGACGAGGGCGAATGGGAAGATCAGCGCTCCCGCGTTCGACATGTTGGCCGATGTCTGGATCAGGGTCGCCGGCTGGGTGAGGGTGGTGATGTAGCCGATGACGACCAGCAGGATGACCATGAAGGCGAAGTAGAAGCGCCGGATGTCACCTCCGGTGAACTCCTGGACCCGGGGGCTCACGTTGGCGGCGTCGGTGGCGTTGCGCACCAGCGACTCGAAGATGCCGACCTGGGTGTCGAAGAGGATGAGGAACCCCACGAACAGCGTCAGGTAGAAAACCGTCCGCCCGTGCTCCTGGCCGAGGATGGTGGCGGCGAAGGTCTCGATGTTGCCGGCCTCGGGCTGCTGGCCGGAGACGATCGTGAGGTGACGCATGATGATGGTGGGCAGGATCATGCCCACCATCGCCCCGGTGAGGAAGATCCCCCACATTTCGAGGTAGAGGAAGCGCATCCAGCGTCGCCACACCGAGGCGTTGCGCTCGTCGTCCGGGAAGGTGAAGCCGTGGTCGCGCACCTTCTTCTGGTCGCCCCGGGCCCCAGCCAGGAAGCCCACCCGGTGGCCCATGCCGTAGCCCTTGTCCCGGTAGTGGTTGAGGAAGAACCAGTTGAGCCCGGCGGCCAGAGCGCTGAAACCGACGAGCCCGCCCAGGTCGGTGGCACTCGCCCCCGACGGCGGCTTCCTCGGGATGAGGAAACCCCGAAACGCCTCCGACCACACGTCCCACGGCACGATGGCGAGGGCCACGATCAGCAGGAAGCCGACCTGGAAGGCGACGAACAACCCGTTGACCAGCTCCAGGCCCCGCGTGATGCGGCGGAAGGCCAGGGTGAGGACGAGCACCGCCGCCAACAGGACGAAGGTGAGCAGCTTCACCTTCCCGTCGTCGGTGCCGGCCACGGGAGGGTTCCCCTCGATGAGGGCGAAGAGGCCCTTGGCCGCGCCCTTGGCCCACCCGCCCAGGATGAAGGCGGAGAAGATGGCGAACAGCGACAGCGGGATCCACAGCTTGCGCCCGGGTGGCACCCGGGCGAAGCCCACCACCGGCACCTCGCCGGTGGCGACGATGTAACGGGCGATCTCCACGTTGTAGATCGTCTGCAGCAGGACCGAGACGGTGACGATCCAACCGATCCCGATGAAGCCGAACTTGCCGACGGACAGGGGGCCCAGGAGCCATTCGCCGCTGCCGATGGCGGCGCCGAGGGCGATGAGGCTGGGGCCGACGGCGTATCTGATCGCCTCTTTGGGGCCGACCCTGGGGACGCCCCAGACCTCCTCGGGGGTGGGGAGGTCGATCACGTCCAGCGGCGGGCGGCTGACCCCGATCTGGGAGATGATCCCCGTCCCCGTGGTGACGGTGTCGCTCACGGTTCCCCCTCCGCGCCGCCAATGTTCACAGGCACTTAACCGTCCCGCGGGTCGAACCGTCAAGACGGGCGGACACCGGCGTCAGCCAGGGTCCGATCGCCAGCGTTGGCGCAGGGTCCGGTGGAGGATCTTGCCGGTGGCCGTCCGCGGCATCTCGGTCTCGGCGATGAAGTCGACCGAGCGGGGCCGCTTGTAGCCGGCAATGCGGCCCCGGCACCACCCGATCACCTCGTCCTCGGTGGCGGCCTGGCCCGCTTGGAGGACGACCACGGCGTGCACCGCCTCGCCCCACTTGTCGTCGGGCACCCCGATCACGGCCACGTCCATCACCGCCGGGTGGGCGCCGATCACCTGCTCGACCTCGGACGGGTAGATGTTCTCGCCCCCGCTGATGATCATGTTGGCCTTGCGGTCCACCAGGTGGTAGTAGCCGTCGCCGTCGCGCCGGGCCATGTCGCCCACCGAGCACCAGGCGCCGCGGAAGGCCTCGGCCGTCTTCTCCGGATCCTTCCAGTAGCCGTCGAAGACATAAGGGGTGCGGGAGTACAGCTCGCCGACGTCGCCGTCGGCCACCTCGGCGCCGGCGGGGTCGAGGAGCCGGACGGGCCCCGAGCCGGTCCACTCCCGCCCTACCGAGCCGAGCTTGGTGAGCTGCTCTTCGGGTCGCAGCAGGGTGACCCAGCCCGCCTCGGTGGAGCCGTACATCTCGTAGAGGCCCGAGGCCGGGAACTGCTCCATGATCGCCAGCTTGGTCTCCCGGCGCGCCGGGGCCGACGAGACGATGAGCCGGGTGACGCTGGTGACGTCGTACTTCTGGCGCACCGCCTCGGGGAGGGCGAGCATCATGATGTACTGCGTGGGCACCAGCGAGGTGAAGGTCACCCGGGACGCGGAGAGCGTGGCCAGGAGGTGCTCGGGGTCGAAGCTCTTCCGGTCGTGGATGACGCAGGTGGCGCCCAGGTAGGCGAAGGCGAACGAGAAGTACAGCGAGTTCGCATGGCACATCGGCATCACCAGCAGGGCGGTGTCGTCGGCGGTGAAGCCCATGTCGATGGGCGTCACCAGTGACATCACGGCCGTGGCCCCGTGGCTGCGGATGGCGCCCTTGGGCCGGCCGGTGGTCCCCGACGTGTACATGAGCGCCGACGGGTCCTCGGGCGCCACCGTGACCGCCGGCTCGGCGGCCGAGGACTCCTGGAGGAGGGACTCATAGCTCGACCATCCCTCCGGCGCTGTCCCCGCGCCGAAGTGGACCAGGCACCGGTCGGGCACGTCCAGGTCGGCGCGGATCGACGCCACGGGCTCGACCAGGTCGTCCTGCACGATCACGGCCCGGGCTTCGCTGTTCCCGGCGATATAGGCCATCTCCGGGCCGGCGAGGCGGAAGTTGAGGGGTACGGCCACCAGCCCGGCCCGGGCCAGGCCGACGTAGAGCTCCATCCACTCCACGCAGTTGTAGGCCAGGAGGGCGACCCGGTCGCCCTTTCGCAGTCCCAGGCCCAGCAGTGCGTTGGCCAGGCGGCATGCCCGCTTGTCCCACTGGCGGAAGGTCAGCGACCGCCGGGAGTCGCAGGCGCCGACCCGGTCCGGCTGCAGCCGGGCCTTGGTCGCCACCATGTCGGCCACGGTCAGGAGCGCGCTCATGAGGGAATGCTAGGGAAAGCCCGGGCTCCCGGCGGGCCCGGGCCCAGCGGTTATCGTCGGCAGCCGTGACGACCGAAGGCAGCCACAAAGCGATCGTCGCCGCCTTCCTGGCCAACCTGGGGATCGCCATCGCCAAGTTCGTCGGCTTCGCCTTCACCGGAGCGGCGTCGATGCTGGCCGAGGCGGTCCACTCGGTGGCCGACACCTCCAACCAGGGCCTGCTCATCCTCGGCGGCCGGCGGTCCCGGCGGCCGGCCACCGACCAGCACCCGTTCGGCTTCGGCCGGGAGCGGTACTTCTGGAGCTTCGTGGTGGCGGTGGTGCTCTTCACCGCCGGCGCCCTCTTCGCCCTCTTCGAGGGGGAGGAGAAGCTGCGCCATCCCCACGAGCTGGAGGCGGTGGGCTGGGCGGTGGGCATCCTGGTGGTGGCCATCGTGCTGGAGAGCTTCTCGCTGCGGACGGCCATGCGCGAGAGCGCCCACGTCAAGGGTGACCTGTCGTGGTGGGGGTTCATCCGCCACGCCAAGGTCCCCGAGCTGCCCGTGGTTCTCCTGGAGGACATGGGCGCCCTGTGCGGGCTGGTCTTCGCCCTGGCCGGCGTGGGCCTGGCCGAGATCACCGGCGACCCCCGCTTCGACGCCCTGGGCAGCCTGGCCATCGGTGGGCTCCTGGCCGGGATCGCCATGGTCCTGGCCATGGAGATGAAGAGCTTCCTCATCGGCGAGTCGGCCGCTCCCGACAAGGTGCGGCGCATCGCCGGGTCCATCGAGGGCACGACCGGCGTCCGGCGGCTGGTCCACCTGCGGACCGAGCACCTCGGCCCCGACGACCTCCTGGTGGTGGGCAAGATCACCGTCGATCCCAATGCCCAGACCGCCGACACCGCCGCCCTCATCGACCGGGCCGAGGCCGCGGTGCGGGCGTCGGTGCCCGAAGCCCGCCTCATCTTCCTCGAACCCGACGTCGAGCAGGGCAGCCAATAGGATCGGAAACCATGAGTGTTGTGAAGATCAATGCCATCACCGTTCCCGAGGACCGGCGCCAGGAGTTCGAGCGCCGCTTCGCCAACCGGGCCGGGGAGGTGGGCAAGTCCCCGGGCTTCGAGTCCTTCGAGCTGCTCCGTCCCGACGACGGGCGCGACGTCTACTTCGTGTACACCCGCTGGCGCTCCAACGACGACTTCATGGCCTGGGTGAACAGCCGCGCCTTCCACCAGGGCCACGCCCAGCACGAAGGCCAGGGGCCGGCGGGGACGCACAGCGAGCTGCTCAGCTACGAGGTCATCCAGCAGGAGGAGGCGGCCGTCCCCACCACCTCCGGAGAGAGCTGATCGACTCGCTGCGGGGGTTCCACTCGGGGTTCTCCTGGGTGGCCATCGTGGCCAACGCCGCCGCCGGCCTGTCCGGGTTGGCGGCGTGGCAGCGCCCGGGACTGCGGGGTCCCTGGGTGCGGGTGCTCACCGGCCTGGCCCAGGTCGCCCTCGTCGTCCAGGTCACCACCGGGGTGATCCTGGAGTCCTCGCCTGCCTACCAGGTGAAGCGCATCCACATCTTCTACGGGTTCGTGGCCTTCGTGACCGTCGGCATCGTGCTGGCCTCCCGGGAGCAGCTGCGGGGGCGTGAGGAGATGTTCCTCGGCCTCGCCGGCCTCTTCCTCATGGGCGTGGCCCTCCGGGCCGTCCAGGTGATCTCGTGACCCGTTTGCGGGTGCTGCTGCTCTTCGGGGGCCAGTCGGCCGAGCACGACGTGTCCCGGGTGAGTGCCGTGGCCGTGGCCGGCGCCCTGGACCGGGAGCGCTACGAGGTGATCCCCGTGGGCATCACCCGGGACGGCCGGTGGCAGCTGGCCGAGGCCGCCCGCGCCGCCTTGGACGCCGGCGAACGGCCCGACGCCTTCTCGGTGGACGGGCCGGGGGTGCGGGTGGGGGAGTCGGCCGAGCTCGTTCCCCTCGATGCCCGGGCGCCGGCGCTGCCGGCCGTCGACGTGGTGTTCCCGCTGCTGCACGGCCCCTACGGCGAGGACGGCACCGTCCAGGGGCTCCTGGAGCTGGCCGGCCTGCCTTACGTGGGCGCGGGCGTCCTGGGCTCGGCCGTGGGCATGGACAAGGTGATGATGAAGCGGGCGTTCGTGGCCTGCGGGCTGCCCACTCCGGCGCACCTGGCGTTGCGGGAGGACTTCGACAAGGCCGCTCTCGACCGGGTGGAGGACACCCTCGGCTACCCCTGCTTCGTGAAGCCCGCCAACCTGGGGTCGTCGGTGGGCGTGTCCAAGGCGTCCACCCGGCCCGAGTTGGAGGAGTCGGTCGACGCCGCCCTGCGCTTCGACGAGTGGGTGGTGGTGGAAGAGGCCATCGCCGGGCGGGAGATCGAGGTGGCCGTTCTCGGGGACCGCCCGCCGGAGGCGTCCCTGCCCGGCGAGATCGTTCCGGGCGCCGCCTTCTACACCTACGAGGACAAGTATCTCGACGGCCGGGCCCGGCTCGTAGCCCCCGCCGAGCTCGACGCCGGTCTCACCGCCGAGGTGCGCCGCCTGGCCGTGGCTGCCTTCGAGGCGTGCCGGTGCGAGGCCATGGCCCGGGTCGACTTCTTCTTCGAGAGCCCGGGGCGAGGGTTCCTCGTCAACGAGGTCAACACCATTCCCGGCTTCACGCCCATCTCCATGTACCCCAAGCTGTGGGAGGTGACGGGCCTGCCCTACCCCGCTCTGCTCGACCGGCTGGTGGGCCTGGCCCTGGAGCGCCACGAGCGCCGCCGCCGGCGGGCGGGCCGCCCCCGGGAGGGGTGACGGGCAGCTACAGGTTGACGACCGGGCAGGTGAGCGTGCGGGTGATGCCGTCGACCAGCTGGACCCGGGAGACAACCATCTTGCCCAGTTCGTCCACGCTTTCGGCCTCGGCGCTCACGATCACGTCGTAGGGGCCGGTCACGTCGTCGGCGGACTTCACACCGTCGATCTTGCGCACCTCAGACGCCACCTGGGCGGCCTTGCCGACCTCGGTCTGGATGAGCACGTATGCCGAAACGGACATGCAGCCTCCTCGATCGGGGTGGGGGGCATCCTATCCACCACTTC
>JBIOYN010000236.1:0-5052 GCA_044870155.1 Acidimicrobiia bacterium | reverse complement strand
CATCGGCCTCTCGTTCCTGCTGCTGATGGCGGTGTTCCGGTCGGTCCTGGTTCCGTTGAAGGCAGCCGTGATGAACGTGCTGTCGATCGGCGCCGCCTACGGCGTCATCGTGGCCGTGTTCCAGTGGGGCTGGGGGGCGTCGCTCATCGGCGTGGGCAAGGCCGGTCCGATCGAGGCGTGGATCCCGATGATGCTCTTCGCCATCGTCTTCGGCCTGTCCATGGACTACGAGGTGTTCCTGCTGTCCCGCATCCGCGAGGACTACGACCGCACCGGCGACAACGGCGTGGCCGTGGCCAACGGGCTGGCCGCCACCGCCCGGGTCATCACCGCCGCCGCCGCCATCATGATCTGCGTCTTCGGCTCCTTCGTGCTCGGCATCGACCGCTCCATCAAGCTGTTCGGCCTGGGCCTGGCCGCCGCCGTGCTGGTCGACGCCACCATCGTCCGCCTGGTCCTGGTGCCCGCCACCATGGAGCTGCTGGGCGAGCGCAACTGGTGGCTGCCCCGCTGGCTCGACCGGATCCTCCCCAACATCAAGGTGGAGGCCACCCACGACAACCTCGACGAGGAGTGGCGCAAGCTCGGCGAGCCCGGCGGGAAGGCCGAGCCCAGCCTGGAGGACATCCTCTCCGGCCACTGAGCCCCCGACCCCCAACCATTCTGGGCACGGATCTTCTCGGCGTCCGAGAGGATCCGTGCCCAGATCCCTTTCAGCCGTAGGCGGCCAGGGTGCGCAGGGCCCGCAGCGTCTCGATGCCCCGCCACTCGAGCGTGGAGGCCGTACCGGGCGGCTCCCAGGTGATGGGCCAGCCGCCGTCGGGCTGCTGGTCGGCCCGCATCCGTTGGAGGTCGCCCTCGATGACGTCGTCGGGGAAGAGCCGGCGCCAGTAGCTGTCGGGCGTGGGGGCCAGCTGGAGGGGCGTGACGCCGTAGGACGGGTCGGTGGGGTCGGCCCGGTACCAGTTCATCTTGGGAAGTGACTCCCCCACCCAGGCCACCAAGCCCTCGGCCCGGCTCCGGTCGGGCACGTGCTCCAGGAACACCATGATCTCGGACATGGCGTGGGCGTCGTCGGGGGTGACGTCCCCCTCCAGGGCGGACCAGCACCAGGCCGTGGCCCGGTCGACGAAGGGATGGTCGACCCCGAGCTGGTGGAGCCGGCCGGCGATCCCGGCGGTGGGGTTGTAGCCGGGGGCGTAGGTCCAGTCCGTCCAGTGCTCGGCCCGGGGGTAGGCCTCCATGACCGGGAACGACAGGGCCACGGCGCCGTCGGGGGCGGCCACCGCGGCCAGCCAGTCGCAGGCCCGGCGGACCATGGCCTCGTCGGCGGTGCCGGCCATCGCCATGGTGTTGAGGGCGGCTTCGACGTCAATGGGCAGCGAGTCGGGGCAGCGCTTGTCCGGCTCCAGGCCGTGACCGAAGCCGCCATCGGCGTTCTGGTAGCCCCGCAGCACGTCCACCACCCCGGTGGGGTCGGCGCCCTCGAAGAGCGTGGCGAACAGGCGGCGGTCGAGGAGGCGGCCCTCCCGCTGGAGGAAGTCCCGGGCCCGGGTGAAGGTGTCGTCAGTCATGCCCTATCCATAGCGGAGCGGGCGGTGGCCGTCTTGAACGGATCGGACATCGCCTGGACGCGTACCGTCCCGGCCACGAGGGCCGGGACGGACACGTCTCTTTGACGAGCTGCGCCTCCGGAGAGGCGCTGCTGGGATCGTCAGGGGACGATGGCGGACTGGAGGTTGCTCCCCAGGATGTTGATCCCGCTGATCGGGGCGACAATGTCGCAGAGCAGGGCGTTGATCCCCACGTTGTCCTCGTTGGTGCAGTCGCCATCACCGCCGACCACAGCCTCCTGCTCGTTGGAGCCGAGGATGTTGATCAGGCTGATGGGGGCGGCCAGGCGGCAGACCCCGAGATTGATCCCGACGTTGCCGGTGTTCGAGCAGCCGGCGCCGTCGTCGTCACCGTCGTCCTCGACCGGAGGGCACTGACCGGTGTCGGGGTCGGGCAGCTGGTCACCGTGGTCGAGGTGGGCGTCAAGCTCGGGCCCTTCCTCCACGACGATCTTCTGGAAGGGCTCGTCGTCATCGGTCCGGTGGCACACCACGGCGTCCTTGCCGTCGGGAGGCATGGGCGGGGCGACGTCACCAGGGCAGTTGCCGTTGCTGTCGGGCAGCATGTCGCCGTCGTGACCCCGCTCGTCACCGATGTGGGCGGGCAGGGCGTGGTCGTCCACCGAGATCTTCACGAACTTGTTGTTCATGGAGTTCACACCGGTGCGGTGACAGATCGTGGTCTTGTGGTCTCCGGGCTGAGCCGTCGCCGCGACGGTGCCCAGACCCATGAGCATCAGGCCGGCCGCCAGGATGGCGGCGACCCGCTTGGTGGGTTGCAACGAATTGTCTCCTTCAGTGAGGGCCGGAAGGTATGAGGGGATAAGGCACTCCCGCGGTGCCGGGTGCAGATCGCGTCTTTGCCACGCTTCGTTACCGGCAGGTTCTGCACTTGCGCCCCGAAGCGGGGCAAATCTGTCGCCCGACGGGAAGAAATCTCGTGAACCTGCTGCGCGTGCGTCGCTTTCGGTCCCGCCGTGTGCTAGCGGCGGATGGCGACGCTGGCCCACAGGAGGCCGGCGCCGAGGAGCAGCGGGATGCCGATGGAGGCCAGGCCCAGCAGGCCGAGGATGGTGAGGATGGTGGCGCCCACGCTGATCGCCCGGCGATTGCCGGTGAGGGCGCCGATGGTCGCCACCAGCTCGACCATGACCAGCAGGACGGAGAACACGTTGACGAGCGGGTCGCCCTCGTGGTTGAGGATGATCAGGTAGACCACCGTGGTGGCGGCGGCCAGGCCCACGCCGGCCAGGCCCAGGCGCCGGACCTGGCGGTGATGCGCCGCCCCGGGCGAGGAGACCGGCGAGGTCATCGCCTCAGGCGGCGGAGGTGAGCCGGGGGACGAGACGGCCGGGGGTGACGCCGGCCAGCCGGCCGCATTCCCGGGTGAGGTGGGCCTGGTCGGCATAGCCGGCGGCGGCGGCCAGGTCGGCCAGGCCGGCCCGCGGCTGCCCATCGACCAGGGCCAGGAAGCGGCGGAAGCGCAGCACCCGGTCCAGGGTCTTGGGGCCGTAGCCGACGGCGGCCGTGCAGCGCCGGTGCAGCTGGCGTTCGCTCACGCCCAGCTCGCCGGCCAGTCCCGCCACGGGGGACCCGGCACCAACGGCTCCTTCTCCCAGGATGGCCACGGCCGCCTCCACCAGGTCATCCGGACGGCGGGCGTCGGGCAGGTGGCCAAGGACGGCCGACTCCAGCACCAGCGCCGCCTGGCGCAGCGATGTCGCCTCGCACAGACGACCGGACAGGGCCGGGGCGGCGGCGGCGAGGAGGGGGATGTCGGCGGCGTCGACCCGCAGGTCGAGCAGCTCGGAGGCAGGCACACCGAGGACGGTGGGCGCCATCCCGGGCCGGAACCGGGCACCCACGTAGAACCCGCCGGGCTCGGGGGCGATGGCCACCGGCCCGGTGTCGGGGCCGGCCACGAACAGTCGGGCGCCGTCCCAGATGATGTCCACGCAGCCGTCGGGCAGGACCCGGTCGGCGAAGGGGGTGCCGTCGGCGCCGAGGCGTCCGGCCCAGGTGCAGATCAGGTGGCGGGCCAGTCCCTCGCCTGGCTGCCATTCCCGGTATCCGGCCGCCTGGCTCATCACCGAGCAGTGTGCCAGCCCGGGGTCCGGGGTGCCCCCGAAAGACGGTGCCGGCCCCGCTAACCGCCGTGGAGGGCGAAGGCGTCGGACCGGTCGACGACGAGGGCGGCCAGGCCGCTGGGGCTGCCCCGGAAATCGAGCAGCAGCTCGGCGCCCGAGGTGAGCTCGAGGCACAGCCAGAACGAGCGGCTCCGGGCCCGGGTGATGTCGGCGTAGGGGAGACGGCCGGTGGCCCCGCCGGGGACGGTCACGTAGAGCGCCGCGGTGGTGGCCACGCACTGCACCTTCTTGCCGTTCGGCGTCATGCCGGTGTCGAGCTCGAGGATGCGTTCGCCGGCCTGCATGAGCCCGGCCAGCTGCCGCTCCGCACGGCGCAACGTCAGGCGTTCCAAGACATCCAATTCCGAGTCCTCTCCAGAACACGTCGAGCGCCGGCTCGGCGTCCTGGTCCGCCTATCGGCAGGTGGGGGATGGGACTGGTGTCGCTTCAGCCGGTTTGTGTCGCTCCTGCGACGGGCGGTGCGCCGGTTTGGGTCGCTTGGTCAGGGAGCGGCCCAGCGGCCGAAGCCGGCCCGGACCACGGCGCCGGCCCGGTTGGCGCCGCCGTCGATGTCGTAGAGGTCGGAGCGGAACCGGCCGGACGTGGGCGCCGGCGAGCCCGTGGCCGTGAACGACTCCACGGCCGCCTCCACGGCGGCGAAGGTGACCAGCGCCCGGTAGGAGCGCACGGCCCGGTCGCCGCCGGTGGCGGCCCGGAACCGGCGGGCGCCCGACTCGTCGGACGTGGGCCAGGGCAGACCCAGGAACGTGCGGGCGCCCTGGGCGGCGGGGTCGGACTCCAGATGGTCGTAGGCGGCCGACGGCAACACCAGCACCTGCTCGGCCGGCCGCCCCAGGGTGCGGGCGGCGGCGGCGCAGCGCCGGGCCAGCTCCGGCGGGCCGGCCACGGCCAGGACGTCGGCCCGCTGCCGGCGGAGCTGGGCCACTTCCCTCTCGCAGGTCGTGTCGGCCCCGGCGTTCACCCGCTCGACCGCCACCGACCGGGCCAGGCCGTCGGCCATGGGCGCCTCGGCGGGGCCGGCCACGATCACGCCCACCCTGGCCTCGGGCCGGTGGGTGGCCAGGTCGGCGCCGAGCCGGGCGCCAACCTCGGCCGGGGTCTGCTCGGCCCGGATCACACCCGGGCCGTCGACGGCCGGGTCGGCGGGCAGGACCCACGGGAGGCCCCCGGGGGCGTGGTCCACCCCGAACCCCCCCACCAGCGCCTGCACCTGGCCGGGCAGGGCGTCGACGGCGGACCGGTCATCGGCCGCCACCACCACCAGCTCGACGGGCGGGTCCCCGCCCGCCTT
>JBIOYN010000235.1:0-11398 GCA_044870155.1 Acidimicrobiia bacterium | reverse complement strand
CTCCGGATTCCGCTTGTGGGGCATGGTGATGCTGCCCACCGAGCCCGGGGTGAACGGCTCGGCCACCTCGCCCACCTCCGGGCGCTGGAGCTGAAGCACCTCGTTGCCGATCTTGCCCAGGGTCTGGCTGATCATGGCCAGGACGGCGCCGAACTCGGCCAGGCGGTCCCGGGCCGAGATCCACGGGCCTTCGGGCAGGCCCAGGCCGACCAGGGCGCAGAAGCGCTCCTGGAGGGGACGGCGCCGCTCGCCCCACAGCGACCCCGTGCCCGCCGCCCCGCCCAGCTGGCCCACCAGCCACCGCTCCCGGCCCTGTTCGAGGCGCTCCAGGTGGCGCCGGACCTCGGCCCCCCACACCGCCGCCTTGTAGCCGAAGGTGACGGGCAGGCCGGGCTGGCCGTGCGTGCGGGCCGCCACCGGGGTGGCGCGGTGCTCGATGGCCAGGCGCACGAGGGCGTCCTCGATGGCCCGCAGGTCCCGCCCGGCGATGCGGCCCACGTCGCGGATCACCAGGGCGCACCAGGTGTCGGCCACGTCCTGGACGGTGGCGCCGTAGCAGAACCACTCGCCGGCTTCGGGAGACAGGATCTGTTGCATGCCCCGGATGAGGCCGAGGGTGGAGTGCGAGGTGGCCCGGGTCTCGGCCACCACGTATTCCAGGTCGAGCAGCTCGATCCGGGCCTGGCGGGCGATCTCGTCGCCGGCGGCGGCGGGGATGAGGCCCACGTCGGCCTGGGCCCGGGCCAGCGCCGCCAGGATGTTGAGCCAGGCCTGGAGGCGGGCGCCATCGGCCAGGAGCGCGTCGACCTCGGGCGTGCCCCACAGATGCGCGTAGACCGCGGAACCCCGCATGACCACCGAAACTACTGGACCCGGTTGTGCACCCCGGGGGCGGACGGCACTGGCCGACCCCCGGGGAACGCCTGGTCAGCGCAGGCCGAGGCGCCGCGAGCAGGCCGGCCACTGGCCCCAGCCGCTGCGGGCCTGGAGCTTCTGAGCCGCCTCGTCCTGTATGGAGGGAGATGCCTGGTGGGGGTAGCCGGGGTACCCGAGCCGGTTCCAGGTGGAGACCAGGAACTGGTAGGCGCCGAAGTAGCCGTTGCCGGTGTTGATGTCGTAGCGCCCGCCCGACTCACAGTGCCGCAGGCGGGCCCACACGTCGCCGTCCACGGGGACGGGTGCGGGGGCCGGGGCGGTCCGGACCCGGCGGTAGCTGCGGGAGGTCCGCCGCACGTGGCGGCGGCGGTAGACCCTGGTGGTCGCCGACCGCTGCTGGACGGAGGGGGCTCGCCGGGAGATGGCGCCGGCCGGTTCGGCCAGGACGTCACCGACGAGGAGCATGCCTGTCATGAGCAGGGCGCCCACGAGCAGGAGGAACGATCGAAAAGGGTTGCGCATCTTGCGCCTCCTTGAAGTCACGGAAACCCGGAGGGCTTCAGGTGTGGTGCAGGTGCGGGCAACCGTCCTTGGGCGCAATCAGCTCGTGAGGGAAACGGTTGAAGAGATCCGTACGAGGTGTGCAAGACGAGAGCCCGGGATGTGATTCGAAGGGCGTGCTCCTGTTCTGTCTCTGCGCGGTTCGTGCGCGTGGGCCCGCAAAAAGGTTTACACGGTGCGTAACAGCATAGAGGCCGTTGCCGCCGCGAGTCGAATTGAACCGGGCGCAGGCGGGAAGAATTCCCGACGGCGGCAACTAGCCTGGGGCGGCTCGAGGAGGCGGATCATGGCGTGGAAATGGGTTCATGAAGATGCCCCGGTCTGGGATGCCGACAAGGCGCGCATCGTGGGCGGCGCCCCGCCCGGGATCTTCCAGCTCCCCGCTTACGAGTCCGGCGAGCGCCTGCCGGGCGACTGGTGGCGGGTCGAGGACGAGGGCGCGGTGGCGGCCTACGGATGGATGGACACCGCCTGGGGCGATGCCGAGATGCTCCTGGCCGTGGATCCGGGCCAGCACGGCCGGGGGGTGGGCACCTTCGTGCTCGACTGCCTCGAGCAGGAGGCGGCCGGCCGGGGCGTCAACTACCTCTACAACGTGGTGCGCCCCACCCATCCGGACCACGACCGGGTGACGGCCTGGCTCGAGAGCCGCCGCTTCACCGGTTCCTCCGACGGCGTCCTGCGCCGGAGGGCCCGCGCCGCCACCCCCGCGCCGTAGGCCTGGGGCCTGGTCGGCGAGGATCCGCCCGCCGTCAATAGTGTGCTGGCGTGCTGACGCCCGAGGAAGCCGTCCAGGTCTTCGTCGACCCCGCCGCCTACGCCGACGAAGGCCGGTTCCACGAGGCCTGCGCCCTGCTGCGCCGGGAGTTCCCCCTGCGGCGGGTCGAGCATCCCGGCTTCCTGCCCTTCCGGGCCGTCGTCCGCCACGCCGACGTCATGGAGGTCGAGACCCACCCCGCGGTGTTCCAGAACGGGCCCCGGCCCATCGTGGCCACCCACGAGGACGAGGCCTTCCGCCAGCTCCACGGCGACGTCCTGCGCACCCTCATCCACATGGACGACCCCGACCACCGCGCCCACCGGGCGGTGACCGCTGACTGGTTCCAGCCCCGGAGCCTGGGCCGCTACGAGGCCCGCTTCGCCGAGATGGCCCGCAAGGCGGTGGACGGGATGGCCGAGCTCGGCGGCGAGTGCGACTTCGCCCGCGACGTGGCCATGCAGTTCCCCCTCAACGGGATCCTGACCATCCTCGGCCTGCCCGAGAGCGACTATCCCCGGATGCTCCGGCTCACCCAGGAGCTGTTCGGCAACGCCGACCCCGAGGTGCGCCGGGGTGTCGACCTGGTGGATCTGATCAACGTGCTGGGCGACTTCTTCGCCTACTTCTACGCCCTCACCGCCGAGCGACGCGCCCGTCCTGGGGAGGACCTCGCCTCCGTCATCGCCAACGCCACCATCGACGGGCGGCCCATGGGCGACACGGAGATGATCTCGTACTACATCATCGTGGCCACCGCCGGTCACGACACCACCTCGTCGTCGATCGCGGGTGGGCTCCAAGCCCTGCTCGAGCATCCCGACCAGCTGTCCCGGCTCCAGGCCGACCTGTCCCTGCTGCCCACCGCGGTGGACGAGATGATCCGCTGGGTGACGCCGGTCAAGCACTTCATGCGCAACGCCACCGCCGACTACGAGCTGGCGGGGACCAAGGTCCGCCCGGGGGATGCGCTGCTGCTGTCGTACCCGTCGGCCAACCGGGACGAGAGCGTCTTCGAGGACCCCTTCCGCTTCGACGTGGGCCGGTCCCCCAACCGCCACCTGGCCTTCGGCTTCGGGGTCCACTACTGCATCGGGGCCCAGTTCGCCCGGATGGAGATGCGGGCCCTGTTCCGGGAGCTGCTGCCCCGCCTGGAGCACATCGAACTGGCCGGCGAGCCCGAGCTGGTCCGGACGCTGTTCGTCGGCGGCCTCAAGCACCTGCCCATCCGGTACCGCCTGCGCCCGGCGCCGGCGTGACCGGCCTGGAAGCGGCGGCCGTCCTCGCCGCCGGGGTGGCGGCGGGAGCCATCAACGCCGTGGTCGGGGCGGGCACGCTCATCACCTTTCCGGTGCTCCTGGCCGTCGGCTACGCCCCGGTGCTGGCCAACGTGTCCAACACCGTGGGACTGGCGCCGGGGTCGGCGTCGGCGGTCTACGGGTACCGCCGGGAGCTGGCCGGACAGGGGGCCCGCCTGGTCCGGCTGGGGATGGCATCGTTCGCCGGCGCCATCACCGGCGCCATCCTCCTGCTCGTCCTGCCCGACAAGGCGTTCAAGGCCATCGTGCCCGTCCTCATCGCCTTGTCCTGCGTGCTCGTAATCGCCCAGCCCGCCCTCACCCGGCGGCTGCGGCGGATGGCGGGTGAGGCGCCGCCGCCGGCCCACATCCCGCCCTGGCTCTTCGTGACCGTGTACGGGGCCGGCATCTACGGCGGCTACTTCGGCGCCGCTCAGGGGGTGCTGCTCATCGGTCTCCTCGGCCTCGCCCTGCACGAGGACCTTCAGCGGATCAACGCCGCCAAGAACGTGCTCGCCGGCCTGGTCAACCTGGTGGCGGCGGTCGTCTTCCTGTTCTCGGCCGAGATCGCCTGGGCGCCGGCGGTCCTCATCGCCTTCGGCTCGGTGGTGGGCGGCCAGATCGGAGCTCTGGTCGGCCGGCGCCTTCCCCCCGCCGTCCTGCGGGGCGTGGTCGTCTTCATCGGGGTCCTGGCCATGATCAAGCTCCTGGCCGACTGACGCCGGTCAGCCTCCTCCGCCGGTGAACATCCGGTGGGCTCCGACCACCGTCGCCCCCATGGCGACCGGCTGCTCCTCGCAGCGATCAGCGATGCCGGCCTGGAATTCGCGGAAGGCGGGCAGGTCGGCCAGGGACACCGAACTCTCGCCGGCCTCCTCCACCACGACGTGGACGAAGGAGACGCCGTCCGCCAGGCGGAGGCTGGCGTAGGCGAAGCCGGTGGCGTTCAGCTCGTTCAGCTCTGCGAACACCTTTTCGACCAGGATCTGGTTCTCATCGGCACGTTCGGGCTTGGTCCGGTATCGCACGACGAGGGTGGGCATGGCGGTCTCCTTGTTCGGATATCTCTTGGACGTACCCGCGACGGAAAAGTCATCGATCGGTCGCCATCGGCTCGGACCGATGATTCTCCAGCGGTGGGAGCGTCAGTACCGGTGGGAGGGCCCGACGAACCATGACAGGAGGACCAGATGCCCCGGATCACCCCGAACCTGTGGTTCGACACCGAAGGCCTCGAGGCTGCGGAGTACTACGTGTCGATCTTCCCGAACTCCAAGGTGACCAACGTCACCCACTACAACGAGGCCGGCCCCCGACCTGCGGGCACGGTGCTGACGGTGGAGTTCGTGCTCGACGGCCAGGAGTACATCGCCATCAACGGCGGCCCCGAGTTCAACTTCACGGAGGCCATCTCGCTCATGATCACCTGCGAGGACCAGGAGGAGATCGACTACTACTGGGACAAGCTCACCGAGGGCGGCGAGGAAGGGCCCTGCGGTTGGTGCAAGGACCGCTACGGCCTGTCGTGGCAGGTCGTCCCCGGCGGCTGGGCAGAGACCCTGAACGACCCCGACCAGAGCCGGGCCGTGCGGACCATGCAGGCCATGTTCGGCATGACGAAGATCGACATCGCCGAGCTCCGGCGCGCCGCCGACGGCTAGTGCACGGCCCGGGCGCGCAGGTCGCGCCCGATCGCCTGGCGGGCCTCGTCGGCGGTGATGGTGACGTCACCGTCGGGCAGGCCCAGGACCGCTCTCGTCAGGTGCTCGGCCAAGCTGTTCAGTAGCGGCCGCCCCAGGACCTCGGCGACATCCGCCGGAGCACCGCGATCGGCGAGCAGGGTGCTGAACCGTGCGACCTCTTCATCGGAGAACTCGTAGGCCGGTCTCGGCGCGTCGATGACGCACCCGCACGCCCGTTGCCAGAAATTGCGGCCCCGATCCCGGCGGAGCCGTGGGCTCTTATCAGGAACCAGGTCCCTCCCACAGTTCCGGCATACCGGGGTGCAGCGGGGTTCCGGGCCGCCACCGTCGGAGAGGCAGACCACCATGCCGCGCGACCACGCCACCCGGCCCCCGCAGCGTCGGCAAGGCCCCTCGGGCATGCTCACAGTTTCCCCCACAGAATCTCCGGGACCTCGTCGGGGGTGGCGGGGCGCCGGCCGCCGGCCTGCGCCAGTCCCACCGCCTCGCCGACCAGCTCCTCGTTGCGGGGGGTGCGGGGCGGGGCGTGGTGGTCCTCGAGGCCGACGCGGACGTGGCCGCCCCGCTCGATGGCCAGGCGGGCCAGCCCGGAGCCGATGACGTCGCCGCCGAAGACGGCGACCATCCATGGCAGGCCGGTGTCCTCCAACATCTCCAGGTAGGCGTTGAGCCCGCTGGGGTTGGCGGGCAGGCCGAAGAGCATCCGGTCGCCGCCCAGGTAGAGCTGGATCTTGGCCCGGGGCAATGATCCGGCGGCGTGGTGGGCGAGGATGAGGCGCAGCATGCCCGGCTCGAAGACCGAGATGTGGACGGGCACGTCGCGCTCCCGGCACCAGCCGAGGATCCACTCCACGTCGGCGGCGGAGTTGCCGAACGTCTCGGGGCGGGCGGTCGGGGCGGTGCCGCCGTCACCCGGGAAGGCGAGGGCGATCGTGCCGGCGTCACAGGTGCCCATGCCGAGGACGCCGGCTTCGTGCAGCTCGATCACGTGGGCCTGCCGCTCCTGCACCGTGCTGTCAGGAGTGGCGCCGGCCGTCGTGGGATGGAGGAGCAGCCGCGGGTGGCGCTGGAGGAGTCGCCGCCAGGCGGCGAGGTAGGGCTCGGCGGAGTGGCGGGTGGCGCCGCCGAAGTTGGGCTCGTCGTTGTGGTTGTGGATGATCGACGCTCCGGCGTCGAGACAGGCCAGCCCCGACTCCACGATGTCGTCGACCGTCCGGGGCACGTGCGGGTTGGCCTCGGGCATGGTCATCCCGTTGAGGGCGGCCTCGATCACCGTCGGCGGATGCGCAGTCATGGCCTCATTCTTGCCACCATGGCCCCGTGGACGGTGGGGTCGTGCGCACCCAGCGGATCTCCCACCCGGCGTTCTTCGGGACCCACCGGGAGGCGACCCGGCGCTTCTACTCGGAGCTGCTCGGGATGGAGCTCGTCCTCGCCCAGGACAATCTGGACGACGCCTCCATGGAGCATCTCTTCTTCCACGTCGGCGAGGACAACTTCATCGCCTACTTCCTCCTCAAGGACGAGGCCGACGCCGCCCGCTACCGCACGGCCCAGCACGGCCTGGGCGGGATGAACCACCTGGCCATCGACGTGGACGCCGCCAGCTTCGAGGAAGCGTTGCGTCGGCTGGAGGCGGAGGGCATCGCCGTGAAGGGCCCCATCGACCGGGGCTACGAGCGCTCCATCTACTTCAAGGACCCCAACGGCGTGCGGGTCGAGCTCTTGACGTGGTTGACGCCGCCGCCGGCGCACCTCGACCAGGCCGCCATCATCCGCCGGGCCCAGGAGCTGCGCCACGCCCGGGGCGCGGCGTTCGTGGCGGACGAGG
Source organism: Acidimicrobiia bacterium (assembly GCA_044870155.1). Classification (GTDB taxonomy): domain Bacteria; phylum Actinomycetota; class Acidimicrobiia; order IMCC26256; family BP-133; genus CAWBJP01. The sequence continues at coordinate 4,372 of JBIOYN010000235.1, read as the reverse complement.
ACGTGCGGGCCGCCATCGCCGAGCTTGGTGCTGAGGGCGCCGAGTGACGATTCCGGCGTTCCCGACGGGCGACAGGTGCCGGTCAGGAACGCCGGTTGCGGAGGTGGCGGTCAGGCGGTGACCAGCGGACGGCGGTAGTCGCCGGTGCCCACCCGGGCGCCCATGGCTTCCAGCTCGTCCGGGCGGCGTCGAAGGCCCGCTGGTAGCGGAACCAGGCGATGGTGTTCCAGGCGTGGTGGACCAGGTGGTAGTTCTGGCCCAGGAGCACAATGTTGAGGACCCGGCCCCCGTAGGCCCGGGTGTCCATGAACCGATCCCGGCTGTCGTAGGGCCGATGGGGGAGGTAGTCGAAGGTGTAGGCCAGGAAGGCGACCGACAGCAGCGCCGGCGCCGTCCACAGGACGAGCATGTCGCCGCCATGGCCGGTGGCGATGCAGGCGGCGATGAGCACCACGAAGGCCACGTCGAGGACGATCTGGGCCATCAGCTCCCAGCGGTGCCGCCACAGCCGGTTGCCGTAGTACTTGGTCCGGTACTCCCACAGGGGCGACAGCACGCGGACGGGCCGCTGCCACCACGGCCCCTGGCCCACGAAGAAGTCAGGGTCGGCGTCGGGGTCGTTGGTCTGGGAATGGTGCATGAGGTGGACGCCCCGGAACGTCGGCTGGGTGACGGTGAAGACGAGCGCCGTGGGCCAGCCCAGGACGTCGTTCAGGAACCGGTTCTTGTGCACCAGCCGGTGGACGCCCTCGTGCAGCACCGTGAAACCCAGGTAGCAGGCCAGGGTATGCGCCGCCACGGTCACCCAGGCCGGGAGCGAGCCTGACAGGTACCCCCTCGTGCCCCACACCACCAGGGCGGCGTCGGCCACGAACAGCCACAGTGTGGGGTTCCGCCACACGGCGATATCGGGCACGCCCCGCAGCGCCCGGTCGACGTTCGGCCCCCGCCGGGCGGACGGGTCGCGCCGGGGAATCGGAGGGTGGACGGGCTCGGTGGCGGCCACCAGGCCATCCTTGCTCAGCCCCCTGGCCGTCACAACCTGCCCCTAATCTGATGGCGTGCGCCACGACGTCCAGGTCAAGGTCCTGCGGCGGTTCTTCGAGGCCCGCCAGGCCCGCACCACCGACATGGCCGAGCGGATCCACCGCAACCCGGCCACCGTCTACACCGACGCCGGCCGCTTCGCCGCCGAGTGGGAGCGGCTGTTCCGGCCCGGTCCGCTGGTGGTGGGGCTCTCCGCCGATCTGCCGGCGGTGGGGGACTACTTCACCACGGAGGCGGCCGGGGTTCCGATCCTCCTGGTGCGGGGCGAGGACGGGGCCGCCCGGGCCTTCCTCAATGTCTGCCGGCACCGGGGCGGCCGGGTGGCCGACGGGCGGGGCCGCCCGGGACGGGCCTTCACCTGCCCGTACCACGCCTGGTGCTACGACATCCACGGCCGCCTCGTCGGCCAGCCCCTGGCCCAGGACGCCTTCGAGGAACTCGACCGGGACGCCACCGGGCTCATCTCGCTGCCGGTGGCCGAGGAGTACGGTCTTCTCCTCGTCCGTCCCGCCGGCGGTGCCCCCATCGACGCCGACGCCGAACTGGCCGGGCTCGGTCCCGAGCTGGCTGGGTTCGGCTTCGAGCACCATCGCTTCTTCACCGAGGTGTCCGAGACGTTCGCCATGAACTGGAAGCTCGGCATCGACACCTTCCTCGAGGCGTACCACATCTTCTCGCTGCACCGGGCCACCATCGCCGAGGACTTCCTCTCCACCCCGTCGCTGCACGATGCCTTCGGGCCCCACGGGCGGCTCATCGCCTTCCGGCGCAGCGTCCTCGACCTGGCCGAGGCCGACGAGGAGACCTGGAACCTGCGGGACCACAGCGCCCTCGTGTACCGGCTCGCCCCCAACGCCGTGATCAGCCTGGTGGCCTCCGGGCACACCGAGCTGTGGGAGTTCCATCCCGACGGCCCCGACCGCACCCGGGTGTCGATCAAGTTCTACACACCCGGCGAGGTCGTCTCCGAGAAGGAGCGGGACTACTGGAACCGCAACGTGCAGATCACCACCGGGGTGGTGTTCGCCGAGGACTTCCGCCAGCAGGAGACCATCCACGCCAACCTGGGCAGCGGCCTGCTGCCGGAGCTGATCTTCGGGCGCAACGAGCCCGGCCTCATCCACTTCCACCAGTCGCTGGCCGCCGCCCTCGCCTGCTGATCCACCGGCCCCACCGGGCAACGACAGACGGCGGGTACGGCTTACGCCTGGAGGTGACGGCCGAGGAACTCGAGCGTCCGTTCCCAGGCCTGGTCGGCCGCTTCCTTGTCGTACATGGAGGGGGCGTCCCAGTTGGAGAAGGCGTGGCCGGCGTCGTAGCGGTGGACGGTGGCGTCCGGCCGCCCGGCGGCGGCCGCCTCCACGGCCGCGATCTGATCCTCGGGGATGAAGGGGTCCCGCGCCCCGTAGTGGAACATGATCGGGCACTCGACCTGGTCCATGAGGTTGAGCATGTCGTGGACCCCCGAGCCGTAGTAGGAGACGGCGGCGTCGGGCCCCCGCCCGTCCACCCGGCTGGTGGCGGCAAAGAGGTAGGCCAGGGTGCCGCCGAAGCAGAAGCCGGCCACCCCCACCCACCCGGTGCACTCGGGCATGGCCCGCAGGTGGGCCAGCGTGGCCGTCATGTCGGGGCCGGCGGTGGCCCAGTCGAAGGCCTGCACCATGGCAAAGGCGTCACCCAGGCCCGACTCGTCCTTGCGCTCGAAGCGGGGCTCGAGGCGCCAGAACATGTCGGGCACGAGCGTGACGAACCCGGCGTCGGCCAGGCGTTCCGCCAGGCCCCGCATGTTGTCGTTGATCCCGAAGATCTCCTGGAACAGCACCATCCCCGGTCCCGATCCGGACCCGGGGATGGCACAGAAGGCGTCGAACCCGCCGCCGTCGGGGGCGGTGATCCGTTCATAGCGGTCGGTCATGCCGCCATCTTCACACGTCCCAGTCCCACGGGCTGTCGGCCCACGGCGGGGCGCCCTTCAGCTGGGTGACGTGCGCCCCCGAGATCTGGAGGTAGGTGAAGACGGTGTTGTCGGCGTACGTCGACTCGGGGACGATGTGCTGGGCGTTGGTCTCCGACCGCAGCACGTAGGTCCCGTCGGGGAGGCCGTCGATGACCACGAACTGGCAGGGCAGCTCCCGGCCGTAGAGGTCGGCCCAGCCGGCCGAGATCCCCTGGTTGGTGTTGCAGCTCTGGAACTGGCCCTCGGCGGGGCCGTGGGGGCTCATGTGCTCGCTGTCCATCAGGCAGAAGGCCTGCTTGGCTCCGGTGATCACGGGGTTGCCGGCCAGGTCGAAGAGGGCGAACTCGTTGAAGTCCTTCAGGTGGAAGTGGCCGTGGGAGGCGGACTCCACGAACAGGTCGGGCCGCGCCGCCGGCGAGCCGACGACGAAGTCGGCGTCACCGATGTTGTGGGTCCAGAAGTCGAAGCACAGGAGCCGGTGCGTTCCCGGCGCCACGCAGCCGTCGGAGATGCTGTGCTCGTCGGAGTCCCGGCTCGTGATCTTCAGGTTCCCCACGATGGGAACCACGTTGGCCTCGGCCTCCGCCGCCGGCGGCTCCGAGGCGGGCGGCTCGGGCACGTGGGCGAGGGCGACACCCGGGACCAGGGTGGCGAAGGCGACAGCGGTGACGGCGCCGGACAGGAGCCGGCGGGCGGGGATGGTGGGGCGCATCGGTGAGTCCTCCCTGAGGGGTGGCGGGCTGCGCTGCCCGCATCGCCTCTAGAGACGCCGCGCTGGTGCCGGACTGACGCCGACCGCCCGGATATTCACAGTTTTTTCTGGTCCCGGACCGGTGGCTCTGACGCCCATGCCAATCGTTAGAATGAGGACCCTTGGTGGGCGTAGCTCAGTGGTAGAGCGGTTGACTGTGGCTCAACAGGCCGCGGGTTCGATCCCCGTCGCTCACCCTCCGAAGTTCCGGCTGCTGGCCGTGTTCAGGCGGCAGCCGTCAGCCCTGACGGCGGGATGAGGGACCCCGCCGCGTCCAACTGCTGGTACGCCAGGCGGAGCTTCTGGCGGGACCGGTAGGCGAGCGAGGCCACGGCGGCGGGCGTGAGGCCGATCCGCCGCCCCGCTTCGGCCGGGCTCAGGCCCTCCACGGCCGTCAGCCACAGCACCGTCCGCCACCGGACGGGCAGGGCGTCGAGGGCCTGGCGGACGAGCGACTGCTCGTCGGCGGTGATCATCCGGTCGTCGCCCTCGGACAGGCAGGCGCCCTCCGGGAAGTCGTCGCGGATCTCGATTCTCGCCATCCGCCGGTGGCGGTCGGTGACCACGTTCTTGATGGCGGTGATCAGGTAGGCGCGGAAGACGACGGGACGGCCGAC
>JBIOYN010000234.1:0-3283 GCA_044870155.1 Acidimicrobiia bacterium | reverse complement strand
ACCCTCCGGGCCCCGGGTGCGGTACAGCAGGTAGGTGGAGATCAGCGCGCCGAAGAACAGGCACTCCGAGGCCAGGAAGGCCCACATCCCCAACTTCTTGGAGTGGATCCCGGTGACGGCGTAGTCGTGCTCGCCCGGCACGCCGATGGCGTCGGGGGTGAGAACGGCGCTTTGCATCTCGTCGCCTCCCCTACTCGGCGAGGGGCTCGGTGGCCCAGCCGAAGATGCCGGCCTGGAGGACGATCACTCCCAGCGCTCCCCACCACCACCCGTAGATGGCCCCGAAGCCGAGGAAGGGGAAGGCGATCGCCGTGAGGGCGGGGTAGTAGGAGGGGGACGGCATGTGGATGCCCTCGCCGTGGCCTCCGCCGCCGTGGTCACCGGCGCCGGGGCCGTGCCCCTCGTCGTCCGGTTGATGAGACGGGGGATGCTCGGCCGTCCGGGTGGGTCCGTCGCCGTTGGCGCCGCCCCTCGGGATTCGCACCAGGCGGCCGCCGTCATCCCGGGTGTACTTGTGGTGCCAGAAGTCGTCGCCCGAGGACACCACCGGGATCTGGGCGAAGTTGTAGTGGGGTGGCGGTGACGCCGTGGCCCACTCCAGCGTGCGGGCGTCCCAGGGATCGTCGGAGGCCCGCTCCCCGGACTTCATCGTCCGTCGGATGTTGATCATGAAGACCACGACCGAGGCGGCGATGATGAGCGCCCCCATGCTGGCCACGGCGTTCCAGAGGTCCCAACCCATGCCGTCGTTGTAGGTGTAGGTGCGCCGGGGCTGTCCCTGGAGGCCGAGGATGTGCATCGGCCCGAAGGTCAGATTGAAGCCGATGAACGCCAACCAGAAGTGCACCTTGCCCAGCCGCTCGTCGAGCAGCCGGCCGGTGACCTTGGGGAACCAGTAGTAGATGCCTCCCAGGAGACCGAGGATGGCGCCGCCGAAGAGGACGTAGTGGAAGTGGGCCACCACGTAGTAGGTGTCGGTCTGCTGGTAGTCGTGGGGCACGATCGTGTGGGTGGCGCCCGACAGCCCCCCGATGGTGAACATGGCGATGAACCCGAGGGCGAAGAGCATGGGAGTCTTCAGGCGCAGGCTGCCGCCCCAGATGGTGCCCAGCCAGTTGAAGATCATGATCCCGGTGGGCACCGAGATCAGGATGGTCGAGGTGGCGAAGGCCGTGTTGGCCACCGGCCCCAGTCCCACCGCGAACATGTGGTGGGCCCACACCCCCCAGCCCATGAAACCGATGGCGATGCCGGAGAACACGGCCACGGGGTAGCTGAAGAGCGACTTGCGGCTGAAGACGGGCACGATCTCGGAGACGATCCCGAAGGCGGGCAGGATGAGGATGTAGACCTCGGGATGGCCGAAGATCCAGAACATGTGCTGCCACAGCACCGGGTCGCCTCCGAAGCTGGCATTGAAGAAATTGGCTCCGAAGTTCCGGTCGAAGTAGAGCTGGAAGAACGCCACCGTGATGACGGGCATGGCGAAGAGGAGCAGGAAGCTCACTACCAGGTTCATCCACACGAACACCGGCGTCCGCAGGAGGGTCATGCCGGGAGCCCGCAGGTTGAGGGTGGTGACGATGAAGTTGATCGCCGCCGTGAGCGACGCCACGCCGGTGATCACCAGCCCGAGGAGCCAGAAGTCGATGCCGTTGCCGGGGTTGAACTCGCCCCGGGTCTGGGGGGCGTAACCGAACCACCCGCCGTCGGGCGCGCCGCCCAGGAGGAAACTCGAGTAGAGGAACAGGCCGCCGGCCAGGAACGCCCAGTAGCCGAAGGCGTTGAGGCGGGGGAAGGCCACGTCCCGAGCCCCGATCATGAGCGGCACCAGGTAGTTCCCGAAGCCGGCCGCCATGGGCATGACCACCAGGAACACCATGGTGGTGCCGTGCATGGTGAAGAGCTGGTTGTACTCCTCGGCCGAGAGCACCTGGCCGTTCGGCGTGGCCAGCTGCGCCCGGAGCAGCAGGGCCTCGATGCCACCGACCACGAAGAAGATGAGCGCCGTGACCCCGTAGAGGATGCCGATTCGCTTGTGATCGACGGTCGAGACCCAGCTCCAGAACCCGGTCTCGGACTGGGGGCGCTCGAAGAGCCGGGCCGGAGCCTTTACCGCCACCGCCACGAGGTTTCTCCTCTCACTTGAGCGTCTCCAGGTAGGCCACGACCTTCTCCACCGCTTCGTCCGAGAGGTCCTGGTCGGGCATGCCGAAACCCTTGTCGGGGCGCATCGGCTTCATGGCCGGCGGATCCTTGACCCACCTGGTCAGGTTCTTGGCCGTGTTGTCGAAAACGGCCCCGGCGAAGGTCTTCCGGGACTTGAGATGGGTCAGGTTGGGTCCCACCCGGCCCTGGGCCCCGTCCACGCCCACCACGGTGTGACAGGAGATGCAGCCGCCCTCTCCGGTGAAGACCTCGTAACCCTCGGCGGCGGCGCCCGATGCCGGCTTGACCGCCGGGCGGTTCTGCTCTTCCACCCATTTGGCGAAGTCGGCGGGACGGCGGGCCACCGCCCGGAGGCGCATGTTGGCGTGGGACAGGTTGCAGTACTCGGCGCACTGCCCGAAGTAGGTGCCCGGTTCGTCGGCCTCCAGCGTGAGCTTGTTGTCCCGCCCCGGCACCACGTCCTGTTTGCCGGCCAGCTTCGGTACCCAGAAGCTGTGGATGACACCCTGGGCGTACTTGCCCGCCTCGGGCGCGTCCAGACCGGGCTCGATGGTCCGCAGCGTGAGGCGGACGGGCTTCCCGGTGGGGATGTTCAGCTCGTTGGCGGTCGAGAACTGCTGAGGGATACCCTCCTGCTCCGGATAGACGTACTCCCACCACCACATGTGGCCGTAGACCTCGACCTTGAGGAACTTGCCCTTGGGGTCCGAGGCCAGCTCGAAGATGGTGCTCGACTCGCCCACGAGCGGGAAGAGGTCGACGGCCAGCAGGACCAGGGTCGGCGCCACCACCCAACCCAGGCGGGGTGGGGTCGCCCCCTCGACAGGATCGCCCCGCCCCGGCCGGTGCCGGTAGCGGAACAGCGCGATGACGAGCAGAGCTTCCACGAGGATGAGAACAGGAACCACCGCGGTCCACAGGAGCTTCCGGAAGAGGTGGTCCGCTTCCTTGGCGATCGGCCCGGAAGGATCGAGATAGTCCTGGGGGGCGTCCTTGGCGCACCCGGCCAGCAACACCAGCAGGACGACGCTCACCACCGCCCACCCGACCCGACGCCGCCGCACCATCCAGCCCCCCCTTCTCAGATGACGCGTCTGCACTCTCTAATCAGCAG
>JBIOYN010000233.1:0-5528 GCA_044870155.1 Acidimicrobiia bacterium | reverse complement strand
CTCTTCGTCGACCTGGCCGAGGGGGACTTCGGCCGGGCGGAGCGCACCTGGCCCCGACTCTGGAGCGAGGCCCAGAACATGCCCGGCGTCCACCAGTGGCGCAACATCGGCCGGCTCGAGGCGGTCCGGGCCGAGATCTCCCTCGGAGCCGGTCGCTTGGAGCAAGCCGCCGACGAGGCTTGCCGCGCCATCGAAGGTGCCCGGCGCGTCGGGAGGGTGAAGTACGAGGTCGCCTGCCGGGTCATCCTGGGCGAAGCGCTCCTCGGGATGGGGCGCTCCAGGGACGCGGTTGAGCATCTGCGCCAGGCGCTCGCCGCCGCCAACGGCCTGAAGCATCCGCCTTCGCAGTGGCACGCGGGCGGGGCGCTCACCCGGGCCCTGGCTGCGACCGGGGACGACGACGACGCCCAGGCCGCGGCGGAGATGGTGCGGCAGAGCGTCCTGCGCTTCGCCGCCGGCCTCTCCGAGGATCGCCGCGACTTCTTCCTGGGAGCGGGTCCCGTCCAGGAGCTCGTGAAGATCACCGGCTGATCGCTCGCTCTGCTCACACTTCCCCGGTGGGCCCCGGTGGGCCCCGGTGGGCCCCGGTGGGCCGCCAGGGACTCGAACCCTGACCTGCCGGATTAAAAGTCCGTCGCTCTAGCCATTGAGCTAGCGGCCCGGCGAGAGCGTACCGGCGTGCCGGCACCCACCCCGGACCCCCGGCCGCATCAATCGCAGGCCACGGCCACCGCCAGCGCCACGCACACCTGGCGCATCCGCTCGTCGCTCAGACGCCCGAGGCGGTCGACCAGGACTCCCACGGAGACGCTCTCCACCGAGTCGAGGTTGACGGCGGAGCGCCGGGGAATCGGATCGTCGCCAGGCTCGAGCGTCACCTCGCTGGGGAGGCCCCGGACCCGGGTGGTGCACGGCGCCACCAGCGTGCGCCCCAGACGAGGGATGGCGACGTCCCGGGACAGCACAACCACGGGGCGGCGCCCGACGGCGGGCAGCTCACACCACCAGACCTCGCCCCGCGACGGCATCGCGCTCACGAGCCGCCCGCTGCGGCCCGGAACGACGCCAGGTCTCCCCAGTCGTCGGGTTCGTCCAGCGGATGCTCGTCGTAGGCGGCGTAGGCGGCGTCCCGCTCGGCGCTTCGATAGCGGGCCAGAAGGGCGGTCAGCGCCTCATCGAACAGGGTGGCGTCGTTGACCCCGGCCCGCAGGTGCCGCGCTTCCGCCAGCAGCGCCTCGTCGACGGTGGTGCTCACCCGCTTCCGTGCCATGCCACGAATATAGCATCTCTATGCCACACGTATGCCACACTCCGACCGCGGCGGCGTCAGGTCTCCACCGGCGCCCGGGCGTCGTACCGCCAGAAGGTGGGGAGGGCGGCGGCGGTGGCGGCCACGGTGAGAACGCACAGCACCCCGCCGGAGACGACCGAGGCCCGCACGCCGAAGAGGGCGGCCGCCGCCCCCGCCTCGGCGTTGCCAAGCAGCGGGCCCGACGTGTAGCTGATCAGCTCGATGGAGGCGAGCCGGCCCCGGAGATGGTCGGGAATGGTCCGGTTCCACATGCTCATTCGGAAGATGCCGCTCACCATGTCGGCCGCACCCGCCGCCACCAGCCCGAGCAGAGCCAGCCACAGCCAGGGGGCCAGCCCGAAGCCGATGATGGCCACTCCCCACAGGGCCGCGGCCACGGCGATGGCCCGCCCGTGGCGGTGGACCCGCCCCGTCCAGCCGCTGGTCAACGTGGCCAGGAAGGCGCCCACCGAAGGGGCGGCGTAGAGGGCTCCCAGAGCGGCCGACCCGCCGTAGCGCTGGGCCAGGGCGGGGAAGAGGGCGAGCGGCATCCCGAAGAACATGGCCGCCATGTCGATCAGGTAGGTCCCCAGGAGCTCGGGGCGGCTGCGGGCGTAGCGCAGACCCTCCACCACCCGGGCGAAGCTGGGCCGCTCGGCGTCGGGCGGAGCGGGCACGGGCCGCATGGCCCACAGGGCCACCAGGGAGACGAGAAACGTGGCGGCGTCCACGGCGTAGGCCACCTCGAGGCCGGGCCCGGCCAGGAGGAGGCCGGCGCAGGCGGGGCCGGCGATCATCCCCACGGTGCGGCTCAGGGCGTCGATGGCGCCGGCGGCGGTCAGCTCCTCCCGGTCGACGAGCCGGGGCACCAAACCGGCCAGCGCCGGGCGCTGGATGGCCCCCAGGCCGGCGGCGGCCCCGGCCAGGGCGTAGACCACCCCCGTATGGGGACGCCCCAGAAGGGCGTTGGCCAGCAGGGCGGACGAGCAGCACAGCAGGCCCAGGTCGGCCAGGACCACCAGCCGTCTTCGGTCGACAGCGTCGGCCAGGGCCCCGCCCAGGAAGGCGAGGGCGAGGAGGGCGGCCATCTGCACCACGCCCAGGAGTCCGACGGCCAGGGACGAGCCGGTGAGCTGGAACACCTGATAGGGGACGGCCACGTAGGTGACCATGGACCCGAAGAACGACACCGACTGGCCGACGGTGAGGAGCCGGTAGTCCCGGTGGCGGCGCAGCGGGGTGAGATCCGGCGCCAGGGCGCGCCAGCCGGAGGGGATCCCGGCCGCGTCGGGATCGGGGGGCACCTCGGGCGGGGCCGGGGCCAGGCGTTCGTCGGGCTCAGGCGGCAAGGCGACGAGGGTAGAAGCGCCGGGCCCGGTCCGGCCCAGAATTTTCCTCACAGGTCTGGCGAAGCGGCCGACGGGACCCCGTAGCACCGTCTCCCGACAGCGAGGTCACCATGAGGTTCCGCGACCGCCATTCCGCCGCCTCCACCAGCAGCGACGTCTCCGTGCCGGAGCCGTCACCGGCGTCGCCCGATGGCCTCCTGGAGGCCCGCGTGCGGGACGCGGTGCTGGCCGGGCGGTTCCACCTCCACTACCAGCCGGTGGTCTCGGTCCTCGACGGCCGTCCCCGGGCCCTCGAGGCCCTGCTGCGCTGGGAATCCGACGCCGGCCGGGTGGCGCCGGGCACCTTCATCCCCGTCCTGGAGGCGACCGGGCTCATCCGCGAGGTCGGGCCGTGGATCCTGGCGCAGGCGTGCCGCCAGGCCCGCAACTGGCTGGATGACGTACCCGACCTGCTCCTGGCCGTGAACGTCTCCCCCAACCAGCTCGCGCCCGGATTCGCCGAATCCGTGCTCGACATCCTCACCGACACCGGCCTCCCGGCGGCGCGGCTGTGCCTCGAGCTCGTCCGCCCGGCCGCCATCGCCGACCCGGCGTCGGCCTGGAGCGAGCTGCGGCGGGTCAAGTCCTACGGGGTGCGGCTCTTCGTCGACGACTTCGGCGCCCTCGGGTCGTCCATCGCCGACCTGCGGCGCTTCGCCGTCGACGCCGTCAAGATCGACTCCTCGCTCGTCGCCGGCCTGGGACGCGACCCCGGCGACGAGGCCATCGTGACCGCCCTGGTGTCCCTGGCCCACGCCCTCGGGATGCAGTCCATCGCCGAAGGGGTGGAGACCGAAGCCCAACTCCAGCGGCTCCGGGCGCTGGGCTGCGACCTGGCCCAGGGCTACCACCTGAGCGAGCCCCTGGCTCCGGCCGCCGTCGGGCGCCTCCTGGCGGCCGCCACCCCCGTTCCCAGCCTGGTCTGAACTGGGGGCGCCGGTGCGGGCGCCCCCCCAACCGGCGTTTCTCAGTCCCGGCGTGCGGGGGTGAGAAACGCCGGTTCAGAACTTGGACGGAAGATCGGAGCCGCCCAGGGGGTTGCAACTCCCGATGACTCCTTCCACTCACCGGGGCCTGGACGCGCGCGAAGCGACCACGCTCGGCGTGCTGTCGGCCGTGTGGGGAGCGTCGTTCCTGTTCATCAAGGTCGCCGTCGACGACGTGGGCCCGGTGGGCGTGGCCCTGGGCCGCCTCGTCCTGGCCACCGCCACCATCGGCGGCTGGCTCCTCTTGCGCCGGGGCCTCACCGGCGTGCGCGCCATGGTGCGGGGAATCCGGCCCGGTGACGCCGTCCTCTTCGCCGCCACCGGCTCGGCGCTGCCGTTCCTGCTCATCGCCTGGTCGGAAACCCGGATCACCTCCAGCCTGGCCGGCATCCTCAACGCCGCCATCCCCCTCATGACCGCCGGCCTCGCCCTCTACCTACGGGCCGGGGACCGCATCCGGGGGTGGCGCTCGGGCGGGCTCCTGCTCGGGTTCGCGGGGGTGGCACTGGTGGCCGGCGGCCACCTGGCAGGCGAGCCGGCGGGGGTGGGCGCCATGTTGCTGGCGGCGTTCTTCTACTCGGCCAGCGCCCACATCGCCCGCCGGCGGTTCGCGGGGGTGGAATCCCAGGCCGTGGCCCTGGTCCAGGTCGGCGTGGGAATGCTCCTCGCTCTCCCGGCCCTGCTGTTGGACGCGCCGTCGGCCGCTCCCGACTGGAACGCCGTCGCCGCCCTGGTGGGACTGGGCGTGGGGGGGACGGGCTTCGCCTACTTCCTCTACTACTCGCTGGTGTCCAGCGCCGGCCCCCAGCACGCCGTGGCCGTCACCTACCTCGTCCCCCTGGCCGCCGTCATCTACGGCCGGGTGTTCCTCCACGAGCCGGTGGCGGTGTCCTCCCTGGTGGGGATGGCGTTGATCCTGGCCGGGCAGCTGATCACGGCCCTTCCGGGCCGCCCGACCCGGGACACGGCGGTCGTGTCCACTGCTACCATGAAGCGCCTTCTAGAGAATCCCTAGCCCCCATCGTCTAGCGGCCCAGGACGCCGCCCTTTCAAGGCGGTAGCACGGGTTCGAATCCCGTTGGGGGTGCGATCCCCGAGGGGGTTGGCAGCAAGCAGCAAACGCACGGTCCAGTGGTGCAGTCCGGTTAGCACGCCGCCCTGTCAAGGCGGAGGTCGCGGGTTCAAGTCCCGTCTGGACCGCTCGGTGGGAGCCAAGCCGACAACGCCCGGCTCCCACCGTTCGGCCGGGTAGCTCAGTCGGCAGAGCGCGCGCCTGAAAAGCGCGAGGTCGCCGGATCGACGCCGGCCCCGGCCACTTCCGCAAAGGCCCCGCTCAGGCGGGGCTTTTGCCGTTGTCGCCGGCCAGGCCCTGCGGTCGGATGCGGACGGTCAGTGACGGGCTGGGGTGATCAGGCCCCACACCTCGCCGCCGCCGACGAAGGTGAACCCGGCGGGCGGCCCGTCGGGATCCGACCCGTCGCTCACCTCGGTGAAGCTGAAGGTGCAGGCGACGACGCCGGGGACCTGGTCGACCGACTGGCCCTTGGCACTGAACCCGTCCTCGGTGAACGTGTCGACCGCGTTGCCCTGCGCGTCGTAGAGCGTGCCGGTGAAGGTTCCGAAGGCGACCGGGATGAGCATGGTGGTGCTCTCCAGGTCGTGGCCGGGAGTGAATTCGCCGTTGCCGTTGCCCACGACGTTCTCGAAGGTCTGGTCCGGGCAGGCCACCTCGAAGGGGCCGTCAACCCGCTTCGAGTTGACCGGGTCGGCACCGGCGGTGGCGACGGTGGACCCGACGACGGCGACGAGGACCGCGGCCGGGAGGAGAAGTCTCTTCATGATCGGGTTCCCTTCTCGATGCAG
>JBIOYN010000232.1:0-27718 GCA_044870155.1 Acidimicrobiia bacterium | reverse complement strand
TGCAGATGTCGATGACCGGGCCGTAGTCGGGCTGGCGTTCGCCGGACATGATCTTGCCGTCGGCGAACTGGCTGCGGACCTCCTGTACGACGACGCCGGCGGTGCGTGACACCGCCCGGATGGCGAGCGCCGAGAACAGGAAGGGCACGGCGCCGCCGATGAGGAGGCCGATGAAGACCTTGGGGTCGGCCACGTTGATGGGCAGCAGGTCGAAGACGCCCCGGGCGGTCTCCTTGGCCTCGGCCACCACGGCGCCGGGGAAGATCTCGTTCACCGCCGTCTCGATGAAGCTGGCGAAGAGGGCGACGGCGGCGATGACGGCCGAGCCGATGGCGAAGCCCTTGGTCACGGCCTTGGTGGTGTTCCCCACGGCGTCGAGGGAGACCATGATCCGCTCCGGCTCGCCGTGGAACTCGCCCGACATCTCGGCGATGCCCGCGGCGTTGTCGGCCACGGGGCCGAAGGTGTCCTCGGAGACGACCACCCCGGTGGTGGCCAGCATGCCCATGCCGGTGAGGGCTACGAGGTACAGCGAGAACTGGAGGTTGCCGCCGCCCAGCCCGATGGCCACGCCGATGGCGGCGGCGATGGCCACCACGGAGTAGACGCTCGACTCCAGCCCCACGGCCGTCCCCGAAAGGACGGTGGTGGCCGGGCCCGTCCGGGCCGCCTCGGCGATCTCCTGCACGGGTGCGTACTCCGTCCCGGTGAAGTACTCGGTCAGGCGGGACACGACCTGGGCGAGGACGAGTCCCACCACCACGGCCAGGAACATCTTGAGGCCCTCGTTGCCACCCCGGGGCGCCTTGTCGCCCACATAGGCGAAGGCGACGATGGCGGTGCCGATGACGGTCAGGATCCCGGCGGTGAGGAAGCCCCGGTTGATGGGTTTGAGGGCGTTGGTCTCACCCTCCTTGGCCTTGACGGCGTAGACGCCGACGATGGAGGCGAGCACGCCCACGGCGCGGCACGCCACCGGGAAGATGAGACCCAGGGCGGCGTTCCCGCCGATCGACTCGAAGGCGGCCACCCCCAGGATGATGGAGGCGACCAGCGTCACCTCGTAGGACTCGAACAGGTCGGCCGCCATGCCGGCGCAGTCGCCCACGTTGTCGCCCACGTTGTCGGCGATGGTGGCGGGGTTGCGGGGGTCGTCCTCGGGAATCCCGGCCTCCACCTTGCCCACCAGGTCGGCGCCGACGTCGGCCGCCTTGGTGAAGATGCCCCCGCCGACCCGCAGGAACAGGGCCAGCAGCGAGCCGCCGAAGCCGAAGCCGACCAGGATGGCCGAGGAGGTGTTCTGGAAGATGACGATGATGATGGTGGCACCCAGCAGGCCGAGGCCGACGGTGAACATGCCGGCGATCCCGCCGGTCCGGAAGGCGACCTCGAGCGCCCTGGCCAGGGACCCGGACTTGGCCGCCGCGGCGGTGCGCACGTTGCCCCTGGTGGCCAGCGTCATGCCGATGAACCCGGTGAGTCCGGACAAGAAGCACCCGGCCACGAAGGCCAGCGTCCGGTAGAGGCCGGACTGGACGAACGAGAGCGCCACACCACCGCCCAGGGAGTCGGGCTTGACCACCTCGGTCGAGGTCAGGAAGACGACCACGGTGAGGGGCACGAGGATGACGGCGATCGTCCGCATCTGGCGCTTCAGGTAGGCGAGGGCACCTTCCTGGATGGCGGTGGCGATCTCGATCATCTTGGGGGTGCCCTGGTCGGCAGCCAGGGTTCCCTTGACGAGGATGAAGCCCACGGCGATGGCCAGCAGGGCCGAGGCTCCGGACAGGGCGAGCACAGCGAACTCGCCGCCCCCGAGGGTGAAGTCCTGGTACCCCCCTTCGGAGGCCAGGAGCATCGGGTTCATGCTGGTACCACGTCCTTTCTGGGGCTGACGGAGCGCGCGGCAGCCGGGAAACCATGTGAACGGGGGAACATGGTATGTCCTTCAGTCGAGATGGTAGGGAACTGAGGTCACGACCACGCCCTTGCGGAAGAGAAGCCTGCCCTTGAGGAAGAGGGCGGTCTGGTTGTGGAGCAGTTGCTCCCACCAGCGGCGGACGACCACTTCGGGGATGAGCACGGTGACGATGTCGTTGTCCCAGCGGGCGTCGATGTCGTCCAGGAAGCGCAGGATGGGCCGGGACAGCTCCCGGTAGGGCGAGTAGACGATGTCGAGCGCCTCGTGCAGGTCGTACTTGGCCCACGCCTTCTCGATGGCGTCCTGCTCCTCCTGGTCCGAGACCACGGTGACGGGGACCAGGTGGTTGGGGGCCAGGGACCGGGCGTAGGCCAGGGCCTCCAGCACGCCCCGGTGCACCCCGCCCACCAGCACCACCACCGTGTGGTTCATGCGGGGCGGTCTCCATCCGGGGGGCACCTCCAGGCGGGCCCGGACCCGGCTGTAGTGCCGGTGGATGCCCCGGAAGAGCAGGATCAGAGTGGGAATGATGACCACCGGGATCCAGGCGCCGATGGTGAACTTCGACACCAGCACGACGGCAAGCACCATGCCCGTGGTCAGGGCCCCGGCCCCGTTGGCCAGGACCCGGGCCCGCCATCGCGGCGTCCGTTCCCGGAGGTGGTAGCGGACCATGCCCGTCTGGGAGAGGGTGAAGGACGTGAACACCCCCACCGCATAGAGCGGGATGAGGGCGGTGGTGATCCCCCCGAAGGCCACCAGCAGGCCGGCGGCCGCCAGGGCCAGGACCAGGATCCCGTTGGAGAACACGAGCCGGTCGCCGCGGTTGAAGAGCTGACGCGGGAGGTAGCCGTCCCGGGCGATGATCGAGCACATGGTGGGGAAGGCGCTGTAGGCCGTGTTGGCCGCCAGGATGAGGATGGCGGCCGTCGACGCCTGGAGCAGCACGTAGGCGGGGCTGCCCCGCCCGAACACGGCGTCGCCCATGACGGAGAGGATGGTCTCGTTCTCCGAGAGCGTCGGACCCAACCGGTGGGCCAGGACGGAGATGCCGAAGAAGTACGTCCCCAGGATGGTGACCATGGCCACCAGCGTCCGGGCCGCGTTCTTGGCCGCCGGTCGGCGGAAGGCGGGCACGGCGATGCTGATCGCCTCCACCCCGGTGAGAGCCACGGCGCCGGACGAGAAGGCCCGCATGAGGGCGAAGACGCCGACGCCGACCAGCACTCCCGACTCCGGCGTGAACGCGGCCAGCGACTCCGTGTCAACCGGCAGCCGGTCGAGCGCGCCCGAGAACGAGCGGTACAGGCCGTAGAGGATGAGTGACCCCAACGAGAGGATGTAGAGGTAGGTGGGAAGGGCGAAGGCGGTGCCCGCTTCCTTCAGTCCCCGGAGGTTGGCCAGCGTGATGATGGCGATGAGGGTGAGCCCGAGTCCGACGCGGTGCTCACGCAGCGCCGGGACGGCCGACGTGATGGCGGCCACACCGGCGGAGATCGAGACCGCCACGGTGAGGATGTAGTCCGTGAGCATGGAACCGGCGGCCACCAGCGACGGGCTCGTTCCCAGGTTCTCCCGGGACACGACGTAGGAGCCGCCGCCTCCGGGATAGGCGAGGATCGTCTGGCGGTAGCTCAGGGCCACGATGGCGAGGAGCGCCATCACCACCAGCGAGATGGGGATCAGGTATTCGAGGGCGGCCATACCGGCCCGGGACACGAGGACGTGGAGAATCTCCTCGGTGGCGTAGGCCGTCGACGAGATGGCATCGGACGAGAAGACCGCCAGCCCGATGATCTTGATCAGCCGCCGGCCTTCCTCGTCGGCGGTGGGAAGCGGCCGGCCGACGAGCAGGCGCTTCAGCCAGCTGAGCACCCCCGGGTCAGTCCCGGCCGTCGGAGCGGGTGGTCAGAGCCCGGTCCGGCGTCTTGACGTGATAGGGGACGGACGTCACCACCACACCTTCCCGGAAGAGCAGCCGGCCCTTCAGGAACAGCGCCGTCTGGTTGTGGAGCAGTTGCTCCCACCAGCGCCGGACGACGAACTCAGGGATCAGGACGGTGACGATGTCGTTGTCCCAACGGGCGTCGATGTCGTCCAGAAAGCGCAGGAGCGGCCGGGACAGCTCCCGGTAGGGCGAATAGACGATGTCGAGGGGCATGTCGAGGTGCTGGTTGGCCCATTGCTCCTCGATCCGGACCTGCTCCTCCTCGTCGGAGACGACGGTGACGGCCACGAGGTGGTTGGGAGCCAGGGACCGGGCATAGGCCAGGGCTTCCAGCACGCCTCGGTGCACCCCACCGACGAGGACGACGACCGTGTGGTTCAGGCGGGGCGGGCGCCAGCCGTCGGGCACGGCCAGTGCCTCGGAGACGAGGGTGTAATGGCGCTTCACCCCCCGGAAGAGGAGCATGATCAGGGGAATCACCACCACGGGGACCCAGGCCCCGATGGTGAACTTGGACACCACCACCACGATGAGCACGATGCCGGTGGCGACGGCGCCCACGGCGTTGACGACAGCCTTCTGCTGCCAGCCGGGGGCCCGCTCGCGGCGGTGGTGCTGCACCATCCCGAGCTGGGAGAGGGTGAAGCTGGTGAAAACCCCCACGGCGTAGAGGGGGATCAGGGCCGTGGTCACCCCTCCGAACGCCACCAGCAGCGCGGCGGCGGCCAGGGACAGGGCGATGATCCCGTTGGAGAACACCAGGCGGTCGCCCCGGTTGAACAGCTGGCGGGGGAGGAAGCCGTCCCGGGCGATGATCGAACACACCGCGGGGAAGGCGTTGTAGGCCGTGTTGGCCGCCAGCACCAGGATGGTGGCGGTGGCCGCCTGAAGCACCACGTAGAGGACGCCGTGGCCGTAGACGGCCCGCCCCAGGATCGACAGGATGGTCTCGTCCTCGTGGAGCGTGGGCCGCAGGTTCTGGGCCAGGACGGAGATCCCGAGGAAGTACACCCCCAGGATCCCGACCATGACCATGAGCGTCCGCGAGGCGTTCTTCGCTTCGGGGCGACGGAAGGCGGGGACGGCATTGCTGATGGCCTCGACACCGGTGAGGGCCACGGCGCCCGAAGAGAACGCCCGCATCAGGGTGAAGAGGGTCACGCCGGGCAGCACGGCCCCTCTGGTGAACTCGGCCAGCGCGTCGGGGTCGGGGGGTAGGGCGTGCAGGTTGCCGAAGTAGTAGTTGAACAGGCCCCAGACGATCAGACCTCCGAGGGCGACGATGTAGACGTAGGTGGGGATGGCGAAGACCTGGCCGGACTCTTTGACGCCCCGCAGGTTGGCCACGGTGATGAGGACGACGAGGACCAGACCGAGTTCGACGCGGTGGGTCCGGAGCGCAGGGGCGGCAGAGACGATGGCGGCGACCCCGGCAGAAACCGACACGGCCACGGTGAGGACGTAGTCGGTGAGGAGGGAGGCGGCCGCCACCAGCGAGGGATTCGTCCCCAGGTTCTCCCGGGACACCACGTAGGAGCCGCCGCCACCGGGATAGGCGAAGATCGTCTGGCGGTAGCTGGCGGCGACGATGGTGAGCAGCACGATCACGATCAGGGAGATGGGAACCAGATACCCGAGGGCGGCCATGCCCGACTTGGGCACCAGGACGTGGAGGATCTCCTCGGTGGCATAGGCGGTGGAGGAGATGGCGTCCGAGGAGAAGACGGCCAGGGCGATCAGTTTGATGAGGCGCTGGTGCTCCTGGTCGGCGCTGGGCAGCGGCCGTCCCACGAGCAGTCGCTTGAGAACCGAGAGCATGGCTGCGTCAGCATGCCATCTGGCGGAGGCGGCCTCGGGGCTCGGGCTGTCGCCGCAGTACCATCTCCGCCGTGCACGTGGTCGTGGTGGGATGCGGACGGGTGGGCAGCGAGCTGGCCGGCACCCTGGAGAAGGACGGCCACACCGTGGCCGTGGTCGACAAGAACAAGAGCGCTTTCCGGCGGCTGCCACCGGGCTTTGGCGGCAAGACCGTGGTCGGCTTCGGCTTCGACCGCGACCACCTCATCGAGGCGGGCATCGAGGAGGCCGGGGCGCTGGCGGCCGTCACCAACGGCGACAACTCCAACATCCTGACGGCCCGCATCGCCCGGGAGAACTTCGGGATCGAGCGGGTTGTGGCCCGCATCTACGACCCCCGTCGGGCGGTCATCTACCAGCGCCTGGGGATTCCCACCGTGGCCACGGTCACCTGGACCACCGATCAGATCCGGCGCCGGCTCCTGCCCGGAGAGGAGCGCACGGGGTGGATCGACCCGACGGGCAAGGTGTGCTTCGTGGAGCGCGAGATGCCACCGGCCTGGGCGGGCAAGAAGCTCGCCCAGCTGAACGAGCCGGGACGGTTCTGGCTGACGGACGTCACCCGCCTGGGAGCGGCCCGGATCTCGGCGCCCGACCTCATCGGTCAGGAGGGTGACGTGCTGCGCTTCGTGGCCTCCACCGACGCCCTCGACCTCCTCCGCGAGCGGCTCGACCACAAGGACCACTAGGCCATGAGAGTCGCCATCGCCGGGGCCGGGAACGTCGGCCAGTTCATCGCCAACGACCTCTGCGCCGCGGGCCACGACGTCCTGCTCGTCGAGCAGGACCCGGCGGTGGTGGCCCGCAGCCAGCCCACCCTCACCGTGAGCGGGTCCGAGGGCGGGAGCATCGAGTGGCGGACGGCCGACGCCTGCGAGGTCTCCTCCCTGCGGGAGGCGGAGTTCGAGACGATGGACGTGGTGGTGGCGGCCACCGGCGACGACGAGGACAACCTCGTCATCTCGCTGCTGGCCAAGCAGGAGTTCGCCGTGCCCCGGGTCATCGCCCGGGTCAACCACCCCAAGAACGAGTGGCTCTTCAACGAGACCTGGGGCGTCGACGTCTCGGTGTCGACCCCCCATCTCATCCTGGCCCTGACCGAAGAGGCCGTGACCGTGGGGAGTCTGGTCAAGCTCTTCAGCCTCGAACGGGGCCATGCTGGGCTGGTGGAGGCCACGTTGGCGCCGGATGCACCCGTGCTGGGGAAGACCATCGCCGAGCTGGACTTCCCCCGCGACGCCACCATCGTGGCCGTGGTCCGCGACGAGCACGTCGTGGTCCCCCGCGGGAACACGGACTTCCAGGAGGGCGACGAGGTCCTGGCCCTGGTCACGACCGACTCCGAAGAGGACGTCCGCCGGCTGCTGACCGGCAAGTCGACTCCGGTCGGCGACTAGCGCCTCAGGTCAGGAACTCGTACACCGGGTTGTACATGTAGGCGCGCTTGCCCGACGGCGCCACCACGCCCTCCAGGACCAGTCGGCGCCCGGGGTGAGCCCGGCCAGCTTGCGCCGGCCGAAGAAGACGCCCACGACGGACCCGCGGCCGTCGCTGACGGTCACCTCGAGGGAGGGCGCGCCCGCCCGGGGGACGACCCGCACCGACGAGACCTCGCCCGCCACCCGGGTGTGGGCCCGGGGCTTGACCTCGTCGCAGTGGGTCACGTCGAGGGCGTCGCAGAACTGGACCAGCTTCTCCCGGTCGATCTGCTCGACGGGCTTGGTCAGACGCTCGACCATCTTCTTCAGGGCCACGTGTCCAGCGTACCGGGGGGCCGGCCGGACTGTCCCAGCACGCCGGTAAGGTCGGACCGACGATGGACGCCCGCACCGTGCTCACCGACCTGGCCACCGATCCCGGATCGGCTTCTCGCCTCGTCCACCTCGAAGGGCTGCCGGCCCGGCCGGCCCGCACGGCGGCGCCCGCCGGCGGCCTGCACCCGGAGGTGGCCGAGCGGCTGGCGGCCCGGGGGATCGATGCCCTGTGGAGCCACCAGGCGGCCGCCATCGACCATCTCCGGGCCGGCCGCAGTGTGGTGGTGGCCACGGGCACGGCGTCGGGAAAGTCGGCCTGCTACCAGATCCCCATCGTCACCTCGGTGCTGGAGGGCACGCAGGACACCGCCCTGCTGCTCTTCCCCACCAAGGCCCTGGCCCACGACCAGCTCCGGGCCCTGCGCTCGTGGCTGGTGCCGGGGATGCGGGCCGTCACCTACGACGGCGACACCCCCGCCGAGGAACGGGCGGCCGCCCGGCGCAGCGCCAACGTGGTGCTCACCAACCCCGAGATGCTCCACATCGGGATGCTGCCCTTCCATGACCGCTGGGCCACCTTCTTCATGCGCCTGCGCTACGTGGTGGTCGACGAGCTGCACACCCTGCGGGGCATCTTCGGCAGCCATGTCGCCCATCTCCTGCGGCGGCTCCGCCGGGTGTGCGCCCGCTACGGCTCGGAACCCGTGTTCTGCTTCTCGTCGGCCACCATCGGCAATCCCGCCGAGCTGGCCCAGGGGTTGTGCGGCGTCCCCGTGGCCACCGTCGACGACGACGGGTCGCCCCGGGGAGAACGCCTGGTGGCCCTGTGGGACCGCCCGGTGCTCGATCCCGAGAGAGGCACCCGGCCGTCGGCCAACGCCGAAACGGGCGCCATCCTGGCCCACCTCGTCGGCTCGGGGCTGCGCACCCTCGCCTTCTCCTCCTCGCGCAAGGGTGCCGAGCTGGTGGCCGCCTCCGCCCGCCGGCGCCTGGCGGCGCGGTCCCCCGAGCTGGCCGGGGCGGTGGCGGCCTACCGGGGTGGGTACCTGCCCGAGGAGCGCCGGGCGCTGGAGGCGGCCCTGGCCGGAGGCGAGCTGCTCGGGGTGTCGGCCACCAACGCCCTGGAGCTGGGCATCGACGTGGCCGGCCTCGACGCCGTGGTGCTCAACGGCTTTCCCGGCACCCTGGCCTCCTTCTGGCAGCAGGCGGGCCGGGCCGGGCGGGCCCTCCAGCCCGCCGCCGCCGTGCTGGTGGCGGGCGACGATCAGCTCGACCGCTGGTACCTCAACCATCCCGGAGAGATCTTCACCCGCGGCCTGGAGCCGGCCGTCATCAACCCGCAGAACCCGTTCGTGTCCCGTCCCCAGACCGGCTGCGCCGCCTACGAGCTGCCCCTGTCGCCGGCCGATGAGGCCATCCTGGGCGAGGACCTCGACGACGCCGTCCGGGACCTGGTCCTGGCCGACGCCCTCAAGCCCCGGGGCGGGCGGATGTACTGGGCCCGCCCCGAGGCCCCGGCGCCGGCCGTCGGCCTGCGCACCGGCTCGTCGGTGGAGTTCCGGCTGCTCGACACCGACTCCGGGCGCCTGGTGGGCACGGTGGATGAGGCCCGGGCCTTCCACGTGGCCCACGCCGGGGCCATCTACCTCCATCAGGGCCGGCAGTGGCGCGTGGAGCACCTCGACCTCGACGACCACTACGCCCTGCTGACCGCCACCGACGCCGACGAGTGGACCCAGCCCCGCCACGACACCGACATCGCCATCACCGCCGCCGAAGCGTCCCGCCCGGTGGGTCGCTCCACCCTGCAGCTGGGGACGGTGGTCGTCACCACCACCACCTCGGGCTACCAGCGCCGGCGGCTGTCCGACGGTGAAGTCGTCGAGCGCGTCGACCTCGACCTTCCGCCCCGGACGCTGCCCACCCGGGCCTTCTGGTACACGATCCCGGTGCCGGTGACCGCCGACGCCGGCCTGGAGCCCCTCCGGGTCCTGTCCGCCGTCCACGCCGCCGAGCACGCCCTCATCGGCATGCTGCCCCTCTTCGCCATCTGCGACCGCTGGGACGTGGGCGGCGTGTCGATGGCCATCCATCCCGCCACCGGCGAGCCGACGATCTTCGTCTACGACGGGTACCCCGGGGGCGCCGGCGTCGCCGACCTGGGCTTCGAGGCGGGCGACGTCCATTTGGCCGCCGCCACCGACGTCATCGAGGGCTGCGCCTGCGAGCGGGGGTGTCCCAGCTGCGTGCAGTCACCCAAGTGCGGAAACTGGAACGAGTGGCTGGACAAAGAGGCGGCCCACAAGCTGCTGCGGGCCGTCCTCTGCGACTGACTGGGAGCCTGACCGGTCAGAAGTCGGGATCGAGGTCTGCTTCCGCCGACCGGCGGCTGAAGTAGAGGAAGTGCATGGCCACCACGAACAGCAGCAGGCCGGCGGCCAGGGGGATCACCAGCTCCCGGCGGTTGTCGCTGGCGATGACGGCGGGCAGGCCCACGAGCACCTTGCCGATGCCCTCGTCATCGTTGACGGGGGGCGGGGCGGCCTTGGGATAGGGCAGGGTCTCGGAGTAGGGCCCATCCGCCTCGGCGGCGGTGACGGGCGTCCGGGGGGTGGCCCCGCCCTTCTGCACCAGGTTCCCCGCCGAGGTGCCACCGAGGCCCACGCTGCCGGGGCTGCCAGGGGCGATGGGAGTGACGAGCACGGGGGCGCCGGGGGCCGCCGGGGCCGCCGGGTCGCCGGGGTCGGGCGCTGAGCCGTCGGGGGGCGGTGCCGGCGGGGGGTTCCCGCCATCGGCCGTGCCGCCGGCCTCGGCCGGCACCGGCTGGCCGTCACCGGCCGGCGGGTGGGGGGCATTGTCGCCTCCGCTGCCCGGGTCGGGGCCGGGGGCGGGGGGCGGGGCGTCGGCGTTCTTGGGCGGCGGGGCCGTGGTGGTGGTGGTGGTGGGCGGGGGCTTGGGCGGCTCGACCACGATCTCCCGGGGCTCGGACGCCGGCCCCGCGAACGGGGACTGGAGGGTTTCGCTGCCGTTGCCGGTGGAGCGCCGGGCCGCCACCTGGTAGCGGTAGGTGCCGGGGGCGGACAGCCGGCGGCTGAAGCTGCGGAGCTCGCTGCCGGCCTCGCCCACCGTGCGCCAGGCGTCGGATCCGAACCGCTCCTGGATGACGTAGCTGGTGACGTCGGGCTCCGGGTTGGGAGCCCAGCGCACGGTGGCCTGTCGGCCCGCCTCGGAGGAGGAGAGCGCCACCCCCGAGGGGGCGGCGACGTCGTTGACGACCGAGATCCGGCGCTCCGTGGAGTGCGCCTCGGAGGGCGGGGAGAACAGGCTGCGCTCGGCGTTGGTGGCTGTGATCCGGATGACGTAGGCCCGGTTCTGGGACAGGCTGCCGTCGCGGTAGGTGGTGGTGTCCCAGGGGCAGTCGATCTCGGCGGAGAGGGGGGCACCGCCCACGGTCTGCTCGCACACGGTCCCGAACCCGGGGTAACCGGCGCCGGCGGGGGCGTTCACGGCCAACGACCAGCTCTTCACCCCGTCGTTGCCGAAGTTGACCGTGGCCCGGATGTGGTAGCTCCGGCCCGACAGGCCGGCACCCTCGCCGGGCGAGTGCCACGACACGAAGGCACCGTGCTCGGCGTGGGCGGAGGCCGGCGCGGAGAGGAGGAAGGGGCTGACGAGGAGACTGAGTCCTGCACACGCCAGGGTCCTGCGCATGTCACAACTCCGATCACGTGGGGAAGTGTGACTCAGGAGTCACTCGGTCAACAGTCTTATCCCTGTGTGACCATTCCCGGTGCATTTCGACGGAAAAGTGACCGTCGTCCGGTTTGTGAACGATGCAGGTGAGCGGTGATGACGCCGGAGAGGACCGCCGTCAGCTGGGTTGCATCTCGGCGCGCACCACGATGCGCTGGCGGGCCGAGCCCTTGGGATGGCAGGCGGTGAGAGTGAGGCTCGGGACCGGGGTCTGGGAGATGACCGTCCAGTCCGTGCTCTCCACCACGAACGGATCCCGGGTCACCCGGTAGACGTGGGTGCCGATCGGCGTCTCGAGGATGATGTCGTCACCCGGCCTGAGCCGGTCGAGATCGGCGAAGGGCTTGCCGTAGGTGGTTCGGTGTCCGGCGATGCCGACGTTGCCCGCCTCCCCCGGCAGGGGTGTGTTGACGTAGTGCCCGGCGCCCGCCCGCAGGGCCGAGGCGGTCGTCCCCTCCACCACCACGGTGGCGAGGTTGATGGCCGGGATCCTGAGCCTGGTCATGGGGTCCCCGATGGCCAGCTCGCCCTCGCTGTAAGCCTGCTTGAGCGTGGGCCGCTCGAACTCGATGGCCAGCTTCGTCTGCAGGCGGTCCTGGTAGAGGTTGGTGGCGAAGGGATAGGCCAGCATCCCCACCCCGATGACGGCCAGGAGGACCGACAGCCCGGTCAGCGTCAGGCGGAAGACGGGCCGGGCCCGCAGGGCGTCGAGGAAGAAGCCGGCGCCTTCGCGCAGGCCATGGTGACGGCGAGGCTGGGTCTGCAGGTCAGTCATGGGGGCTCCCGAGGCCTCCGGCCCAGAAAAAAGTTCCGGGACCGGAACCTGTTCGGTCCGGTCCCGGAACGGGATTTTACTTCCTGTTTGAGCCGTTACAGGGTGCGCTTACGCCGTACCAGCACCCGGAGCCCGGCGCTGGCGCCGAGGAGGACCGGGATGGAGGTGGCGGCGAAGGGCAGGCCCGTGCGAGGCAGGGCGGTGGCGGGCGCAGGCTCGGCCGCCGCAACCGGCGTCTCGGGGGCGGCTGCCCGCTGGCGCTCCTCAACCTGGCCGAGGACCCGGGTCCCGCCAGCCTGGGCCACGGTCTGGGCCAGCGCCAGCTTGATGCCGGGAACGTCGGACTTGGTACCCATCGACAGGCCGGTGGCGCCGGCGACGGGAGCGAGGAGCGAGTCAAGGTTGGCGTCACCCAGGATGCTGCCGAGGTTCACGCCCGGCACCAGGTTGTTGAGGCCCTTGAACAGGTGGATGGTCACGGAGGCCGACTCGACCCGGAGGCCGCCGTCGGGGAGCTTGGTCTCCTTCGGCATGCCGACGGAGATCTCGGTGCAGAGGGCGCCGACGATGCCGAGCGCCCCGTCGCAGAACAGCGTCACGTTCTGGCCGGGGGCCAGCTCGATGTAGCCGGGGCCACCCTTGATGCCGAGGGCGCCCGTCAGGGTCTCGAGGGGCTTGAGGCCCGCCACGCCGATCTGGCCGAGGGCCAGGGTGGGCAGGAGCTCGCTCTCGATGCGGACCAGCGTGTTCTTGGCCGAGCCCACACCCGTTGTCTGCTCACGGTCGTAAACGACCGAGGCACCGGACTCGCCCAGGGTGATCTTGAGGAGCGGCGGAAGGCCCAGGCCCCGGAAGGCCGGGAGGACCTCGATGGAGCCCGCCTTGGCAACCGACTCGGCCGTGAACTTGGTCGGGTCGGCGATGTTCTTGGCGATGGCGTCGCCGATGTCCACGCGCAGCAGGTCCGAGTCACCGAGCCGGGTGACCAGGTCCTTCACGGTCTGGGTGGGCTCCAGAGCCGGGAGCACGACGGTGCCCTGGCCGAGGAGGTTCCCAAGGAGGCCGTTCACCTGGCCGACGGCGCCCTGGACCTGAGCGTCCGTCGAATTGAGCAGCTGGCCGACCGGAGTCGACTCAACGATGCCCAGGACCGGGTTCAGCACGTCGAGAGCCGGCTTGAGGATCTGGGCGGCGGACAGACGCAGGTTCGCCACCTCGCCCACGCCACTCGCCTCGAAGGAGGAGATGTCGCCCTTGGTGCTGGCCTCCCCGCAGGCCGCTTCCGCGACCAGCAGGCTCGGCAGGCCCGCTCCGGAGAGCGCTTCGCCGAGCGGAGGCTGGAAGCAGGCCCGGCCGCCCTCGGACGGAGCCTCTCCACCCTGGGCCGCCGAGACGGAGGTCTTGGGAGAGAGCATCGTCCCGATGCCCGAGGCCTTCATGTTCAGTGTGTTGGCAACCACATTGGCGCCGCTCTCGGTGGACGCCAGCCCAAAAGTGAGTTGACGCCCCAACAGGTGGAGGTCAAGCGCCTGGGCACTGGCTACGCCGCTGAACTGATCAGTCTCGACCCGGGTAACAGCACCATTCGCTGCGGGCGCGACGACAGCTGCGAGCACCAGGGCCACTGCGCCGACCAACCCCAGCGAGTGGATCTTGCGCATCCTCAGCTCCTCTCCTACGTGACGTAGCCGAATGGCTACGCGTGTGACGTCTGTTAACACTAGTCCTATACCGCCACAGACGTAAAGACTAGTTCATTAACGTCACAATTGCCCGGTTATGACGCACTCCGCCCGAACAGCGCAAAACTTCACTCGTAGTCGAACTTTTCCCCACGCACAGCGCGCCCTCCCCTATGACGCACCGGAGACCCGCTTCCCGAGGGCCCTTGGAAGCGAAACCCCGCACGAACGGTACTCGCGCGGAGTGGTCGGGCGAAAGTGGAAGATTGCGATTCCGTGACGGTTTTGCCCCTGGGCGCGAACCAGGCGGAAAGCGCGCCAAGCCGACACCAGCGGGCGCGACTCATCGCCGGCCCCGGCGCTCAGCAGCGCCGGTTCAGGTTCCTAGAAGCCGGAACCGCTCCAGTCGCTGAAGTCGTCGTCGGCCTGGGACAGCGCCGGGCGCTTCCGGACGAAGTACGTCATCTGCATGGCGAAGACGAAGAGGGTCAGCCCGCCGGCCAGGGGCACCAGCAGGGACCGGGGGTCCCGGGGCCGGGGTACGGTGATGATCTTGGTCATCGACTGGGGCTGTTCGGCGCCGGCCAGCTCCTCGTCGTCCGCCAGGACGCCGTTCTGGGTCTTCGGCGCGGTGTTGTACGGCAGCTCGGCTGCATAGCCGGTGTCGATGGTGGTGGGGGTGGTCTTGGGGGCCGAGGGCCGGGGGAGGTTGGTCACCGACGGCCGGGCGAACAGGGTCGAGCCGCCGCTGGCGGGCGGGCGGACCCCGCCGGGAGCGACCGCGCCACCCTGGACGGTGGTCGAGGTGGTGGGCTCCTCGCCGGGCATGGAAACGCCGGGCTCGGGGCCCGAGGGCCCGGCTGGAGCCTCACCCGACGAAGGCGGGGGCGGGGGGGCGGCGATCTCGATGGGAGGGGCCTCGGAGTAACCGGACTGGGACACCTGGGGACGCTCGGCCGCCACCCGGTACTGGAAGGTGCCGACGTCGGTGACCTGGCGGTCGAAGGAGGTGGCGCCGTGGGGCCGCTCCCCCACGGTCTCCCAGCCGCCCGAGCCCTTCTTCTCCTGGATGATGTACTTGGCGATGTCCGGTTCGGGGCTGGCGGCCCAGGTCACCGTGACCTTGCCGGTGTTCGAGTCGTAGCTGCGACCGACACCGGTGGGGGCCGACACCGGGTTCTGCAGGATGACCGTCCGGGACGGTGTGAGGACGTGCTCCTCGGCCACGTAGTTCGTACACAGGATCGAACAGCCCGTCCGGCCCTTGTTCCAGACCTTGACCGTGATGACGTATTCACCGTTGGCGGCGACGACGTTGCTGGCCAGCGCCTGGTCGGGCTCGAGACCCGTCATGTCCCCGATGTGGGCCGTGTCCCAGTTGCAGCGGAACCAGAGGTCGGCGTCCCAGGACCCGGTCTTGTCACAGAAGGCGGGGGGGCCACCGGCCTTGGGCTGCATCTCGACCCGCCAGCGGGCGATCCCGTCGTCCATCTGGGCGTGCGCGGCGACGAAGTCGGTGCCGTAGAGGCGGTCGCCGTCGTTGGGCGAGTCGTTGGGGTCCTGGTCGACCCAGTGGATCTCGTGCGCTCCGGCCTTGTTGTGGGCGGAGGCGGGCGCCGCCAGGCCGGCGAGGGCGGCGAGGCCGAGGGCGGCGGCGGCGAGGCGGCGGGGGGGACGTCGCATCAGGCGGCCGGGGTCACCATGTCCGCCTTGACCACGATCCGTTGCTTGGCCGAGCCCTTGGGATGGCAGGCCGTGAGGGTCAGGGTGGGGGTGGGGGTCTGGGAGATGACGGTCCAGTCGGTGTTGGCCACCACGAACGGGTCCCGGGAGACCTTGTAGGTGTGGGTGCCGAGAGGGGTCTCGAGGAGGATCTCGTCGCCCACCTTCAGGCGGTCGAGGTCGGCGAAGGGCTTGCCATAGGTGGTGCGGTGCCCGGCGATGGCCACGTTGCCCGTCTCCCCCGGAAGGGGGGTGTTGACGTAGTGGCCGGCTCCGGCCCGCAGGGCCGACTCGGTCGTTCCCTCCACGACCAGGGTCTTCACGCCGATGGCGGGGATGACGATCCGGGTGAGGGGGTCACCGATGGCGACCTCGCCCTCCGTGTAGGCCGCTTTGAGCTGGGGCCGCTCGAACTCGATGGCCAGCTGGGTCTGCAGGCGACCCTGGTAGAGGTTGGTGGCGAAAGGGTAGGCGAGCATCCCCACGCCACAGACGGCCAGGAGGATGGACAGGCCGGTGAGCATCAAGCGGGCCACCGGGCGGGCCCGGAGAGCGTCGAGCAGGAAGCCCATACCGTCGCCGAACCGGCCGGCCCGGCGGGTCTTCGGAGTTGTGCCCTGCATCTGGCCCATCTGGTACATGCCCCGGTGTCCCCTCACTCCCCCGCCGTCTCGTTGGTATCGACAAGTCCGGGACCGGGGTTGAGTTCCCCGGTCCCGGACTTGATCAATTTGGGCTAGTTAGGTTCGGCAGCGGTTAGGCGCTGCGGCGGCGACGGACCAGGGCCCGCAGCCCGGCGGAAGCACCGAGCAGGACGGGGATGGCGGTCGCGTCCACCGGCAGGCCACCGGTGCGAGGCAGGGACGGGATCTCGGCCGGGGCGTTGGCCACCGGGGCGAGGTCACGAGCCTGCTCCTGGGTAGCACCCATCACCTTGGTCCCGCCGGCCTCCGCAACAGCGTGGGCCAGAGAGAGCTTGATGCCAGGCACGTCGGACGGCTCACCGATGTTCAGGCCGGCAGCGCCGGTGATCGGGGCGAGCACCCCACCGAGCAGGTCGTTACCGAGGATCGAGCCGAGCTTCAGGGACCCGACCACCGGCAGGCCGTTCAGGCCCAGGGTGTCGAGGTTCTTGAAGAGGTGGATGGTGGCGGCAGAGGACTCCACCCGCATGCGGCCGTCGGCCAGCATCTCGGGAGCCTTGACCGCACCAACCGAGATCTCGGTGCAGAGCGGGCTGATGGGACCGTCACAGAGGATGGAGACGCTCATGCCGGGGGAGAGCTCGACATAGCCCTCACCGGCCTTGAGGCCCAGACCCTTGACGGTGGCGTCGAAGCCAAGCAGGCCACCGAGGATGCCATCGGCAACCGGAACCCCACCGAGCAGGTCGCCGACCATCGGGACGACACTGTCGACCACCGGCAGGCCGGTAGAGCCGAGCATGCCACCGATGATGGGCAGGCCAGCGAGGTTGAGGTTGGGAAGCAGCGGGCTCTCGATCCGGACGATGGTGTTGTCAGCCGAGCCGGAAGGCACAGCAGACTTCATCCGGTCCACCTGAACGGTGGCGGTGGACTTGGCAACG
Source organism: Acidimicrobiia bacterium (assembly GCA_044870155.1). Lineage (GTDB taxonomy): Bacteria > Actinomycetota > Acidimicrobiia > IMCC26256 > BP-133 > CAWBJP01. The sequence goes on along the minus strand of JBIOYN010000232.1, from coordinate 10,718 downwards.
CTGATACGCAGGAGCGGCTTGTCGGGGCCGCCGAAGTTCGGCAGGACCTCGATGACGCCGCCGTTGGCCACGGCCTGCGAGATGTACTTCTCGACCGAGCCGCTGTTCTGGGCAGTCGCCACGCCCAGGTCGATGCGGAGCAGGTCGCCGTTCTCGATGCCGGCCAGCAGGTTGTCAACGGTCTGGGTCGGGTTGAGAACCGGAGCCAGGGCGTTGAGGTTGAGGAGGTCGGTCACGCCAGCGGCGCCACCGAGCGGAACCCCGAGGGTGCCGAGCAGGCCGTTGACCGGAGCCAGGGCCGAGGCAGCGTCGCCGATCGGGAGCAGGTTGGCGATGGGCAGGCTGGTCAGGTCCTGGACGCCGTTGGCGACGGGAACCTGGGACAGCAGGCCGTTGACGGTCGTGCGGACGGTGCCGACCAGACCCTGGATGGCCTCAGGCAGGGCCACGTGGATGCGGAGGATGCCGCCGACGGACTCAGCCACGAAGTCCGCGGGGGTACCCGCAACCGAAGCGGTGGCACAACCGACGTTGATGTCGAGCTTGGGCAGCAGACCACCCAGGCCGAGACCACCGAGCTCGCTGACGACGGGAAGGTTGATTCCCTCGCCGCCGAGCAGGCCGGTCAGCTGCTGAACCTGCGGAAGTGCGCACGCCTCGGCCGGAGCAGCGTCGCCGAAACGAGCAACGGCGGTGCTGGCCGGAACGAGAAGCGTGGCGATGCCCTTGGCCTCAGCGTCGAGCTTGGGGGCCAGGGCGTCGAGAGTGCTCGAGACGGACGCGGACCCGAAGGACACGTGCCGGCCGAGGAGGTGAAGGTCGAGGACTTCGCCGCTGGCAGCAGCGCCGTAGGAGTCCGTAACCATTGTCGTCGTGGGGTCAGCCGCAAGAGCAGTGCCCATCGGCGCGATCAACGCTGCCGAGAGCAAGGCCGCTCCGCTTGCGACCCCCAGTCTGCGAAGCTTGAACATCTTCTCCTTGTCTCCTTCCAATCCCGGTAACCGGGACCCGCTGGTGCATGTACATGCCGTTGAATACGCGAGCCTCCGGACGCCACTGCGAGCTCGCACGAACCTCATTCGCCCTCCAGGAAGCCGATTCCTGCTGCCGAACCCGGTATCAACCAGGACATTCGGGATGTAGCTCGGCTCGGGCGACGGCCATCGCTCCCCTGGAAAAGGAGGGGAGTCGGGACATGGCCACGACCACCTGCACGGCCCCGCGGCCGGCCCGGCAGTCGCACCTGATCAGCCTGGCCCCGTTGGCGCCGGCCGTCTCCTCCGCAGTTCGGCGCGCCGCCGCCCCACTCCTGCCCGCCGCCAGCTCCCCGGCCGCCGCCAGGGCGGCGGCGTCGGCGGCGGTCTCGGCCCGCGCCCGGCTGGTGGCCGCCGCCGCCGTACGGGCCACACCGAGGCCGAGGGCGGCGGTCAGGGCAGCCAGGACACTCAGGGCGATGGTCGCCGAACCCCGCTCCGCCGAGGGGTTCACCGCTCCACCCGCATCACGGCCCGAGCCGACAGGCGGGGATCGGGCAGGAGGGGCCCGACCAGCGGGAGGTCGGTGGGGCTCGTAGAGAAGACGGTGACGGTCACCGGGCGCCCCGGCGGCGGGCGGTGGCCCATGTGGACGACCGCTCCGGGAAGGACGAGGCGGGCGGCCTCGGCGGCGGCGGCGGGATCGGGGTCCACGCTGGCGGCCCGCACCGCCTCCCGGGCGGCGTGGACCACGGCCAGCTGGTCGCGGGCCACCAGCGCTCCCTCCACCAGGAGGAGGCCGAGGATGGCGATGACCGGCAGGGCCAGGGCGAGCTCGACGGTGGCCTGCCCCCGATCGCTCCGGGGCGGGCGGGGGGCGGTGGTCATCGGGCCGACTGCAGGATGCGCTCGAGCACGCCGTCGAAGATCCGGTCGACGGCGCCGGACCGGGTGACCCAGGCGACGAGGAGTGCGGCCAGGGCGGCGGCGCCGAGGATGACCAGGGCGTACTCGGCCGTCGTCTGGGCGGCCTGGGAGCGCCACCGGGAGGTGGGGACGGGGGGCATGGGACCTCCTTGTTCAATGGGAAAGGCCGGGTTCAATGGGAAAGGCCGGGTTCAATGGGAGAGGCCGGCCAGCAGCACGGGGGCCACGGTCAGCACCAGGAAGGCGGGGAGCACGAGGAAGACCAGGGGGAAGAGGAGGTGGATCGAGGCGCGCCGGGCCCGGGCCAGTGCGTCCTGGCGGGCCCGGGCCCGCCCTTCGGCGGCCAGGTGCACCAGCCCGGGGGCGGCCGGCGCCCCCAAGCGCTCGGAAGCGATGAGGGTCCGCAGCACCGGCTCCAGGACCGGACAGGCGCCGGCCTGGGCCTCGAGGGCGTCGACCAGCCGCCTCCCCGGGGCGGCCGGCAGCGCCGTCAGGTGACCTCCGATCCGGGGCGGGACGCAGCGCGCCACCACGGCCAGGGCCAGGTAGGGAGTGAGGCCGGCGATCAGGGCCATGGCCAGCAGATCGGCGGCCAGCGGGATCTCCCGCTCCAGGGCGGCGGCCTCCTGCCGCCGGCGTCGCGCCGGCCGGCGGACGGGCGGACCGCTCATGCCGCCCGGCGCAGGATGGCGCGCATCCACAGGGCGGCCAGGGCTTCCAGGCCCAAGCCGGTGAGGAGGCAGACCCGGCCCCCAGCCGTGCCCACCAGGGCGGCCGGGACCCTCCGGTCCCCGAGCCACGACAGCCCGACGACCCCGAGGGGCGCCAACCCCACCACGGCCGCGGAGAGCCGCGCCTGGGCGGACTGAGCCCGGAGCTCGCGGGCCCCCTCGTCGCCGGCGCGCAGCCCGGCGGCCAGGCCCTCCAGCGCTCCGGCCACGCCACCCCCGGCCAGCTGGGTGACCTCGAGCGCCCCCGCCACCGCCTGCGCCGCCGCACCTGGACGCCGCTCGCGCCATCCGGCCAGGGCCTCGGCCAGCGGGGCGCCCTGGTCCACCCGGGCCACGACCTCCCGGAGGTCATCGGCCAGCGGCCCCGTCCCCACCGCCAGCTCCCGCAGAGCCGCCAGCACCGTGCCCCCGGCCCGCAGGTGGGCGGCCAGACGATTGAGCGCCGCCGGGGCGGAGAGGTCCCCGGGGCTCACCGGCCGGCTCCGGCGGCGAAGGGAGGCGCCCCGGTGCGGCGGGCCGGCCGGCGGGGCCGGCACCCGGCGCCGGGATGCAGGAGGCGCACGCCGCGACCGTCCTCCCCCACCTCGGCCACGGCCTCGATCCGGCGCCGGCCCCCGGCCGATCGGGTGACATGGATCACGGCGTCGACACAGGCCGCGACCTGGGCCCGGGCCGCTCCCAGGGGCAGGCCGGTGCCGGCCAGGAGCACGAGCGACTCCAACCGGACGAGGGCCTCCGGACACCCGTTGGCGTGGATGGTGGAGAGCGAGCCGTCATGGCCGGTGTTGAGCGCCTGGACCAGGTCGAAGGCCTCGGGGCCCCGCACCTCCCCGACCAGCAGGCGGTCGGGCCGCAACCGCAGCGCGGCGCGGACGAGCGCCCGCACGGGGATGGCGCCGGCCCCCTCGGCGTTGGGCGGGCGGGCCTCGAGGCGCACGACATGGCTGCCGGCGAGACGCAACTCGGCCGTCTCCTCCACGGTGACGATCCGCTCCCCCGGCGCCACCAGGCCGGACAGGGTGTTGACCAGCGAGGTCTTGCCCGCCCCTGTTCCCCCGGCGACGAGCAGGTTCCACCCCGCCGCCACCGCCCAGCGCACGAGGTGCTCGAGGCCGGGGTCAACCCCGAAGTCCGACAGGGAGTAGGGCTGGGCCGGAAAGCGCCGGATGGTGACGCAGGTCCCGTCCAGCGCCACAGGCGCGGTCACGGCATGGAGGCGGGAGCCATCGGGCAGGCGGGCGTCGAGGATGGGCGACCCCCGGTCGAGCCGGAGGCCGAGGGGAGCGATGACCCGCTCGACCAGCGTCCGCAGCCCGTCCTCATCGAGGTTGATGCCGAGGGGCTCGAGCCGGCCGGCCCGCTCCATCCACGCCCGCCCCGGCCCGTTGAGCAGCACCTCGGTGACGGCGGCGTCGGCCAGCACGGGGGCGAGCGGGCCCAGGTCGACGTTCACGCCGCCCGCCGACGGCGGGCTTCGAGTGCGCCGGCCAGTGACCGCAGCGGCCGGGCGAGCACGGGCGGGGGCCGGGAGATGAGCAGCCCGGCGTCCACCGCCCGAGCCACCGACGGGTCGATGCCCACGGTGGCCAGGACGGGGCAGCCGAGCACGTCGGACACGTCGCCGCCGTCCAGGGACCGGCCGGGCTCGGCCACCAGCACGGCGCCCGTGGCCCGGGCGGTGAGCTCGTCGGCCACGGCCCGGCGCAGGGCCAGATAGCAGGCCCGGAGCACGATCACGGAGGCGTCGGCGACCTCGACCACCGCCCGCTGGACACCGTGGTCGGCCCGGCCGGCGTCGGCGACCACGTCGGGGCCGCCGGCCAGGGCGGCGGCGAGGGCGGCGCCGCACTCGGGCAACAGCTCGGGCCCGGCCAGGAATGGACCGCCCAGGGGGAGGAGACCGAGCCCATTCCCCAGGGGGCGGATGAGCTCCTCCAGGGCATCGCTGGGCGCGGCCGGGCCGGCGCCCAGCCAATGGAGGAGCGTCGGGTACGGAAACGGGCCTCCGGGACCCGGGCCGTAGGGGCTCAGACCGGCGATGGCGGGCAGGTCGCCGGCCAGGTCCACGAGGACCGTCGGCCGGCGGCGAGCCAGAAACGAGCCCAGCGCGGCCGACACCACCGACGTGCCGGAGCCGCCCTTGGGCGACCACAAGGCGAACAACAAGACTTCCCCCTCTCGGGCGCGCGCCCCGAGCGGGCGCGATCAGACCGGGTGGGGGAAGGAAAAGGGGAAGCGGGGGGGACGGTACCGACCCCGGAGCGGGGCGGGCAAGCGGATTTCCGTCCCCGGGGGGCTCAGGCCGTCAGCTTCTTCTTGGCCAGCACAGCCCCGAGGGCGAGGACGATCACCACGAGCAGGAACTTCTTCATGAACAGTCTCCTTGGATCGGGGGGGAGCGGAGGTGGCAGGAATCGAACCCACCGGACGGGGGTCACCCGTCCCACTCGTTTTGAAGACGAGGGGGCCCACCAGGCGCCCGTTCACCTCCGGGAGATTGATAGCACGCCCCGGACGCCGAGGGGACACCGCTAGGTGGTGGTCTCCTCGAAGTGGACCCGCACCGCGCTGGCCTGTTCCACGGAGTCGTCCTCGGCCGAATAGGTGAGGACGACCACCGCCCCGGCGGGTTTCGTCGGGGTCCGGAAGGCCACGGGGCCGGCGTAGGGCTCGAGGTCGGGACCGGAGCCGCCGGTGAGCGGCTCCTGGCCCAGGTACTGGCCCGGCCCCATCCCGTCCTCCTTCACCTGGGCCACCACGTTGCCCTCGAAGGCCGAGGCCTCGCCCGACACCTGGGCCGGCGACTTGATCTTCTCCAGGGCCACGGGGGTGATGAGCTTGACCTTGCCGGCGGCGGCCGACACCACCACCCACGGCGACCCCTCAGCCCCGACCCGGCGGACCGAGACGGTGGTGACCAGCCGGCTGCCCGCCCGGGGCCGGACCTCCACCTCACCGCTCTGGGCGTCGCCGGCCCGGTACTCCCCCGCCACCGGGGCCGCCATGCCGATGTAGACCCGCATGAACTCCTTGGCGGTGCGGACGGGGTCGAGGTAGGTCTCGTCGCTGGCGCCCTCCGCCTCGGCTGCCGTGGTGTAGGGCCAGATCCCCGGGAAGTTGTCCTCCACGGGGGCTGCGGTCGTGGTGGCCGATTCCGGCGGCGCGGCAGTCCCGTCCCCGCTGTCGTTCCCACACCCGGACGCGCTGGTGGCCGCCACGAGGGCGGCCACCAGAGAGACGGAGAAGAACCGGCGCAGTTGGATCAGACGGCCAGCAGGTCGCGAGCCCCCGTGTCCGACGACGGGTGGCGCAGCTTCGACATGGCCCGGGCCTCGATCTGGCGGATGCGCTCCCGGGTGAGGTTGAAGTACTCGCCCACCTCCTCGAGGGTCCGGGGCTCGCCCCGGTCGAGGCCGAAGCGCAGGGCCAGGATCTGGCGCTCCCGCTCGTCCAGGGGAGCGAGGAGCTTCTCGATCTCGGCCGGGAGCAGGGCGGTGGCGGCCACCTCGAAGGGAGACTCGGCCGAGCGGTCCTCGACGATGTCACCCAGCTCGGCGTCGCCGTCCTCCCGCAGCGGCTCCGACAGCGAGAGGGGCTCGGCGGCGAAGCGCAACGCCTCGGTCACCTTGTCCTCAGGCATGTCCACTTCGTGCGCCAGCTCGGTCAGCGTCGCCGGCCGGCCCAGCTTGAGCTCCAGGCGGGCACGGGCCTTCTGCAGGCGGGCCAGCGTGTCGCCGGCGTGGACGGGCAGACGGATGGTGCGCCCCGTGTTGGCGATGCCCCGGGTGATGGCCTGGCGAATCCACCACGTCGCATAGGTGGAGAACTTGAAGCCCTTGCGCCAGTCGAACTTCTCCACGGCGTGCATGAGGCCGAGGTTGCCCTCCTGGATGAGGTCCAGGAGAGGCAGGCCCGACGCCTGGTACTTCTTGGCGATGGAGACCACCAGGCGGAGGTTCGACTGGACGAACGTCCGCTGGGCCTGCTCACCGTCGGTGACATTCCTGCGCAGCTCACGCTTCTTGGAAGCAGAGAGACCGGTAGCCTTTTCCAGTTCGGTGCGGGCGGCATTACCACCCTCGATCTGCTGAGCGAGACGAACTTCGTCGTCCTTGGTCAGCAGCGGGTACTGGCCGATATCGGTAAGGTAGAGGCGGACAAGATCTTCCTCGTCCCGTTCCACTCGTTCCTTGGCCACGGACTTCCTTTTTCGGGTTTCGCGTGGAGCGCGCGTGGACCCGGATTCGCCACCCAGCATCCAATACCGCCTTGGGTCATAACATACCGGGCAGGTCAAGGCTCCCGGCACGTTGGTTGGTGTTTTGGGTGCGTCCGTGCCTCCCCGTCCCGGCCCCTGCCCCGTGGCCTCAGCGAGGCACCGGGTCTGCGTCTTCGGGTCAGCACACCGACTTGCCCCGGAGATTCGGCACAATTCGGACATCTCCTGCTCCGATGTGTCCAAACCGGAATTCTGTAACGAAACTGTTGTTAACGGACCGCGCTGCGTGACCTGAGGGGGTGCCCGCCATCGCCGACGAAGTCGAGCTGACCGTGATGGTGGGGGTTTTCGACGCCGCCGAGGGGCGGGAGGCGGACCTGGCGGGCGTGCTGGCCCGCTACGTCGTCGTGTCCCGGGCCGAGGACGGCTGCCGCAACATCGACCTGATCACCTCACTCCTCACCCCCGGCCGCTTCCTCGTCTACGAGAAGTGGGAGTCCCCCGAGGCCCAGGCCGGCCACATGGCGGGGCCGGCCATGGCCGAAGTGGCCGAAGGGGTGTCAACCCTGCTCCGGGGGGCGCCCGACCTGGGGCTGTACCTGGCCGTCAGCGCCCACGATCTCCTCTAGGTCGGCCCACGTCAGGCCGTCGCCGCTCCAGAGCCGGTCGAAGGCCCGGTCGGCGGCGTCGGAGAAGCCATGGCGGAGCCGGAAGGCGTAGCGGCGCCGGTCCCGACCCGCCTCCACCCCCGCCAGGCGGGCGTAGCGGCCCAGGGCGTAGGCGTCCCAGGCGGCGTGGTGGGCGTAGGTGAGGACCGGGTCCGGGGGTGGGGAGCCGAAGGCGGGGTCGAGGCGGTCCCGGGCCCGGAAGAGGAGCCGCCCGAGCACCAGGCGGGTGATCGGCTCCGACAGCTGGCGGATGGCCCGGGGGTTCTCGAAGGCGCCACTCTCGACCGAGAGCGTGACCGTGGTGGCCACAATCGCCGTCGAACTGGACCCGAACGGGCTGCCCTCGTCGACCTCCACCACCAGGTCGATACCGGCGGGGATGCCCACGCCGGCGGCGACCTCGGAGGCCAGGCGGGCGATGCGGGCGGCGTCGAAGTCGACGACGGCGAAGACGTCAGGACGGACCGAGACCCGGGTCAACTACCCGGAGACCTCCTCGAAGGCCTCGTCCGACAGGACGGAGATCTCGTCGATCTCGGCGTCGGCGAACCCCGCCATCCTCCGGAACTTCCGGGCCAGCTGGATGGGGTTCTCGTCCCGCTCGCCCCGGAAGCCGCCGAAGGAGAAGAGCTTGTCCACCACCCGCTGGAACTCGAGGGCCCGCTCCCGGCGCTCGGGGTCGCCCTCGGTGAGCCGGCGCAGCCAGTCGGAACCCATCTTCACGTGGGTCACCTCGTCGGCCAGCATCCAGTCCTCGCAGAAGGCCAGGGCGGGATCGCCCGAGGCCTTTCCGAACTCGCGCATGGTGTTGAAGACGTCGATGGCGAGCCCCTCCAGCGCCCGGTTGACGCCGGTCAGGCGCAGCACGGGGTCAGGGTTGCAGGCCGCCTCGTAGAGGAACGTGGTCTCGGCGTACTCGCCGATCTCGGTGCCCATCCACTCGCCGAGCTTGACGGAGATCTCGGTGTGGCGGGCCTCGTCCCAGCACTGGCGGGCCATGTCCAGCTTGAGAGCGAAGGGCGCCTCGGTGTCGTCGAAGTCCCACACCGTCCGCCCCGCGCCCTCCAGGGCCTGGATCTCGCCCACGAAGATGCCGTGCATCATCTGGCGGGCGCCGTCGGCGGCGTCGGGCCGGTCGGGTGTGAGCTTGCCGGGGCCGCGCCGGCGCTCCCGGACCGTCTTGGTGCGGGGATCGGTCAGCCGGTCCTCCATGCGGGCCCGGCGGAACCGCTCGTCCCGGGCCAGGTCCTCGGCCGGATACGTCTTCCTCATGCGACCCCCACGCTGTTACCGGCGGTGCCGGTGTCCGCCCCCAGGCTACCGGGCCCGGCAATCCCGCCTGCCCGGTTGATGAGGGTCTCCAGCTCGGCCTGGCGCCGGGCGGCACGGTCCACGTCCTCGTCGCCGGCGATCAGGGCCTGGAGCATCATCTCGCCCTCCCGCCAGTCGGTGAGCTCGTCGTCGAGGATGAAGCCCAGGGAGCGGATGGTGGGGGCGTCGGTGATCTTGCTGGTGCCGTTGAGGTGGTACGTGTAGGCGCCGATCTTGCGGGGCAGGAGGACCCGGTACACCCCCACCAGCTTCTCGATGGTGAGCTCGTGGGCCTCGGGCTCGGTGAGGGCGGCCACGAAGGCCTCGAGGTCGGGGTTGGGCGCCCGGCACAGCCGGTCGGGGTTCATCTCCCGCAGCTCGGGCAGGCGCTTGTGCCACAGCTCGGCGTGCCAGGCGTGGTGGTAGCAGTGGCGCCCGAGCATGACCTTCACGTCCACCTCGGGGACGGTGGCCACCCAGCCGCCCAGCACCTCGAAGAGGCGCATCTCGATCCACTTGTAGTGGCCGACGCGACGGGCGGACTCCTCCACCGAGAACAGGCCGGGCAGCTCGCGGCGGTCCCAGGGGGCGAACGGCGACCGGGGTGCGTAGGGATCGGCCATCTACCGGCGTCCCAGGGTGCGCTCGACGTAGGCGGTGATGGCGGCCGCCGACTCCGGCGACTTCCACGTCTCGACCATCTCGACCTCGGCCTGGCGGGCGTCCGGCCCCGAGGCCCAGTCCAGCACCGGGGCCCGCAGGCTCCGTTTCGTCTGCCAGTAGGCGACAGGGGGGATGGCGGCCAGCTGCTCGGCCCGGGCCACGGCTTGGTCCACCAGCTCTTCCGGCACCACCACTTCGTCGACCAGCCCCCGGCGCCGGGCCTCCTCGGGGAGGTAGGTCTCCCCCGTGTAGATGACTTCGGCGAGGCCGTGGTCCCCGGTGGCGATCCGCATGGCGGCCAGCCCCATGGCCGGGAACGGCACCCCCACCAACAGCTCGGGGACGCCGATCCGCCCCGTCCCCGCCGCCATCAGGCGGAGGTCGGCACAGCACGCCAGGACGCACCCGCCGGCGATGGCGTGGCCGTTGACGGCCGCCACCACCGGGCGGCGGTAGCGCAGCACGTCCTCGAACATGGCCGTCAGCTCGGCCATGAAGCGCCCGATGTAGTCCGCCCCCCCACTCAGGATCCGGCGCAGGTCGACCCCGGCGGAGAACGCCCGCCCGGTGCCGGTGAGGACCACGGCCACCTCGTCGGCGGCGCATTTGGCCACCTCGGCCCGGATGGCTTCCAGCAGCTCCAGGTCCATGGCCGACACGGCGCCGTGGTCGAGGCGCAGCACGTTCACGGCCGCCGACACCTGGTCGCGTTCGATCACTTCGCTCTCCTCACCCGGGCCAACGGTTGGTGATGGGCAGCCGGCGGTCCTTGCCGAACGCCTTGGGCGAGACCCGCACGCCGGGCGGCGCCTGGCGCCGCTTGTACTCGCTGCGGTCGACCAGGCGCGCCACCCGCCGGACGGTGTCGCGGTCGTAGCCGGCCTCCTCCAGCTCAGCCACCGAGAGGTCGCCCTCCACGTAGGCCTCGAGGATGGGATCGAGCAGCTCGTAGGCCGGAAGCGAGTCGGCGTCCACCTGGCCGGGGCGCAGCTCGGCACTCGGGGGCTTGTCGATCACCGTCGGGGGGATGACCTCGACGTCCTTCTGGGAGACACCCCCGGGCCCCCGGGCGCCGGAGTTGCGCCAGCGGGCCAGCCGGTAGACGAGGGTCTTGTCGACGTCCTTGATGACGGCGAACCCCCCGGCCATGTCCCCGTAGAGCGTGGAGTAGCCCGTGGCCATCTCCGATTTGTTGCCGGTGGTGAGGACCATGGAGCCGAACTTG
>JBIOYN010000231.1:0-7776 GCA_044870155.1 Acidimicrobiia bacterium | reverse complement strand
CGGGCCGGCGGGGTTGGTGTAAGGACCGGCCGCCTATGCTGTGCGGCGGGGTGAGCCGGGAAGCCTGGTCGGCGGTCGTGCCGCCACGCCCGGGAGACCCGATGGCCGACAACCAGCCCGGCAGGAGCCGCTTGCTCGGCCAGGCGATCCGCCGGTTCATGGAGCTGGAGTCGGCCGGCGCCATCGTTCTGCTGGGTGCCACCGTTCTCGCCCTGGTGTGGGCCAACTCGCCGTTCGACAGCGGCTACCGGGCGCTGTGGGACACCCGGGTCACGGTGAACCTCGGGCCGCTGCACTTCGACGAGGACTTCCGGGCGATGGTCAACGACGGCCTCATGGCCGTGTTCTTCTTCGTCGTCGGCCTGGAGATCAAGCGGGAGGTCGTGACGGGCGAGCTGCGCGACCCGAGGTCGGTGGGCCTGCCGGTCGTGGCCGCCGTGGGCGGGATGCTCGTGCCCGCCGCCATCTACGCCGCCCTCAACGCCGGCGGGCCCGGCTCGCCCGGGTGGGGCATCCCCATGGCCACCGACATCGCCTTCGCCCTCGGGGTCGCTGTCCTGTTGGGCGACCGGGTCCCTGGGTCCCTGCGGGTGTTCCTCCTCACCCTGGCCATCGCCGACGACATCGGCGCCATCCTGGTGATCGCCGTCTTCTACAGCGCCGGGCTGGCATGGGGCTGGCTCGGCCTGGCGCTGGCCGGACTGGCTCTCATCCGGGTCCTCCGGCAGCTGGGAATATGGTCCGTGCCCGTCTACACGGTGATCGGGGCGGGCGTCTGGTTCGCCATGCACTCCTCAGGCGTCCACGCCACCATCGCCGGCGTGGCCCTCGGCCTACTGACGCCGGCCCTGCCCGGGGAGGGCGAGGCGGTGCCGGTGGCCGAACGGTTGGAGAACGCCCTGCATCCCTGGACGAGCTTCGGGGTGGTGCCCGTGTTCGCGCTGTCCAACGCCGGCGTCGCGGTCAGTGCCGGAGCTCTCGGCGATGCGCTCACCTCGTCCGTCGGGCTCGGGATCGTGGCCGGGCTGGTAGCGGGGAAGACCGTGGGGATCACCGCCGGCTCGTGGGCGGCCGTCCGCCTCCGCCTGGGCCGCCTCCCCGACGGCGTGGCCTGGCCCCAGCTGGTTCCCGTGGCCGCCATCGCCGGCATCGGGTTCACCGTGTCGCTGTTCATCACCGGTCTGGCGTTCGACGACCCCGCCCTCCGGGAGACCGCCACCCTCGCCGTCCTCGTGGCCTCGGTGCTCGCCGCCCTCCTCGGCGGACTGGCCGCCGCTGTCAGTCGTGCCGGACGCGGTTCTTGTCAATGATTGCGACCAGGATGAGCAGGAACCCGATCAGGCGGACGGCGTAGAGGTAGACGCGCACCTCGGCGTCCGGGTCGGTGAGGCCGAGGGCGACCCCGTTGATGGCGAAGACGGCGAAGGCGGCGGCGAAGAGGCCGAGGAGGCGGTCGCCGGAGCGGCGCCACGACCGGAAGAAGTGCAGGGCGGCCACGAACGACGCACAGGCGATGATCCCGGAGAGCAGCTCTCTCACTCCGCCTCCCACACCAGACCGTAGAGGAGAAGCACCATGCCGGCGGCAGCGGGGACGAGGCGCCAGGTGGAGAGGTCGGTGCCGGGGATGACCATCAGGTCGACGACGAGCACGATGTTGTTGAGGGCCAGGCCCACGAAGCACAGGCCGCTCCACAGCAGCAGCCTGGTACCCGTGCGGGCGTAGCCCCGCAGGAGCAGGGCGGCGCACGTCACGCTGGTGACGGCGCACAGGAGGTAGACGACTTCGGCCATCTCAGTCGTCCTCCCGCAGACGGAAGGCCTCGGAAAAGTCGCTCATCGCTCCGCTGGGCTTGGAGAAGATGAGCGAGATGATGGCCACGCGGTAGGCGGGGTAGAGAGCGGCCAGCGTGTCGACGGCGTGCGCCTTGCGGCGGACCCGGGGCTCGAACCGGTAGCCGGCCTCGTCGTCGCCGGTGAGCAGCCCGTCGGCGGCCAGCCGGGCCAGACCCCAGGCCGCCTGTTCCAGGTCGATGCGCAGCTCCCGACCGACGTCGGCCGGAGACCAGGACCGGTCCGGGTGCCGGTGCACCAGCAGGAGGACCTGCAGCTGCGCACCCGAGGTGAGGTGGCGGACGATGAAGGCCCGCACCTCGCTGGGAAGCTTGGCGGCCGACACGACAGCAGTCGAGGCTAGCCAACCTCTGTGGGGTCGGAACCGGCCCCGTGCCGTTCTGTCCTATTCAGCCCAGCCGCCGGGCCAGGTGGTCGCCGACCCGCAGGGCGTTGGCGATGATGGTCAGCGTCGGGTTCACCGCCGTGGAGGAGGCGAAGAAGCTGGAGTCGACGACGTAGAGGTTGTCGAGGTCGTGCATCCGGCAGTCGAGATCGAGGGCGGAGGTGGCCGGGTCGCGGCCGAAGCGGACGGTGCCGTTCTGGTGGGCGGTGCCGGAGATGCCGAGGCGGCCACCCACGTAGGTCTGGCGGTGGAGGACGTCCTGGTGGCACTGCATGGCGTCGAGCAGGGAGCGGAACCGGGCGTTGAGGCGGGCGTGGGCCTCCAGGTTGGTCGGGGTGTAGCGGAGGCGGATGCGGCCTTCAGCTGTGACCTCAACCCGGTTGTCCCACAAAGGGAGATCCTCGGTGGTGAGCCAGAAGTCGAGGGAGTGGGCCGCCAGGTCGGCAGGGTCGTCGGCGTCGGGGACGTCGAAGGCGATGGTGGTGGCGTCCGAGCGGCCCAGCATCTGCATGGCCCCCAGCGGGTAGTCCCATTCCCCGTCGCCGAAGTAGAAGTCGTTGATCCCGAGCGTCTTCTGGAACCGGGTCGGGTTGGGGATCTTCGACAAGGCGATGAGCGACGAGTTGTTGTGCAGCATCAGGTTCCGGCCCACGACGCCGGAGCTGTTGCCCAGGCCGTGCGGATGGTCGTCGTTGGCCGACGCCAGGAGCAGGGCGGCGGAGTTGATGGCGCCGGCGGAGACGACCACCACGCCGGCCGTGTACTCCTCGACTTCGCCGTCACGCTCGACCACCACCTTGGACACGGACCGGCCGCCGGCGCTGGTGTCGAGCCTCGTCACCCGGGAGTTGGTCAGCAGGGTCACGTTGGGATGGCGCAGGGCGGGTTCGACGCACATGACCTGGGCGTCGGCCTTGCCGTTGACCAGGCAGGGGAAGCCGTCACAGGTGTCGCAGCGGACGCAGGCGGAGCGCTCCGGCCGGGCCTCGTCGAGGAGGATCCCGTTGGGGAGGTAGAAGGGCCGCAGGCCGGCGCCCTCGAGGTCGGAGGCCAGTTGGTCGATGCGGGGCTCGTGGCTGATGGGGACGTAGGGGTAGGGGGCGGTGGTGGTCGGCTCCAGCGGGTCGCTCCCCCGCTCGCCGTGCACGCAGTAGAGCTGCTCCGCCTTCGTGTACCAGGGGTCCCAGTCCGAGTGGCCGAGGGGCCAGGCGGGCGAGATGCCATCGACGTGGGTCACGGGGCCGAAGTCCCGCTCCCGCATCCGGAACAGGATGGCGCCGTACACCTTGGTGTTGCCGCCGACGTAGTAGTGCTGCTTGGGCAGGAACTCCTTGTCGTCGGCGTCCAGCCAGTAACCGGAGTTGCGGTAGCGCTTGTCGCCCCAGATGGCGGCCGGGCTCCAGTTCTCCTTCTCCCGGGGCAGCCAGCCGCCCCGTTCCAGGAGCAGGACCCGCTTGCCGGTGGGAGCCAGCGACCAGGTGAGGGTGCCTCCCCCGGCGCCGGAACCGATGACGATGATGTCGAAGTGCTCGGTCATGGAACTCGCCCCCTCGGAGGAATCAGATGACGGCCAGGGGGGCGACCCACGCACCGGTGGCGCCCCGCAACTTGGCGTGGGACACGATGAAGCAGAACTCGCCGGGCCCGGTGGCGGCCAGGTCGGTGAGGCTGAGGTTCTCCAACACCACCACGCCGTGACGGGTGTTCAGCGTCTGGGGAACCTCGAAGGGGCGGTCGGGGTCCTCGGGCGGCACGGGGCCGAAGCTCCAGGTGTCGCAACCGGTCATGGCCACCCGATGGTCGGCCAGCCACTCCCCCAGGGCCAGGCCGGGCCCCGGCTCGCCGGCCACGTAGGCGTCGTTGTCCGCGCCCCAGTGCCGGCCCCAGCCGGTGTGGAACAGGACGGCGTCACCGGGTTCGACGCTCAGGTGGTGGCGGGCCAGCGCCGCCTCGGCGTCAACCGGCGTGATGACGTCTCCCTGGCCCAGGTGATCGACGCCCCGGAGAGCGGCGATGTCACACAGCACCCCCCGGGTGACCACCTGGGGCAGGGTCTCGATGCCGAGGCGGCTGGTGCCGTACTCCTCGGCGATGTCGGTGATGCGGTGGCCGTTGTAAGCCCGGTCGCCGAGGTGGAGGTGGTTGAGCCCGTCCATGTGGGTGCCCATCTGGGACGGGGCGTCGACGTACTCGACGATCCAGCGGACGTCGTTGGCGCTGCCCGAGGGCAGGTGCTCCTGGGCGTTCAGGTGCTGGCGGAAGGTCCGGCCCGGGAAGGCGGGGACGTGCTCGTCGAGAAGGTGGGCCAGGTCGAAGACCCGGCCCTGACGGACGAGGCGCGCCCCCCGCACGGTGGCCGCCGGCGTGACTTCGTTGAGGGCCCCGGCCTGGTCGTCCGCTCCGTAGCGCGACGGCCACCAGCTGGTCACGGTGCTCATTCCGACGACCACGTGCCGCGGAAGTCGGCGTACAGGGTGAGCCCGCCGTCGACGAAGAGGGTCTGGCCGGTGATGTAGGCGGCTTCGTCGGAGAGGAGGAAGGCGGTGGCCGAGGCCATCTCGTCGGCGTCGCCGGCCCGGCCCATGGGGATGTGGCTGGTGACCAGCGTCCGCTTCTCGGGGTCGTCGATCCAGGCCCGGTTGATGGGGGTGACGGTGGCGCCGGGGCCGATGGCGTTGACCCGGATGTTGCGCCCGGCGTACTCCAGAGCGAGCGTCCGGGTCAGGTTCTGCATGCCGCCCTTGGACACCGAGTAAGAGAGGAAGGTGGGCTTGGGGATGATCTGGTGCACGGACGAGATGTTGACGATGGACCCGGGCCGGTCGGCGGCCAGCAGCTGGCGGATGGCCTGTTGGGCACACAGGAACGAGCCCCGCAGGTTGACGGCCAGGACCCGGTCGAAGGCGTCGGCGTCGAGCATGTCGGACGGCTGCGCGATCTGGATGCCGGCGTTGTTGACCAGGAAGTCGACGGTGCCGAACTCGGCCGTCACCTCCTTGAACATGCGCTCGACCTCGTCCTCCCGGGACACGTCGGCCTCCACCAGCTTGGCCCGGGCGCCGCAGTCGGCCATCTGGCGCAGGCAGTGCTCCACGCCGGCCTCGATGGCCTCCCTGGTGGCTTCGGCGCCCTCGGGGCGCCCCACGTAGTTGACGGCCACGTTCACGCCCGCCCGCCCCAGGTGGATGGCGATGGCCTGGCCGATCCCGGAGCTCCCCCCGGTGACGATGGCGGTCTTTCCCGACAGGCCTCTCATGATTCTCTCCCTCCGAGCAGCGGTTCGCCGTGCTGTCACCGGATGGCGGCGGGCGTTACAGCCGTAACGCGGCGGCCGCAGAAAGGACTGGTCCGCATGCCCGCCACCCCCCGCCACGCCCGCCAGGAAGCCCAGGACGTCCTCGGCGACGCCGGCTTCGCCCGCGTCCTCGAGCCGTCGCCGCCGGCGGTGGACGACGGTGACTTTTTCGCCGACGACCCGCTGCGGGCGCCGGCTCCCGAAAAAACGGCGGTGGTCGGCCCGGTGCCGGCCGACGACGTCGCCCGCACCTGGGACCAGTGGTTGAGTGATCCCGGGAACGAGGACCACACCGCCTGGGCGGCGGACCGCTGGCTCGGTGCCTGGCGGCGGCTGCCGGCGGCGCCGGCGACCTTGGTGGGGACGCGCCTCGCCCTGCATCGCCTCGCCGTGTACGTGATCTCGCCCGCCCGCCGGCGGGTCAACACCAAGATCGGCCTGCGGTTCACCATGGGCGGCTTCGGCACGCCGTTCTTCGGGAGCGGCGAGCAGGTCCGGATCGAAGGGCCGGTGCTCGTCCGCCAACGCACCGGCGCCGCCGACCGCGCCCCGGTCGGCACCATCGAGGAGGCGGCACGGTTCGCCATCGACGGCCCGCCCGACGAGAAGTGGGCCGAAGGCTTCGACGTCCCGCCCCTGGGCGACCCCGCCGAGCCGCTCGCCGTCGACCCCGGGGCGGCCGGGTTCCTGGGTGACTGGTACGGGTTCTCGTGGTCGGTGCTGGAAGATCTGCGCGCCGACGCGGCCTCCACGGATACCGGCCGGGTCCAGCTCTGGCCCGAGCACTTCGACGCCGCCTTCGACTGCTTCTCCGAAGACCGCCGGATCACGTTCGGGGCCTCCCCCGGGGACGCCGCCGTGCCCGAGCCCTACCTCTACGCCCTCCCCTGGAGCCTGGAGCCCGACGACCCCGGGCCGTGGAACGCCACCACCTTCCGGGGCGCCATACTGCCGCTGTCCGGTTTCGTCGACGCCCCCGACCAGCGGGGGGCCGCGCTCAGCTTCTACCGGCGGTGCCGGGAGGCCCGGTCGCCCTCATAGGAGGTCAGCGGCGAAGCGCTCGAAGGCGCCGCGGTGCCTGGCGGAAGGCCAGGAGACGACGAACTCGGAGATCCCGGCGCCGGCGAAGCGCTCGACGATCTCGGTGGCCTCCACCTTCGACGTCCACGGATCGAGCGGGCCGAACAGGAGCGCAGAGCGGCGGACGTCGCCCGGGTCCCGGCCGGCGGCGGCGCACCGCTCGTCGAGGGAGGCGTTCTGGCGCCGGGTGAGGCCGACGATCTCGTCGAGCGTCGCCCCGAAGGGCCCGTGGGTGTTCCAGGCGTCTGCCCGCTCGGCCGCCACCCGCAGCGCCGTGGGCGACTGGCCGGCCACCATGATCGGGGGCCGCGGCTGCTGGACGGGGGCGGGAGCGGTGGGGGCTCCTTCCGCCCGGTACCACCGGCCCTCGAAGCTGTAGGGCCGGCCGGCGCCGCGCAGCAGCCCGTCGACGATCTCGACGTACTCGACGAACCGTCCCAGCCGCTCCTTGGGCGGCCACGGGTCGCTTCCCACGGCGGCGTGATCGAAGGGGGCGATGCCCGTCCCGATGCCGAGCTCGAGGCGCCCGCCCGAGAGATGGTCGACGGTGACCGCCTCCTTGGCCAGGAGCGCCGGGCCGCGCAGGATGGGGTTCGTCACCAGCGTGCCGATGCGCACCTGGCCGGTGTCGGTGGCCATGGCGGCCAGCACCGTCCAGCCGTCGAACCAGGTGCCCCCGAGGTTGCGGTAGTCGCCAGAGTGGTCGGCCACGAAGATCTGGTCGAAGCCCATCTCCTCGATCCGGCGCCATCGCTCCCGGAGCTCGGAGAGGGGAGCGTCCTGGTTGAGCAGGACCCCGAAGCGGCGGTCTCGGTCGGGCATGACGCCACCTCCTTGTCGAGGACACCGTCCCCCCGGCGGACGCCCGCGTAACACCCAGGGACCGGCCGGGACTGTGCCGTATGCCTGACATCTCGTTCAACGGCCTGCTGGCCGTGGCCCTCATCGCCGTGACTGCCCCGCTGCTGGTCAACCTGGCGCCGGCCCTGCGGCTGCCCGCCGTGGTCGTCGAGATCGTGGCCGGGATCGTGGTGGGGCCGTCCGGTCTCGGGTTGGTGGAGCTCGACCTCCCCATCCAGGTCTTCGCCCTCTTCGGGCTGGCCTTCCTGCTCTTCCTGGCCGGCCTGGAGATCGACGTGGCCGGCCTGCGAGGCCCCCGGTTG
>JBIOYN010000230.1:0-16205 GCA_044870155.1 Acidimicrobiia bacterium | reverse complement strand
GGCCGCCGGCGAGCTCGACCTCAAGGGGCTGCCTGAGCCGGTGGCCACGGTTGCGATCGGCTGGGAGCAGACCCGCCCGGTGGGCGCCGAGATCCCCTTCCCTCCACTTCTCGCCGCCGGCGGCGGGCTCGGGTTCGCCGGCCGAGCCCACGAGCTGGCCGTGCTCACGGAGGCCTGGAAAGAGGCGAGCGTCGGCGGCCGGCGGGCTGTGCTCATCGCCGGCGAGCCCGGAGTGGGCAAGACCCGCCTGGCGGCCGAGATGGCCCGCCGGGCCCATGAGGGGGGAGGGGCGGTCCTCTACGGCCGGTGCGAGGAGGACCTGGGTGTCCCCTATGAGCCCTTCGTGGAAGCGCTGCGCTGGTTCTGCGAGCACGTGTCGGGCGACCACCTCCGCCCTCGCCTCGGTTCCTACCCGGGAGAGCTCACCCGGCTGGTCCCCGAGTTGGGGCACCTCGTCCCGGGTCTCGACCCGCCCCTGCGCAGCGATCCGGAGACCGAGCAGTACCGGTTCTTCGAGGCGGTGTCCTCCTGGTTGGCGGCGGCTGGCGACCCCGGCGGCCTGCTGCTCGTCGTCGACGACCTCCACTGGGCGCCCGTCCCCACCATCGCCCTGCTCGCCCACGTGCTGCGAGCCGGCGGCCCCGCCCCCCTCCTGGTGCTGGCCACCTTCCGCGACACGGACGTGGGGCCCGACCATCCCCTTACCCCGGTGCTGGCCGACCTGCGGCGCACACCGGGGGTCGAGCGCCTCGCCCTCGCCGGACTCAGCGTCGACGAGCTCTCCCACCTGCTCGAGGGCCAGGCGCAGACCGCCCGGGCCCTGGCTGCTTCCCTCCACGAGGCCACCGAGGGCAACCCCTTCTTCGTGGCCGAGGTGCTCCGCGACGTGGCCGAGTCGGATCTGGGCGGCGGCACCCTTCCCGTCCCCGAGGGGGTGCGGGAGGTGATCCTCTCCCGGGTCGCCCGTCTGTCCCCATCCTGCCGTGACCTGCTCGGCGTCGCCGCCGTCCTCGGCCGGGACGCCGAACTCGGGCCTCTGGCGGCGGTGGCGGACACGGGGGAGAACGCAGCCGTGGAGGGCATGGACGAGGCCCTGGCCGCCCGGCTGGTGGAAGAGACCGGAGTGGGTGCCTACCGTTTCGTCCACGCCCTGGTGCGCTCCGCCCTCTACGAGTCGCTCTCGGCCACGAGGCGGGCCCGCCTGCATCTTCGGGCCGCCGATGTCTTCGAGGACGACACCGCCCGCCTCGCCCACCATCTCTTGGCCTGCGCGCCGCTGGGGGAGCCCAGCCGGACGGCCCGCGCCTGCCTGGCCGCCGGGGATCTGGCCCTCGCCGTCCTCGCCGACGCCGAGGCGGGTGAGTGGTACGCGCAAGGCCTCGCCTTCGCCACCGGCGACCCGGACCTGCGGATCGACCTGCTCACCGGCCTCGGCGAGACGCAACGTCGCACCGGCGAAGCCGCCTCCCGCCAGACCCTGCTCGGCGCCGCCAGGCTGGCCGCCGACCAGGCCGACGCCGTCCGTCTCGTGCGGGCCGTGCTCGCCAACAACCGCGGGGTCACCAGTGTCATAGGCCATGTCGACGAGGAGCGCCTCGAGCTCATCGCCGCCGCCCTTGACGTCGTCGGACGAGCGCCGAGCGCCGACCGCGCCGAGCTCCTCGTCCTCCAGGCCGCCGAACTGGTCTTCGCCGGCGACCACGAGCGAGTGCTGCGGGCCGCCGACGAGGCCGGAGCCATCGCCGCCCGCCTCGAGGACATCACTGCCCGAGCCCGCGTCGGCGTGGGGCGCCTCTGGGCCTGTTCGGTCGCCGACCGCGTCACCGAAATGGTCCCGGAAGCCGCCGACGTCGTGGGCTTGGCCGACGCCACGAGTGACCCGCATCTGCGCGTACTGGCCCGAGGGTTGTCGCTCTACGCGCTGCTACCCACCGGTGATCTCGGGGAGGCACGACGTCGAGCGGCGGAGGCGATGGCGGTCGCCGACGAGACCGGCCAACCAGGCCTGCGCTTCCTCGCCCACATCTACTACGCCACCGCCATCGACGCCCTGGGCGAGCACAAAGAGGCCGAGCGGCTGATGCAAACCGCAGTCGAGCTCGGTCAGCAGGCGAACTTCTCCGACGCGGTGATGTGGTACGGCGCCCAGATGTGGCTTCACTGGACCTTCGAAGGTCAACCTGACATCGCCGCCGCCATGGCCGCCCCCGCCTTTGTCGAATACCCCCGGATCGTGGCCTGGCAGGCGGCCTGGTCCCTGGACCTGGCGCTCAGCGGTCGAACCGAGGAGCTGGCAGAGTTCCTCGTCAGGCTTCCCGCCGTACTCCCGGACGTGCCGGCGGACCTGGTCTGGGTGAGCACACACTCCCTCTTCGCCGCTGCCATGGGCTTCGGGGCGGAGAGCCCCCAGGCGGCCGCCACCATCTACGACCTCCTCCTGCCGTACCGTTCCCTGCACGCTGCCTACGGCATCGGCTACTGGGGCCCGGTCGACATGGCTCTCGCCATCGCCGCCCGGGTGTTGGGCGACACCGAGGGCGCCCTGACCCACCACGAGGCGGCGGCGGCCACCATCGAGGCGTGCGGGGCGGCCCGGGCCCGGGCCCTCAACGGCTACCAGTGGGCCCGCACGCTGGCGGCCTCTGACGGCCCCGGGCACCGGTCGCGGGCCCTCCAGCTCGCCGAAGAGACGCTCGCCTACAGCGACGCCAAGGGCTACACGACCTTCGTCACCAAGACCGAAGAGCTCCTCAACGCGCTCCGCTGACGTGGCCAGACACCGCCTCGACGGCATCGAGGTGAACTTCGAAGTCACCGGTGCGGGTGACCCGGTGTTGTTCATCCCCGCCAGCCTGATGCCCGAGGGCTTCGTACCACTGGTTCGGGAGCCGTCCCTGGCGGATCATTACCGGCTCATCCGCTACCACCGCCGTGGTATGGGTGGGAGCACGTCGGGTGAAGCCCCGGTGAGCGTCGCTGATCAGGCCCGCGATGCCGCCGCCCTCCTGGGTCACCTGGGCGCGGCACCCGCCCACCTCGTCGGTCATTCGTATGGCGCACTGATCGGCCTCCAGCTAGCCCTCGATGCCCCCGAGATGGTCGGTTCACTGGCGCTCCTGGAGCCGAACCTTCTCGCTGTCCCGTCCAGCGCGGCTTTCAATGACGAGGTCCGCTTCGCCTTCGCTGCGTACCGGTCTGGGGACCGGGAAAGGGCCGTGGCCCACTTTCTCAGCGTGGTGGCGGGAATGCCGTGGGAGACGTGCCACGAGCTCATCGAGAAACAGATTCCAGGAGCGGTCGCGCAAGCCATTGCCGCCGCCGACACTTTCTTCACCGCCGAGGTACCCGCACTCCGCGCATGGTCGTTCGGGGCCGATCAGGCGGACCGCGTCAGGTGCCCGGTCCTGTCCGTGCTGGGCGGCCGCAGCCACACCTTCTTCCAAGAGGGACGCGAACGGCTCCAGCGCTGCTTCCCGCGGCTCGAGAAACTTGATATCCCCGGTGCCGGCCATCTCCTCCAGCTTCAGGAGCCGGCGGGGGTCGGAGAGGGCCTGGCGTCGTTCTTCTGCCGGCACCAACTGCGGTAGGGCGGTCGGCGAACCGCAGCTGGATGCTAGGGAGCGCCCACAGGCTCGGGTGTCCGCCCGCCGCGGCGCCGGGCCAGGGAGAACACCAGCGCCGGGATCCCGAGGATGAGGGCCAGGGGCACGACCACGCCGAGGACCACCAGCGAGCCGCCGACCACGGCCAGGGCGGCGCCCACGGCCCGCTCCCAGGCCCGGGCCAGGGTGGTGCGGGGCTCACCGGGCTCCTTGGCCACGGCCCCGGACTCGAGGATGGAGAAGCGCACGGTGGAGAAGGCGGTCTGGCCGTCGAGGTAACGGCGCCGGCCCTCGTGCTGCTCGATCTGCTCCTGGATGACGGAGAGCTGCTGCTGGATGGAGATGGTCTCGGAGATGGACTGGGCCTTGGCCATCAGGTCGAGGAACACCGCCTCCTGGGCCCGCCAGTGCCGCAGGCGGGCCTCGAGGTCGACGTACTCGGCGGCCACGTCCTCACCGGACACCGAGTCGGAGCGCACCTCGCCCAGCTTGCGCAGCGACGCCAGGGCGGCGTCGAAGTGGTCGGAGGGGATCTTGAGCACGAGCGTGGCCTGGTCGGTGGCCCGCTCCGAGGACTGCACCCAGCCCCCCGTCCGGGCGGCGGCGTCCTGCGCCAACTGGTAGGCCTCCGACAGCCCGCCCTTGTCCACGCCCACGGACAGCACGGCCGTCTTGATCACCCGGGAGCTGCCCGCCGCCACCGCCTCGGGGACGGGGGCGCCGCCCAGGGCGCCGGGGCCGGCGGTGACCGAACCGGCCGATGATCTCTCGGCCGCCGCCCCCGGGGCGGGGGCGGCGGCGGCCTTGTCGTAGCTGTAGTCGGCGCCACCGGCGTCGCCGGGTGACTCCGGCACCGACGCTCCGGACCGGACGGCGACCGAGCCGCCGCCGGCGGTCAGTTGGCGCCCGGTGGAGGCGGCCTGGTCGTTCCGGGCGACGCCGCCGCCCGAGACGGCGGCCACCACGGCGCCGAGGGTGAGCAGGACCACGAGGCCCAGAGCGGCGGTCCGCCCGGGACGGGTGCGCAGGGTGTGCAGGGAACGGGCGAACACGGGAGACCTCCTGGTCGGTTGTCCCTTGGACGCCGCCCGTCGCCCCCCGGTTCCCGCCCTTCGGCTGGCTAGAGCTTGGAGAAGATGGCGGCCATCTCCGCCTTGTCGAAAGCCCGCATGGTGGTGGTGCGCACGTTGCCCTCGGCGCCCACGGCCAGGCAGAAGGCGGTGACGGTCTCGTCGTCGGGGGCCTCGACCAGACTCACGGCGTCGTAGGGGCCGATCGTCCACATGTTCGTCTTCATCTTCCCGCCCAGCTTCCGCAGCGCGGCGGCGGCCTTGGCCGCCCTGTCCAGGCTGTCCTTGGCATTGGCCACGCCCTGGCCGGTCCAGTTGATGAGAATCACGTAGTTGGCCATGTCGTCCCCTCCTCCGGCACCCCGGAGCGGGCGCCAAGAGGCCGCACGCTAGCTTGACGATCCCATGCCTCCACCCTCCTGCTCCGCTGACGCGCTCGGCGACCTCGACGCCACCGGCGCCGCCGCCCTGGTCCGCGCCGGGGAGGCCAGCCCCCTCGAGCTGGTGGACGCCGCCATCGCCCGCATCGAAGCCCTCGACCCCGAGCTCAACGCCGTCATCCACCCCCGCTTCGAGCAGGCCCGGGAGGCGGCCGCCGGCCCCTTGCCGGACGGGCCGTTCCGGGGCGTCCCCTTCCTCCTCAAGGACATCCTCTGCCATTCGGCCGGCGACCCCTTCCACGAGGGCATGCGGTTCTTGAAGGAGCTCGGGTGGCGGGCCCGGGACGACACGTACCTGGCGGCCAGGTTCAAGGCCGCCGGGCTGGTGGTGGTGGGCCGCACCAACGTGCCCGAGCTCGGCATCCAGCCCACCACCGAGCCCGAGGCCTACGGCCCCACTCACAACCCCTGGGATCCGGCCCGCAGCCCGGGTGGCTCCAGCGGGGGCTCGGCGGCGGCGGTGGCCGCCGGCCTCGTGCCCGCCGCCCACGCCAACGACGGCGGCGGGTCCATCCGCATCCCGGCCGCGGCGTGCGGGCTGGTGGGGTTGAAGCCGTCCCGGGGCCGCACCTCGCTCGGCCCCGACGGCTACTCCGTGGGCGCCCTCCTGGCCGAGCACGTGGTGTGTCGCACGGTGCGCGATGCCGCCGGCCTCCTCGACGCCACCGCCGGGCGGATGCCGGGCGACCCGTTCGTGGCCCCCCCGCCGCGACGGCCCTTCGCCGCCGAGGTGGGAACCGATCCCGGGCACCTGCGGGTTGGGCTCCTCACCGTCTCACCCTCCATGGGCGGGCCCGTCGACCCCGAGTGCGTGGCCGCCGCCACCGGCGCCGCCAAGCTCCTGGAGTCCCTGGGGCACCACGTGGAGGTGGCCCATCCGCCAGGTCTGGAACGGCCGGAGTGGAGCCAGAACTTCCTCACTCTGTGGGCGGCCGGGGTGGCACTGGGCCTCGAGACCTGGAGCCGGCGGACGGGCCGGCGCATTGGCGCCGGGGACGTGGAGCCGCTCACCTGGGCGCTGGCCGAGACGGGCGACGCCATCGGCGCCATGGCCCTGCTGTCGGCCCACGCCTGGCTGTCGGAGGGCAACCGGGACGTGGCCTCGTGGTGGCGCCCGGATCCCGGCACCGCCACCGACGGCTTCGACCTGCTCCTCACCCCCACGCTGGCCGAGCCGCCCGTCCCCCTCGGCACCTTCTCCGCCGAACCCGGCAACCCCCTGGCCCCTATCTTCCGGGCCGGGGCCTTCTGCCCGTTCACGCCGCCCTTCAACGTCACCGGCCAGCCCGCCATCTCCCTGCCGCTGCACTGGACGCCCGACGGGCTGCCGGTGGGAGTCCAGCTCGTGGGCGCCTACGGCGCCGAGAACGCGCTCCTGCGCGTCGCCGCCCAGCTGGAGGAGGCGCAGCCCTGGAGCTCCCGGCGGCCCCCCATCTCCGCCGTCTGAGCGCCGACCAGCCCTCGCTGTTGTGAATGTGGTCAGAGTTGTCCTAGTGCACGCTGACCCGTAGACTGGGCCCTGATCTCCAACGATCCCGGAGGGCCTCGTGGCGGAGGACGGGAAGGGCGCCCGGCGGGCGCGGGCGGCCATTCTGGTCATGGCGGTGGTAGCCACCCAGCATTCGACTCTCGGCGTCCGCGCCGAAGGCGGGCCCGCCATTGAGATCTGCTGCGCCTGGGGGAAGAGCCTGGCCGACGGCGTGCTCACCTACGTGCTGGGCGGCGACCTCGACCCCGCCACCGCCGAGGTGCTGCGGGGGGCGGTCCGGTCCTGGGACGACGCCCTCGGCACCATCACCCTGGCCGAGGTCCCGGCCACCGAGAAGCACCCCGACATCATCCTCAACTACGCCGAGGGCGCCGGCGACAGCGAGGGGCTGGCCGTCACCCGCTTCACCCGCCGGGGCCAGATCCGCCAGGCCGAGCTCAGCGTGGACGCCCCCCGGGCCCCGGGTGGCAGCGGGGCCATCGAGCAGATCACCAAACACGAGCTGGGCCACGCCCTGGGACTGCGCCACGCCAACTTCGACGGCGACGTGATGTCCCCCATCGTGAACCCGGTGTCGGGCCCCCTCTCCGCCTGCGACCTGGCCGGCGTCACCGAGGCCAACCGCTGGCAGACGATGGACGGCCGGCGCAACCCCCGGGCGCCGACCGCCACCCAGGTGCCCTGCTAGCGGCGAGGTCTCAGTAGCCGGGGTTGGGCACCTTGAAGGTGACCTTGTCCGTGAGGTCCAGAGCGGTGTGGGCGCCGTCGCCGGCCTGGAGGCAGAGGGTGTGCTCGCCCGCCGACAGGATGAGCTCGGCCTCGGTCTGCGCCATGCCGTAGTGCATGTGCTTGTCGTCCTTGGGGATGACCTCACCAGGGGCGACGCAATCGGTGTCGATCATGATGTGGAAGTGGCCGGCCCCCGGCTTCACCTCGCCGGCGGGCTCGATGGTGAACCCGGTGGCCGCCATCTTCACTGCCACGGCACCGATCACCTCGGCCCCATCCTTCGGTTCCACGAAGCTGACGCTGGCGGCACCGGCCGCCGCGGCCGATGTGGTGGTCGTGGCCGCCTCGGTGGTGACGGTCGTCTCCGCCCCCGTGCTCTGCTGCCCGCCGTCGTCCCCGCACGCCGCCAGCCCGACAGCCACCAGCCCCGCCAGCACCAAGAACCGGAATCGCCGCACCGTCGCCCTCCCCTGTGAACTCGCGGCCGTACCGTAGTTCCTCGCGTCAGCTCACCCTGGTAAAGGTGTGGCGGCGGCCCGCCCCGGTCGCAGGCGGCCCCCCACGGCGGTGGCGGCCACGAAGGCGATCGCCGCCACCAGCACGATCGATCCGCCCGGCGCCAGCCCCCACACCCGGGCGGCGACCAGGCCGGCCACCGCCGCCCCCGCCCCGATGCCCGCCGCCCATACCAGCGTGGAGCGGAACGATGAGGCCAGGCGCTGGGCGGCACCCACGGGGAGCACCATGAGGGCGGCCACCAGCAGCACCCCCACCACCCGCATGGCCGCCACCACCGTGAGGGCGGCGAGGGCGGCGAGGGCGAGGTTGAGGGCGTCGACGGGCAGGCCGGCGACCCGGGCCGCCTCCTCGTCGAGGACCACGGCCAACAGGGCCCGCCAGGTGAGGGCCACCGCGCAGGCGATGAACACTCCGAGGCCCACCACCAGCCAGGCGTCGCCGGTGCTGACGGTGAGGATGGAGCCGAACAGGTAGGTGAGCACGGAGGCGTTGAAGGAGTGGGCCAGTCCGGAGAGGACCACCCCGCTGGCGATGCCGGAGTAGAAGAGCAGGGCGAGGACCAGATCTCCCGAGGCCCGGCGGCGGGACCGGAGCCACTCCAGGCCAACAGCCCCCAGCACCGCCACCACCAGGGCGCTGCCCAGCGGCCACACACCGAGGAGCAGCCCGCCGGCCACGCCGGCGAACGCGACATGGCCGATCCCGTCGCCCATGAGCGACATCCGCTTCTGGACCAGGAAGGCGCCGATGAGGGGGGCGCAGGACCCCATCACCACCCCGGCGAGCAGGGCCAGCTGCATGTACTGGCGGTCGAAGGGCCACGGCAGGGGGAGAGCGGCGGCGATCATCGGACCCACCGGGGCGGTCACCGCTCCAGCCACACCGGCAGGTCATGGGCGTGCACGCCGAGGCTCACGCCCGTGGCCGACAGGGCCCCCGGGGCGCCGTCGAAGCCGATCCGACCCTGGCGGAGCACCACGACCCGGTCGAGGTCCTCGGCCACCGCCGAGAGCTCGTGGGACACGAGCAGGACGGCCGTGCCCCGCTCCCGAACCAGGGTCACCAGGGTGTCCCGGAAGCTGCGCTGCGACTCGAGGTCGACGCCGGCCACAGGCTCGTCGAGCACCAGAAGCTCGGGCATGGTGGCCAGGGCCTTGGCGATGAAGGCCCGCTGCTGCTGCCCGCCGGAGAGCTCGGGGAGGAGGCGGCGGCGCAGCGGCCACAGGTCCACGGCGGTGAGGGCGGCCTCCACCTCGTCCCAGTCCTCGGCCCGGAGCCGGCGATGCCACCCCCGCCGGGCCAGGCGGCCCGAAGCCACCACCTCCTCCACCGTGGCGGGCAGGACGTCGAGCAGCACCGGGCGCTGGGGGACGTAGCCCACCCGCCAGGGCTCGGGCAGCTGGGCAGGGGGCAGGCCGAAGAGGCGCACGGCCCCGCCCTGGGGGCGGAGCAGGCCGAGGGCGATGCGCAACAGCGTCGACTTGCCCGATCCGTTGGGGCCGACCAGCGCCACGAACTCGCCGGCGGCGACGGAGAAGCTGACGCCCTCGAGCACCGTCTGCCCGGGGTAGGCGAAGGACACGGCGTCGATCTCGAGGGCGGCGGGCACGGCGGCCTCCGGCGACGGGGCTCCCGGAATGCGAACGGTTCGGGATGGTAACGGGTCAGGGGCACGCCAGAGCCCCGGCCAGGGTCTCCAGGTTGTCCCGCATCACGGAGCTGTACGTCTCGCCCGCCTTCAGCTCGTCGGCCGTCAGCCCCTCGAGGGGATTGAGCACGGCCGTGGTCACGCCCACCTCCCGGGCCAGCGTCTCGGCCACCTTGGGCGACACCAGGGTCTCGGTGAAGACGGTGGTCGTCCCGGTGGCGGCCACGAGGTCGGCTAGCCCGGCCAGGCGCCGGGGGTCGGGCTCCGCCTCGGGCGACAGGCCGGCGATGGCCTCCTGGGTCAGGCCGTAGCGCTTGGCCAGGTACCCGAAGGCGGCGTGGGACGTCACGATCACCCGGCGGGCGCAGCCGGCGAGCCGCCCGGAGAACTCGTCGTCCAGGAGGCCGAGCTCCCCCCGGTAGGCGGCCGCCCGCTCGACGTAACTGTCCTTCCCGCCGGGGTCGATGGCCGCCAGGCCGGCTACCACCCGTCCGACGACGGCGCCCAGCATGACGGGGTCCAGCCACACGTGCGGGTCCATACCCGCCTCGGCATGGCCCTCGTCCCCTTCCTCGGGGCGGCCCGGCAGCAGGGAGAGTTCCTCCAGGGCATCAACGGCGTCGCCTTCGGAGCGGTTGGCGACTTCTTCTACGCCGGGCTGGAACCCGCCGCCGAGGTAGAGGACGAGATCAGCACCCTCGATCAGGTCGACCTGGCGCGGGGTGAGCTCGAGGTCGTGGGGCTCCGTCCCCGCCGGCGTCAGGTTGACCACGTCGGCGCGGTCCCCGCCGACCCGCTGGGCCGCCTCGTACAGGGGATAGAAGGCGGCCACGACCCGCACCCGGGCGGACCCGCTCGCCGTCCGTTCGCCGGCTCCGCCACCACCGCCACAGCCGGCGCCCACCAGCAGCCCGGCCAGCAGTAGGGCTCGAACCTTCATCCGCCGCCCTCCGGAATTGAAATGAGAACGATTTTCGTAAACATACCGTGACGGTCAAGCCGGGTGGTGCTCGACCACCGTGACCACACCCGTCATGTCCTCGGTGCGGGAGTGGTACGGGAAGCGCCCGACCTCCGCGAACACATGGGTGAAGGTCTGGCCGCCCTGCATGCACCGTTCGGGGATATCGGCACTGCACTGGGGATGGGAGTCGAACGATCCGTCGTCGGCGGTGACGCTCTGCGGATCCTCACCGTCCTCGTGCCGCCAGGTCACGGATTCACCCGCCTCGACCTCTATCTCGGCGGGGACGAACCGCCCGTGGCGCAGCGCGACCTCGTGGGCGTGATCCTCCGCCGCCCGGACCGGGGGCGGCACGGCCCCGAACAGGACGGCGAGAACGATGGTGATGGCGAACCGCGGCACCCGCTGCATCAGTTCTCCTCTCCGAATGTCGATGGGCACGATATGATAACGATTCTCATTGTGTCCAATCCAGAGGAGTCGACCGTTTTGGTGCACCTGCGAGGGCGACGAACCGAGATCACCTGCCCACGCTGTGGCGCGCGGGGCACGGTGCCGGCCAGCCTCGACCACCTGCGCCACCACGGGGCGGGACTCGCCGAGGGCGGCCGCCGGGCTGCCCGCCCGTTCCCGCACCCACGTGCCGCTGGAGGCGTCCGGCTCCGACCTGTTCGCCCTGGCGGTCCAGTACCTGCCAGCCAGGCGCGGGCGGGGGCGGTCAGTTCCCGGGAGTGACTATCCGCCCCGGGTGTGCATCTCCAGGTGCGGATCGCTCCGCAGCGCCATCACCGGGAGCAGCGCCCGGCGCCGTTTGCGGGCCACACGGTCCACTGCACCCTGGTCCCGGCGTTGCTCCCAACCCCGGGCGACGATCCCACGCAGGGCTCCGAAGCCGGCGCCGGACCGCAGGGCCTGGCGGAGGTCGACGCCGGTGGCGGCGTACAGGCAGCGGTACCACAGGCCGTCGGCGGTCAGGCGGCTCCGGTCGCAGGTGGCGCAGAACGGCTGCGTCGTCGAGGACACGATCCCGAAGGTGGTGCCGTCCGCCAGCACGAACCGGGTCGCCGGCGCCGAGTCCTCCGCCGCCAGCACCTCGATCTCGCCGTAGTACGCCCGCAGCCGGTGCAGCATCTCGGCCCGTGTGACCACCGACCCCGCGTTCCACCGGGTGGCGCCGCCGATGTCCATGTACTCGATGAAGCGGACTTCGGCCGGAACCGATCGGCCGAACTCGATCAGGTCCACGAGCTCGTCGTCGTTGACGCCCCGGAGAACGACGGTGTCGATCTTGGTCCCCACGAAGCCGGCGTCGGTCACCGCCCGCAGGCCGTCGAGCACCTGACCATGCGAGGTGCGCCGCGAGATCCGCTCGAACCGCTCCGGGCGCAGCGTGTCCAGGCTGACCGTGACCCGCCCCAGTCCGGCCTCCCGCAGCGAACCGGCGTCCCGGGCCAGCAGCACCCCGTTGGTCGTCATGGCCAGGTCCCGGATCCCCTGCCGGCAGGCGAGCATCCGGACGAGCCCGGGCAGGTCCCTGCGGAGCAACGGCTCGCCGCCGGTGATGCGGACCTTGTCCACGCCGAGCGACACGAACACCTCGACCAGCGAGCTGATCTCCTCGAAGGTCAGGAGGTCGTGGCGTGGCAGCCACGTGTACTCGTCCTCGGGCATGCAGTAGGTGCAGCGCAGGTTGCACCGGTCGGTCACCGACAGACGGAGATCCCGCAGCGGCCGTCCGAAGAGGTCAGCCACCCGGCTCATGGTGCAGCTTTCCCTCCCGGGCCAGGGTCTCCTTCCACGCCCGCCGGAGTCGGGCCAGGGCCTCGGCGGTGTCGGTGGTCGGCTCCACCTCCTCGGCGAAGGCGTCGAAACCGAGCGAGGTGGTGCAGCCGGCTTCTCCGGGGCGGCATTCGAGGCCCAGATCCGGATCCTGCATCTGGCCGCTGACCGTCCAGATGGCCCGAAGGCCCGCCAGCACCTGACCGGCGGCCTCGGTCCGGGGCTCTTCCGGCTCACTCGTCATCGTCTTCGCTCACCGCCTCGATCCTGGTGACCGCCCACTCGGGCAGAGCGGCGGTGCGGGCGGCCGTCCGCAGGATCTCGGTCGCCTTGGCGATGGCCTGGTCCCGGTCGTCGGCATCGACAAGGACCTTGACGCCGTAACCGGTCTGCCCGATGCCGGCGGCGATCCCGCCCGCCGGCGCCACCGCATCGGCCAGGTCGGCGATGCGCTCGATCGTCATCACCTCGTCGCCCGCCACTTCGATCCCCACGCTCCATTGCGACGGCACGCCTCAGCCCTCCCCCACGACCGCGCCCAGGCTGTTCCTGACGAGGACGTAGTCGTCATGGTCCTTGATCACCGATCCGAGCGTCTCCTCCGCCACCACCAGATCCATGTCGTCGGCACCGAGGAACTCCAGGGCCCGGGCCCAGTCGATGGTCTCCGCCATCCCCGGCTTCTTGACCAGGTCCATCTGCCGGAGGCTGGTGACCGCCGCCACCACCTTGCGAGCCAGCGACTCCGAGACCTCGGGTGCCCGCACCCGCACGACGTGCGCCTCCCGCTCCGGCGTCGGGTAATCGATCCAGTGGTACAGGCACCGGCGCTTGAGGGCGTCGTGAAGCTCACGCGTCCGGTTGGAGGTGATGATCACCACAGGCGGCTGCTCCGCCCGGATGGTGCCGATCTCCGGGATGGTGACCTGGAAATCGGAGAGGACCTCCAGGAGGAAGGCCTCGAACTCGTCGTCCGCCCGGTCGATCTCGTCGATGAGGAGAACGGCGCCGTCGCCGGCACGCATGGCCTTGAGCAGAGGGCGCTCCACGAGGAACTGCGGCCCGAACAGATCGTCGATGGCCTCCTTGCCCCCCGCTTCCTTCTCGGACAGGGCCCGGACGTACAGGAGCTGGCGGGTGTAGTCCCACTCGTACAGCGCCTGGTTGGCGTCGATCCCCTCGTAGCACTGCAGGCGGATCAGCTCGTTGTCAAAGGCGCTGGCCAACGCCTTGGCCATCTCCGTCTTCCCGACCCCGGGCTCGCCCTCGAGGAGGATCGGCCGTCCCAGCGAGATGCCGAGGAAGACGGCGGTGGCCAGCCCGCGGTCGGCCAGGTAGGCCTGGTCCCGGAGCACCTCGGTCAGCTCGTCCACCGACGCGGGATAGTTCACAATCGCGATCCCTTCTCGATCTCGGTCGTCAGGGACCGGCGCCGCCCGTCCAGCTCCCGTTGCCGCACCCGAAGCGCCTGGTACTCCCGGTGTCCGGCCAGGCGGGCATTGACCTTGGCGGCCACGGTCTCCGGGCTCTTCCAGGGGGAGGTCCAGGTCCGGTCCACCTCGTCGGCGACCCACCGGCGGATGGCGCCCAGCTGCAGCCGGAGGTCGTCCGATTCCCGCTCCGCCGCCGTCAGTTGCCGGGTGAGCTCGTCTCTGGCGCTGTCCATCACGTGTTCCTCGAGTCCCTTCCCCATGCCATCATTGGGCGTTCCGGTGATCAGGGAGCCCCTCGTGATCCGTCTGGGAAGCTTGGCCGGCTACTCGTTCGAAGGGCCGTCGTTGCTGGGAGGGTGGACTCCCCCGGAGCTGCCCGGCCTCTTCGTGCTCATGTACAAGCCCGATCCCGAGGGCAAACCCGACACCTATGCGGTCATCTACGTCGGGCATTCGGACAACCTGGCCGACGAGGGCTTTCCCTGGAAGCACCCCGCCGCCCACTGCTGGGCCGAGCGCGCCGGATCGAAGTGGGGTGTGTACGTGAGCTTCTTCCATCCCCCGGGGGGCACGAGGAGCCATCGTGAGGCCATCGCCCAGGAGCTGATCGCGGTGTACGACCCGGCCTGCAACCCGGAGCGCTTCGACCGCGCCTGGCGGCCGGAGTGGATCGGCGAGTACGAGACCGACGTGACCGGTCCCCTGGCTCAGCGCGGTCCCGACCACGAGTCCTGAGCTCAGTTGACGGTGTCGTAGCCGCCACGGTTCCATTTCACCGCCTGCCGGTACACCGTGGTTCGGGGCTGCCCGACCACCGCCGGCGGCGGCTGGCCGTCCTGCGGGTAACAGGTCGTCCGCTCTACCGGAGCAATGTCGTCCGGAGCCGGCTCGAGCACCACCTCGTGATCGGCGTCTCGCTTCCTGCGGCTGAACATGCCTGCACCTCCTGGTCGGGCCAGTTCACGCGGACTGGGACTGATGACAACGGGGACGGGAGGATTCCACCGCCGCCTCGAAGCGGCGGCCGGCCTCCTCCCAGTTCACGACGTGCCAGAGGGACTCGAGGTACTCCTCCTGCCGCCACCCGTACTGACCGCAGTAGGCGTGCTCCCACAGGTCGAGCCCGAAGACGGGCCGTTCCCCCACCAGGAGCGGCGAATCCTGGTTGGGCAGGGTGTAGAGCACGAGCTTCTCCCGGGCGGTGATGAGCCAGATCCACCCGCTCCCGAAGTGGTTGGCGGCCACGACAGCGAAGCGGCCCCGGAAGGCCTCGAACGACCCGAAGGACTCGTCGATGGCCCCGGCAAGCGCACCCGAGGGGGGCCCGCCACCAGGGGCGAGGATGGCCCACAGCTGGCTGTGGTTGGCATGGCCCCCGCCGTGGTTGCGGATGGCGCTGCGGGAATCCTCGGGCACCTGGTCGATGTGGCGCAGGAGCTCCTCGACGGTCAGCTCCGAAAGCGTGTGGTCGAGCGACGCCAAAGTGGCGTTCAACCGATCGACGTGCGCCCGGTGGTGACGGTTGTGGTGGTTCTCCAAGGTTCGCGCGTCGAGATAGGGCTCCAGGGCGTCGTACGGGTAGGGCAGGTCAGGAAGTGTGTGCCCCGCCATCACCTCTCCTTTTCTCGAAATCTCTCGATTTCCAATTGCATTCAGCGGATCCCCGGATAGGGTGATGAGGCATGTCGGAAGTCACAAAGGACGGCTCGGGAATCTCCGAGGTGCTGGTCGGATTTGGCCATGCCCTCCGTCAGGAAGCCGTAGCCGTGGGTTCCGGCCAGGTGCTCACTTTCTGCCAGGCGGCGGCCCGTCTCAATCCCACCGATGTCGCCGACCTGTACTGGGCCGGTCGGGCCTGTCTGATCACCCGCCAGATCGACCTGCCCGTCTACGACCGCGTGTTCCGGTCGTACTTCCTGGGCATGGCGAGTGACCTCGGCGAGTTCTTCAAGCTCAAGGCTCAGCTCTCCCCCGAGGCCACCTCGACGCTCGAAATCCTCCAGGGTGACGAGCCGGGGGAGGAACGCCCCGACGAGCCGCAGCTGGGGCTCATGGCCTCGACCGTCGACTCCCTGCGCCACAAGCGCTTCGACGAGTGCACGCCCGAGGAGCTGGAGATGCTGCGCAGGCTCATGGCGCGGTTCCGGCTCCTGCCGCCGCGACGGAAGACGCGGCGGACGACGCCCGCGCCCCGGAGCCGGTATCCGGACCTCCGCCGGACGATCCGGCGCGGGCTCCGGACCCAGGGCGAGATGATCGAGCAGTGCTGGCGGCAGCGGCGGATCAAGCGACGCAAAGTGGTGCTGATCCTCGACGTGTCCGGCTCCATGACCGAGTACTCGCGGGCCCTCCTCCAGTTCGCCCACACCGCCACCAGGGTGGCATCGGCGTCGTCGGGCCAGGCGTTCGGGAAGGTGGAGGTGTTCTGCTTCGGAACGCACCTCACCCGCATCACCGAGGAGCTCCGGAAACGGAACCCCGACCAGGCGCTGGCCGAGGCGGCCAGGGCGGTGGCGGACTGGGAGGGGGGCA
>JBIOYN010000229.1:0-2913 GCA_044870155.1 Acidimicrobiia bacterium | reverse complement strand
CGACTCGCTCCAGAAGATGGTGGGGGAGCACCCCATCGTCGAAGAGTTGCTGCGCTACCGGGAGGTGGAGAAGCTCCGCAACACCTACGCCGAGGCACTCCCCCCGCTGGTGGGGTGCTCCCCCACCATCTTCTGCAGCGAGTCGGCGTCGGTGGAAGCGCCCGTCTTGGTCTTCTTGACGGGCGTGAGGCCCAGCTTCTCGAACAGGATGGTCCGCAGCTGGGGCGTGGAGTTGACGTTGAAGCGCTCCCCGGCGGCGGCGTGGATGCGGGCCTCGAGCTCACCGCACTCCTTGGTCAGGGTGATGGCCAGCTCCCGGAGGAACTCGAGGTCGACCCGCACCCCGGCCTCCTCCATGCGGGCCAGCACCCGCACCAGCGGCCGTTCGATGCGCCCATAGAGGTCGGTGAGCTCCCGGGCGGCGAGAGCCTCCTCCAAGGTGGCGGCCAGGCGCAGGACGGCCGCCGCCCGCCGGCCCGTCTCGTCGGTGCCTGCCCGCCCGTCGAAGTCGAGCATCCCCTCCGAGGCGGCCGCCGGTGGCGCCACCTCGAGGGACAGGTAGCGCCGGGCCAGCTCCTCGAGCACGTAGCGACCCTCGGCGGGATCGAGCAGGTAGGCGGCCACGGCCGTGTCCAGGTCGAGCGTGCACACCTCGACGGCGCGACCGGCCAGGCGCCACAAGCCCCGCATCAGCTCCTTGGCCCGGTGCGCCACCAGGGGCGGCCCGCCCTCCCCCACCAGGGCGGCCAGGGCGGCGGCCACCGCCGGATCGGCCAGCACGCCGGCGGGCACGTAGGCGACGGGGATGGTGCCGTCGGCGCCGTCCCCGGGGCCACCCCGAACCCCGCCGTCCTCGGGGCCACCCCGAACCCCGGGGCGGGCCACGGCCACCCCCAGCACGTCGCTGCGTCCCGGGGCGGCGGCGAAGCGGGCCTCGAGGGCGTAGCGCCCGCCGGCGGCCCGGACATCCTCGAACAGCTGCCGGGCGCCGGCGGCGGTGTCGACGATCTCGACCTCGCACTCCAGGGCGTCGACCTCGGTCACCGCCGCCGTGTCCCCCATGGCGTCGGGGAGGCGGGGCAGGAGCGTGCGGAACTCGAGCTGGTCGAAGAGCACCCGCACCTTCTCGGCGTCCCACGCCCCCTGGCG
This sequence comes from Acidimicrobiia bacterium, assembly GCA_044870155.1. Lineage (GTDB taxonomy): Bacteria > Actinomycetota > Acidimicrobiia > IMCC26256 > BP-133 > CAWBJP01. The sequence goes on along the minus strand of JBIOYN010000229.1, from coordinate 1,764 downwards.
CAGGTCCTCGGGGGCGACACCGACGTCCACGTCCCGGCGCAGGATCGACATGGTCCGGTTGAGGAGCACCCGGTCCTGGGCCTCGCCCAGGTTCTGGCGCTGCTTCGGGGGCAGCTCGTCGAGGTGGGCGAAGATGTCCTCCAGGTTCCCGTACTTGACGATGAGGGCGGCGGCCGTCTTCTCGCCGATGCCGGGAACGCCCGGCAGGTTGTCGGAGGTGTCGCCCCGCAGGGCGGCGTACTGCGGGTACTGGGCGGGGGTCACACCCAGGTAGCGCTCCGCGATCCCGGCCTCGTCGTAGCGGGCGTAGTCGGACACGCCCCGGCGGTTGTAGAGGACCTTGATGTGGGGGTCGGACACGAGCTGGAAGGCATCACGGTCGCCGGTGACGACGAGCACGTCGACGCCGGCCTCCGCCGCCCGGGTGGCGAGCGTGGCGATGACGTCGTCTGCCTCCACGCCCTCGATCTGGATCATGGGGACCTGCAGGGTTTCGAGCACCTCCCGGATGAGCGGCATCTGGGAGGAGAACAGCGACGGCGTCTCCTTGCGGTTCGCCTTGTAGTCGGGGTCGAGGTCGTCCCGGAAAGTGCGGGCCGGGGCGTCGAAGGCGACGGCGATGAACTCCGGCTTCTCGTCGGCCAGGAGCTTGACCAGCATGGAGGTGAAGCCGTAGACGGCGTTGGTGACCGTCCCCGCCTTGGTGGCCAGGTCGGTGGGGAGGGCATAGAAGGCCCGGTAGGCCAGCGAGTGGCCGTCGAGAAGAACGAGCGTTGCCGCCATTGGCGAGCATCGTAGGGTGCAGAAGACAACCGAAGACCCTTCGCCAACCGAGCGGGGGGCGCCCCGATGCGAAGGGTCTTCAGTTGCAGCTTCATGCCATGGAGGCGCTGGGACCCGCCTCATTTGAGATGCCCGAGCACAGCGAGTGTCAGGAGCACCTATCGACTTATCTTAGGGTGCCCTAAGACCACTGTCAAGGCCGGGCTCCCGGTAGACGGATACGATGGCCTCATGCCTGATGTGCTGCACCCGCCGGTCGATGAATATCTGGAGGCCATCCTCGAGCTCGAGGAGGAGGGTACCCATGTCATCCAGGCCCGGCTGGCGGATCGGCTGGGGGTCTCGGCTCCGTCGGTGTCGGAGATGGTGCGCCGGCTGCGGGCCGAGGGCTACCTCGAGGTCACCGGGGAGCGGACGCTCACCCTCACCGACAAGGGGCGGGACTGGGCCACCACCATCGTGCGCCGCCACCGCCTGGCCGAGCGGCTCCTGACCGACCTGCTGGGCCTGCCCTGGCACAAGGCCCACATCGAGGCCTGCCGCTGGGAGCACGTCATCTCCTCCGAGGTCGAGGAGCTGATCGTGGCCAAGCTCCACAACCCGCTCACCTGCCCGCACGGGAACCCGATCCCCGGCGCCGGCGCTCCCGACCTCGACGTCGTCCCGCTCTCCGAGACCCAGGCCGGCGACCGCATCCGGCTCGAGCGGGTGAGCGAGGAGCTGGAGATGGACCACGACTCGCTCATCTATCTCGACAGCCACGGGTTCATCCCCGGCGCCGACGGCGAGGTGTCGACGGTGGCTCCCGACCAGACCCGCCTGGTGGCCCTCGACGACTCCACCATCGCCGTGGGTCTGTCCCTCGCCAGCCAGCTCTACGTCTCCGTCAGCCCCGCCTGAGGACGGCCTCCGAGGGCCCGGAACCGCCGGCGCCGGCGGAAGGTCTCGATTGTCCGCGCCCCGAAGGACCCGAAGCGCACA
>JBIOYN010000228.1:0-8366 GCA_044870155.1 Acidimicrobiia bacterium | reverse complement strand
TGCCGCAGGTGGCGATCCGTCCGGCGAGCAGCAACGGCTCGATGACGTCCCGCACTTCGGGACGGGTGTCACTACGGGTCAGCGCGCTCTTGTCGGCCAGGTAGACGGCCACCGGTCAGCGCCAGGCGGACCGCATGACGTCGCCGTCGTCGAGTTCGAGGGTCCCCGGCGTGAAAAGCATCTCCACCAGGCGGCGACGGTCCTGCAGTCGGATGACCTCGGCCAGGGCAGCATCGACGGTGTCGGTCAAGGTCCTGGTGCCGAGCACGGCCTTCACCTTCTCGACCTTGGCGAAATCCACCTCGAATGAGGTCTTGCGCCGTGCATCCGAGTGCATACCCCTGAGGATAGCGACTAATGGCGCAAGGGGATAGCGAATTACTGGCGTAGATCTATCAAGCGCTGTCCCCAGAACGGACTGACTAGACCAGCTCCTCGAGCGCCTTGGCCAGCAGCCCCGGGTCGTGGACCAACCCGTTGGCCGCCGCCACCTCGGCCGCCACCGGCTCGATGTTCATAGCCCGCACGGCGATCTCGTCGGCCTCCAGGGAGCCGCCCTGGTGGTAGAGGAAGGCGTCGACCCGGGCCCCGTGGGCGAGGACGGCCCGCAGGTGGTCGGTGGCATCCAGGGACAGCGTCTCGGGGACCTGGGGGCGCAGGTTGCACACGTGCACGATGCGGCCCCGGGCGGCGGCCAGGGCCTCCCGGATGGCGGGGACGCAGATCACCGGCAGCAGGCTGGTGAACAGCGAGCCGGGGGCGAGGATGACCTGGTCGGCCAGCTCGATGGCGGTCACGGCCTCGGGGTGGGCCTTGGCGTCCTCGGGAACGATGTGGACCCGGCGGATAGGCTCGGGGCTGTTGGCCACCGCCACCTGGCCCTCCACCGACTCGCCCTCCCGGCCGGCGTCGGCTTTGAGCACCACGGCGTCGGTGGTGGCGGGCAGCACCCGCCCGGCGCACTTGAGCAGCCGGCCGGCCTCGTCCAGCGCCCGTCCGAAGTCACCCAGCACCTGGGCCAGGCCGACGATGACCAGGTTCCCGAGCGCATGCCCGTCGAGCTCGCCGGAGCGGAACCGGTGCTCGAACGCCTCCGCCCAGATGGTGTCGGCGGCGGCCAGCGCCACCAGGCACTTGCGCAGGTCGCCGGGAGCGGGGACGTCGTGGGCCTGGCGCAGCCGGCCCGACGACCCGCCGTCGTCGGCCACCGACACCACCGCCGTGATCGACCCCGCGTAGCGCCGGGCGGCGGCCAGGGCCACGGCCAGGCCGTGCCCACCGCCGAGGGCCACCACCGCCGGCCCGATGGGCGGGGTGTTGGGCAGCTGCCACGGGTCGCCCTTGGCCATGGGCGTCATGGGCCGGCGCCGGTCGCCCGGGCGGGAGCGGACCACGCCGATGGTGGGCTTGGCCGACGGGCCGGCCCGGGGGTCCTCGGGCGGCAGGCTCAGGCTCCCGGCGTCGTTCTTGCCGGCGTCGGTGTTGTCGTGATCAACCACGTTCCACGTCCCTGTGGTGCACGTTGGCCCGGAAACCCAGGCGTTCGAGGACTTTGGCCAGCTCCTCGGCCAGGACCACCGAGCGGTGGTGCCCTCCGGTGCAGCCGACCCCGATGGACAGGTACGACTTGCCCTCCTTCACATAGGAGGGCAGCAGCAGGTCGAAGAGGCGCTCCAGCTCGCTGAGGAAGGCTTCCGTCTCGGGCTGCTTCATCACATACCGGCGCACGCGGGCGTCGGTGCCGGGCAGGGGGCGCAGCGACTCCACCCAGTGGGGGTTGGGCAGGAACCGGCAGTCGAAGACGAGGTCGACGTCCATGGGCAGGCCGTGCTTGAACCCGAAGGAGACGATGCTCGTCTGCAGCGCCTGGTCGGGGACGCCGCTGGCGAAGAGGTCCCGCAGCCGGTCCCGGAGCTGGTGGACGTTGAGGTCGGAGGTGTCGACCACGATGTCGGCCTGCTCCTTCAAGGGCTCGAGTAGGGCCCGCTCGTCGGCGATGGCGGCCGAGACCCGGTCGCCGGAGCCGAGGGGGTGCTTGCGTCGGCTGGCCTCGTAGCGCCGGACGAGCACGTCGTCGGCGGCGTCGAGGAAGACGATGCGGGTGCGCACCCCGGACTCCCGCAGCTCCTCGAGGGCGAGGTGCAGGTCCTCCATGGAGCCCGAGCGCACGTCCACACCCAGGGCGTAGCGGGTGGGCGGCCGGCCCGGGGAGCGGGCCAGCTCCGCCACCTTGGAGATGAGGGCGGGCGGCAGGTTGTCGATGACGAAGAAGCCGAGGTCCTCCAGCACGTTGGCCGCCTCGGACCGCCCCGCGCCGGAGAGCCCGGTGACGATGGTGACGTCGAGCTCGTCGCTCAGGTCGATCCCGCCTCTTCCCTCTCGCCATCAGCACTGATGGCACCGTTTTCGCCCCTCCACGATGACACGCCGACGGGGGTCTTGGACACCTCTGCCGGGCGCCGGGCACCCAGTGGGGCACCGTGCAACTGGACATAAAGGGCATTCGCCACCTTGGCCGGCAGCCAGGGGATGGCGGCGAGCTCCTCCTCGGTCATGGCCCGCAGCTTCTTCACCGACCCGAACTCCTTCAGCAGCCGCTTACGCCGGGTGGGTCCGAGGCCCGGCACGTCGTCGAGGGCGGAGCGGGTCATGGACTTGCCCCGCAGGGTCCGGTGGTAGGTGATGGCGAAGCGATGGGCCTCGTCGCGCACCCCCTGGAGGAGGTAGAGGGCCTCGGAGTCCCGGGGGATGCGGATGGGCTCGGGGTCGCCCGGTCGGTACACCTCCTCGAAGCGCTTGGCCAGGGCGGCCACCGGGATCTCCTCCAGCCCCAGCTCCTCGAGCACCTGGACGGCCACCCCCAGCTGGCCCTTGCCCCCGTCGACCAGCACCAGGTTGGGCGGGTAGGCGAAGCGCTTGCCGGCCCGCACGCCTTCGTCGCGCTCCCGCAGGTAGTTGGTGAAGCGGCGGGTGAGGACCTCGGCCATGGAGGCGAAGTCGTCCTGACCCTCCAGGGTGCGGACCTTGAAGCGGCGGTAGTCGGAGCGCTTGGGGAGGCCGTCCTCCAGCACCACCATGGAGCCGACGATCTCGGTGCCGGCCAGGTTGGAGATGTCGTAGCACTCGATGCGCAGCGGCGCCTCGGGGAGGTCGAGGGCGTCCTGGAGGGCGGTGAGGGCCCGGGCCCGGGCGTTGTGATCGGAGGCCCGCTTGAGGCGGTGGCGGGTGAAGGCCTCCTCGGCGTTGCGGGTCACGTTGGCCAGGAACTCCCGCCTCCCGCCCCGCTGGGGCACCCGGATGCGGACCTTGGCCTTGGCGCCTCGGCTGCCCTCCCGGGTGGCCCGCACGTGGGTGAGGAACTCCTCGTAGAGCGCCTGGTCCTCGGGCAGGTCGGGGACGAGGACCTCCTTGGGCACCCCCTCGGGGCCGGCGTCGCCGTAGAGCTGCTCGAGGATGCGGGCCACCAGGGCGGGACGGGTGAGCTCCTCCACCTTGTCGACGATGATGCCCTTGCGGCCCACCATGCGGCCCTGGCGGACGTTGAACACCTGCACCGAGGCCTCGAGCTCGTCCTCGGCCAGACCGATGGCGTCGTAGCTCTCGTGGCGCTCCCCCACCATCTGCTGGCGCTCGATGGCCTTGCGGACGGAGGTGAGCTGGTCCCGCAGGCGGGCCGCCCGTTCGAACTCCAGCTCCCCGGCGGCGGCGCGCATCTGGCGGTCGAGGCGGTTGACGATCTCCTCGGTGCGGCCCTCGAGGAAGTCGAGGAGCTCGCCCACAAGCACGTCGTAGTCCTCCCGGCTGACGGCGTCGACGCAGGGGGCGGAGCACTTCTCGATGTGGGCGTAGAGGCAGGGCCGGCCCAGCTTGCGGTGGCGGTCGAGCTTGTTGTCCGAGCAGGTGCGGATGGGAAAGGTGCGCAGCAACAGGTCGAGGGTCTCGCGGATGGCGTAGGCGTGGGCGAAGGGACCGAAGTAGCGGACCCCCTTGCGCTTGGCGCCCCGCATGACCTGGGCCCGGGGCCACTCCTGGTCGAGGGTGACGGCCAGGTAGGGGTAGGACTTGTCGTCCTTCAGGCGGATGTTGAACCGGGGCTTGTGGGTCTTGATGAGGTTGAACTCGAGGAAGAGGGCCTCGACCTCGTTGGCCACCGCGATCCACTCCACCGTCTCGGCGGCGGCGACCATCTGGCGGGTCCGGGGCGTGAGCGCGCCGGGGTGGACGAAGTAGTTGGCCAGGCGGTGGCGCAGGCTCTTGGCCTTACCCACGTAGATGACGCGCCCGTCCCGGTCCTTGAACTGGTAGGACCCGGGGGCGTCGGGGATGGTGCCGGCCGGTGGGCGGGTGATGGGCATGGCGCCCATCAGTCTGCCTCCTGGCCTGCCGGTTAGAGGACGAGGTCGGCCCGCACGGCCAGGTGGTCGGAGGTGGTGTCGTCTCGGACCTCGGCGCTGGTCGGGGTGGCCCCCCGGACGAAGACGTAGTCGATGCGCCGGTGGGGGTCGGAGGACGGGTTGGTGTAGCCGTCGCCGTCGCCGGCCGTCGCCCAGGCGTCGGTGAAGGCGTCCCGGAGCGGCGCCAGGCCCGAGTCGTCGGGTTCGCCGTTCAGGTCGCCCATGACGACGGTGGGCTCGGCGCTTCCTTCCAGGCGCGCGACGACGGCGTGGGCCTGGGCCCGGCGCTCGGAGAGGGAGGCGTACTCGAAGTGGGTGGCCACGACCCGGACGCGCCGGCCGTCGACGTCGAGGACGGTCTCGGTCATCCCCCGCTGTTCGCCGCCCTGGTTGGGGAGCAGGGTGTGCTTCCACTCGAGGATGGGGTAGCGGCTCAGGACGGCGTCGCCGTAGAGGGCCTGGCGCCCGTTGCCGCACTCCTCACCGGAGCGGATGTTGGCGCCCAGGCGGGCGTGCATGCCCAGACGCTGGGCGATCTCGAAGGCCTGGTGGCGACAGCCCGAGCGATCCCGGTAGGCGTCGACCTCCTGGAGGGCGACGACGTCGGCGCCGCTGGCATTGATGGCCTGGGCCAGGCGGTCGGGGTTCTCGGAGTGGATGTTCCAGGTGAGGACCCGCAGCGTGGCGCCGGTCTGGGCCGCCTGAGCGGCCTGCGCCTGGTCGCCGGGGTGGAGGCCGCCGGCGAGCAACACGACGCACAAGACTCGCCAGCCCCAGGAGCACCACATGGCACAACTGTATCTGCGGTGTCGGGTCAGTTGCGGTCGAGGACGACCCGGCTGGCGGAGCGGAGCTTGGCCGTCCGCATCATCTGCAGGGCGGAGAGAATGAGCTCCTGGAGATCCTCGCCCGGATGCAGGCCGCTGTTGGTGATCCCGATAGCCACCGACGTGAGCGGGTGTCGGGCCGCCAGGTCGTTCTCGCCCGGCAGCTCGATGGCGCCCTGGGCGACGTCCTCCGGGTCGTGGTGGGCGGCGGAGCCGGCGTCGAAGGCGGCCCGGATGGCCTCGGCCAGGGGCAGGGCATCGTCCGGCGCCGAGATGAGGATGAAGTCGTCGCTGCCCAGGCGCCCCACGAACGTCCCCGGCGTCTCATCGGCTTCGGCGGCCAGCAGGCCGGCGAACCACTCCAGCAGGGTGTCGCCCCGCTCGTAGCCGTAGCGGGCGTTGAAGTAGCCCAGGCCGTTCACGTCGAGGCAGGTGACTGCCACCGGGTCACCGGCCTGCCGGCGGTTCTCCAGCTCGTCGAAGATGGCCGTCCCGTGGGGCATGTTCTGGAGACACCCGGCCTCGCCCGTCGCCGCCTGGCGGAGACGCGACCGCACCAGGTCCACCATGTCGTCCAGGTTGGGGGGCTTGACCACGTAGTCGTCGGCCCCGGCGGCCAGGCCCGTCACCATGGACTCCGTCCCCGCCTTGGCCGTGAGCATGAGGATGATCGGCCCCCGGCCCTGCTGTTCCTGACGGACGCGGCGGGCGATCTCGAACCCGTCCATCTCGGGCATCATCACGTCGAGGACGATGGCGTCGGGCCGCTGCTCGCGGGCCAAGCGGAGCGCCTCCTCGGACTCGCCGGTGGCCACGACCTCGTAGTCGTCGAGCTGGAAGCGCAGCTCGATGCAGCGCCGGACGGCGTAATCGTCGTCGACCACCAGCACCGTGTGGGCCACCGACACCTCCTCGTGGCGACGCTACCACCGACCGCGGAATAGGCCGCCGGTACCCGCTGTTTTCCCGAGATGCCGGGCTAATATTCCGGACACGCCCGCCCTGGCACTGCGGGCGCATATTCGCTCCGGGGCCGCCATCCCCGTGGGACGAGCCAGGTCGCTCCCACCGGCCAGTAACCGGAGCCAGACGAGAAGGACTACACGCGATGCTCCGACTGCAGTCGCCCCTGCCGGACGACTACACCACGGCGTCCCCCGCCGAGCTGGAGTCCCGTATCGCCGCCGCCAAGGCCGAGCTTGCCGGCCGGCTGTTGATCCTCGGCCACCACTACCAGCGTGACGAGGTCATCCGCTGGGCCGACTCCCGTGGCGACTCCCTGAAGCTGGCCCGCTTCGCCGCCGACTGTGACTGGGCCACCGACATCGTCTTCTGCGGCGTGCACTTCATGGCCGAGTCCGCCGACGTGCTCACGGGGCCGACCCAGCGGGTCATCCTCCCCGACCTCAACGCCGGCTGCTCCATGGCCGACATGGCCGACGTCGACGAGATCGAGGAGTGCTGGGAGGCGCTGGCCGAGGTCATCGACGTGGACCGGGTCGTCCCCATCACCTACGTCAACTCCTCGGCGGCGGTGAAGGCCTTCGTGGGCCGCCACGGCGGCGCCTGCTGCACGTCGTCCAACGCCCGCCAGGTCGTGGCCTGGGCGCTCGAGCGCGGCGACCGGGTCCTGTTCGCTCCCGACCAGCACCTCGGCCGCAACACGGCCTTCCAGATGGGCTTTGGCGCCGCCGACATGCGCGTCTGGAACCCCCGCTTCGACCTCGGAGGTCTGGAGGAACGCGACGTCAAGGAGGCCAAGTTTTTGCTGTGGAAGGGCCACTGCTCCGTCCACCAGCGCTTCCAGGTCGCCCACGTGGAGGCCGCCCGTTTGGAGCACCCCGGGGTCCGGGTCATCGTCCACCCCGAGTGCTCCCACGAGGTCGTCGAGCTCGCCGACTTCGTCGGCTCCACCGAGCGGATTCTGACCGAGGTCTCGCGGGCGCCGGCGGGTGCTGTGCTCGCCATCGGCACCGAGATCCATATGGTCAACCGCATGGCGGCCGAGCACCCGGACAAGACCGTGTTCTCGCTGGATCCGCTGATCTGCCCGTGCTCGACCATGTTCCGCATCGACGAGCCGCACCTGGCCTGGTGCCTGGAGGCGCTCGTGCGGGGCGAGATTGTGAATCAGATCACGGTGGATGAGGAGACGGCCGAAGGGGCGAGGTTGGCGCTGAGCCGGATGCTCCAGATCGCCTAGCAGGCGATCGAGCCCATCCCACAGAGCTGCTTCGTCCGCTCCCGACCGATCAGGGCTCTGGTGGACGGGCCGTCAAGGATGTTGCCGGTCCCGTCGCTGATGGAGCCGGTCGCTGTGGCGGATTCGTTGTCAACCGCGGAAGAGGAACCGGCCGGGCCCTCACCGTGGCGGTTCAGGCCGCTGCCGCTCCCCTGCGGGGCGCCGGATGCCGTCCACTCGACATCCACCGCCACCGACCGGCCGTCGGTGCAGGTGTAGGTCCCCGAAAGGGTCGCCGCCTTGGGGCTGGCGTCCACTTCCGGCACTCCGACGGTCCCGCAGCTGGTCTGGGTGCCGTCGTCGGTGGGCAGCACGATGCTCGACCAGGTGAAGGACTGCGGTCCCGACCCCAGGTCGAACGCTCCCTGGTACACCTGCAGCGCCAGGACTGGGGTTCCGTCCCCGGCGTCCCACACAGCCTCGAGCCGCCAGGCGCTGATTTGCTGGACGGTCGGGGATGCGCTCGCCCCGTGGACGTTGACCAGCATGCCGGCGGAAAACACCGCCGATCCGAGGAGCGCGCGCAACCGCATTCGGAGATCCTTTCGACGCTGATTTCACTTCGTGCGTCTGGTATCGGGACGGTTTCGCTCACGGTTGAACGGTCGCCGTGCGACTCCTCCCGCCATCCCGGGTCAATCGTTCGCCGACTGGCGCCCACCCCGGACGGCGGTTCCACCATCCGGCGCTGGCGGTCGTCAGCAGCGGCAACACCTCGGGCCGGGCCGCCGGAGAACGGGCCCAGCTCGAGTTCCCCGGCGAGTACTTGTAGAGCAGGCTCAGGCGGTTGCCCGTCCCGTTCCACAGCACCGTGCAAGGGCCAGCGCCTCGGTGAACACCAGGCGCGACGGCCCGCTGGGGCACCTCGACGACCAGGGCTTCGGCCCCGGCGGGGACCGGTTC
>JBIOYN010000227.1:0-6797 GCA_044870155.1 Acidimicrobiia bacterium | reverse complement strand
GCTGCCGTCACGGGCGTAGGTCTGATACTCCACGCCGGCGTGGAGGGGCCGGGAGCTCTCGAGGGAGAACCCGGCGGGCGTGCCGGGCGCCGCCAGGCTGGCCGGCGCCGCCAGCAGCAGAACGAAGAGCAGAACCCCCAGCCGGCGCATGTCCGTTCACTTCGCTTACCGCCCGGTCGGTCCCTCCGGACGGCGGCAGGTCAGGCCGGGCGCCGGCAGGTCTGACCGGGAATGCTCCCTTTGGGCCGGCGGCGCTCACCCACCGGCCCGGGCGGGCTCCGGCTTGGTGGTGTCGTAGAGGTAGAGGCGGTGGCCGGAGACCGTGGCCTGTAACCAGGCTTCGAGCTGAGTGGCGGTGAGTGACGCCCAGTCGGGCGTCTCCTCCACCTGGGCCCGGCCGATGCGCCGGCCGGCTCGCACCAGGTCGTTGCCCACCGGACAGCGGTCGGCGTCGTAGGCGTCCAGTGCGGCCGCCCACGTCTCCTGCTCCCGGCAGTGACGCTCCAGGGCCAGGGCGTCCTGCAGCGCCTTTGTCGCCCCGCTGGCCGTGTGGGGGCGGGTGATGGTGCTGGCATCGCCCACCAGCACCAACCGCGGCGACGTGTAGGTGGGGATGGCCACGTCGTAGATGGGTTGCAGCGACATCGCCTCCGGACCGGTACGGCGGACCACGTCCGCCCAGTACGGCGGGAGGTGCCGGGCAAGGACCCGCTCGAAGAAGCCGATCAGCTCAGGGCTGAGCGAACCCGGAGCGAACGAGGAAGGATCGTCGAAGGCCATCCGGTCGGGGAGGCTTGTGTAGACCGCCCAGTTGACGCGGCGGTGTCCGGGCTCGCACCGGCGGTCGGACTCCGGCATGAGGAAGAAGATCCCGTGCCCACCGGAAAAGCCCACAGTGACGACGCCGGCGTTCATGGCGTCAGGCCGAGGGGCGTCCGGCAGCCGGCTCTCCTCGTAGTTTCCCCGCCAGAGCACGTAGCCGGCGAAGCTGGCGAGCGCACCCGGGTTGACGGCGGTGCGCGCCCGCGACCGGTAGCCATCGGCACCCACCAGCATGTCGAACCGTTCCCGCCTCCCGTCGTCGAAGAGCAGGCTGGCTCCGTCGGCGTCGGCCTCGACCTCGGCGACACTCACGCCCTCTCGGTAGGCGTCGTCGGGTAGGCGCGCCCGCAGCGTCTGCCACAGCACGCCCCAGTTGTTGAGGACGGCGGACAGCGGATGCCGGCCGATGACCCGGCCGTAGGCGGCGTTGCCGTGGCGCACCACCCAGGTCCGCTCCGAGCACGGGCAGGCCGGCATGCTGGCGTCGAGGTAGTCCGCGGCCACCAGCTGGTCACGCAGCGGAACCGGGATGGCGATGCCCGCGCCCCGGTCCTTGAGCCGGCCCCGGCTGCGCTCGAAGACCGTGACGTCACAGCCGGCCCGGCGCAGGGCGATCGCCGCCGCGCATCCGCCGATGCTGCCCCCGACGATGCCGACCCGGCTTCCCTCGATTTCCATGTGCCGACCGTCCCACCCCACCCGCCAAGGGACCATCCACCGCGGGGCGGACCATGCGTGACCGAGGCGACACTCGATGAGCGACCCTCAGCCGAGGAGGGCTGGCGCCCGCCTCAGCGGGCCTTGACCCGCACAGGGAGCTCGGCCAGGCCCCGGAGGAAGAAGCCGCGCTGGCGGGGCGGGTCGTCGTCGAGGAGCTCGACGGCGGCCAGCCGCTCAGCCAGGCGGGTGAAGACGATCTGGCCCTCGAGCCGGGCCAGCGGCGCCCCCAGGCAGTGGTGGATGCCCCACCCGAAGCTCAGCGGGTGGTTGTCGTCCCGGCCGGCGTCGAACCGCTCGGGATCGGGGTAGTGGCCCGGGTCGCGGTTGGCGCCGCCGGTGAGGGTGATGACCGACTCGCCCGCCGGGAGCGTGGTGCCGTCGATCTCCAGGGGCTCGAACAGGTAGCGGCCGTTGATCTGTACCGGGCTGTCGTAGCGCAGGATCTCGTCGACGGTGCTGGTGGCCAGGCCGGGGTCGTCCCACAGGCGGACCATCTCCTCCGGGTGCTTCAGCAGCGCCATCAGACCGTTGCCGATCAGGTTGGTGGTGGTCACGAAGCCGGCCCCGAAGATGAGGGCGGCGGTGTTGAGCAGCTCCTGCTCCGAGAGGCGGTCGGCGCCGTCCCGGACCGCCACCATGGCCGTGAGCAGGTCGTCCTCGGGCTGGGCCCGGCGGTCGGCCACCAGGTCGGAGAAGTAGGTCTCCATGGCCAGATCGGCCTGCTCGCCCTTGTTCACGTCCTCCCAGTCGGCGTCGACCCGGCCGGCGGCCAGGACGTCGTCGAGGAGGCTCCGGAACCACTCCCGGTCCGCTTCGGGGACGCCGACCAGCTCGCCGATGACGGTGACGGGCAGGCTGAAGGCGAGGGCGCTCATGACGTCGACCTCGCCGGCGTCGATCATCCGGTCGACGTGCTGGTCCACCAGATCGGTGATCCGCTCCCGGAGGTTCTCGACCCGCCGGGCGGTGAAGGCCCGGTTGGCCAGGCTCCGCAGCCGGGTGTGCTCGGGCGGGTTGGCCGTGAGCATGGTCCGGCGCTGGCGCTGGCTGAACCGGCGGGCCACCACCTTGCTGATGAAGAAGGGGGTCCGGCCCGAACCGTTCGTCTGGCGACCGGCCCCGGGGTGGATGAGGATCTTCTGGCAGTCGGTGTACCGGGACAGGTACCACACGCCGTCGAGATCGCTGCGGTGGACCGGAGATGCCTCCCGCACCGCCCGGTACAAGGGATAGGGATCGGCGTGGCCCTCGTCGGACGTCAGGAGCCGCTCGAGCAGCCCGTCAACCTCGGACATGGTCCCCTCCCCATCCCGGTCCCGGGTCCCCGCGCCGGGGGAATTGACACTAGGTGCCAGAAATCTCCGAGGCAACCTGGGCGGGCCGCAGGTGCGGGGCCAGCTCCTCGCGGTCGTCGAAGCCGGGACCGGGCACGGGCTGCATCTGGCGGGGATCGGCGGGCTCGCCGCAGTGGTCGCACACCAGATGGGGCTCGCTCGGGTGTCCGCAGGTGCGGTGCACGAGCACCACGGGCTTGCCCTTCCCGCCCTCCGCCCAGCGGTCACCCCACTGCATGAGCGACACGAGAATCGGATAGAGCTCGAGCCCCTTGTCCGTGAGGCGGTACTCGAAACGCTCCGGGCGCTCCTGGTAGCGGCGCCGTTCGAGGATGCCCGCCGTCACCAACTTCTGGAGGCGGGTGGTGAGCACGTTGCGAGCGATCCCGAGGCGGCGCTGGAAATCCTCGAAGCGGCGCACGCCCAGGAAGGCGTCGCGCACGATGAGCATGGTCCACCACTCGCCCAGGATCTCGAGAGCCCCGGCCACGGAACAGTTCATCCCGGCAAAGCTCGTGCGTCGCATGATGGATGATCTTACTCCGTTTCTCTAAGCAACGGTATTGCGTATACTAGGGGTTGCATGACACAACCCACCCTCGCGCCGGGGCCCCGGGGGGCATGACTCCCGTCATCGCCCACCACGGCGACGGACCCCTCCTCCCTCCCGACTGGCGGCCCGACCGCGAGCTGGACCGGGCCCGGACCCGCCCCTCCGCCCCGCCCGTCCCCCGACCCCACGCCCATCCCAGCCCTCGGCCCGGCCGCTTCCGGCTGCGGGACGGCACCCCGGTGCTGCTGCGCCCGCTGGGGGTCGAGGACCGCGATCTGGTGGTGGCCGCCTTCGACCGCCTGTCGCCCCAGTCCCGCTACCGTCGCTTCCTCTCGCCCACTCCCCGGCTCACGTCCTCGCTTCTCGAGTTCCTCATGAAGGTGGACGACGACGACCACTTCGCGCTGGTGGCCACCACGGAAGAGGGGGATGCGCCGGCGGTGGTGGGGGTCTCCCGCTTCGCCCGCCTGGACGACCCCGAGGCCGCGGAGGCGGCGGTCACCGTCATCGACGAGTACCAGGGCCGAGGCGCCGGTGCCTTCCTCCTCGACGCCATCGTCCTCGCCGCCCGTCAACGCGGAGTCCGGCGCTTCGAGGGGCTGGTCCTGGCCGACAACTCGGCCTCCAAGGCCATCCTGGCCCACGCCGGCGCCCGCTTCGAGAACGATGGCAGTGGCGTCCTGCGCTACGTCCTCGACCTCCCCGAGACCGCCGAGGACCTCCCCGGCCACGGCATCCGGCACATCCTGCGCGCCTTCGCCGCCAAGCTCCACCGCCCCCCCACCGTCTAAGCGACCTCACACGATGGGTTGGCATCCCCGCCGTGCCGGTCAAGGACGCGGCGAGGGAGGAGGAGGAGGAGGAGGAGGAGGGAGCACCCTCTCCCATGACCGACCGGGCGCCTCACCCGAGCGCGTCGCCCACCGCGTGGATGACGAGCCCGGCGATCCCCCCCACGACCGTCCCGTTGATGCGGATGAACTGCAGGTCGCGCCCGAGGAGCAGCTCGAGCTTGGCCGAGGTCTCCTGGGCGTCCCAGCGGGCGATGGTGCCGCTCACGAGCTCAGCGGCCTCGTCCCGGAAGCGCTCGGCCAGGGTGTAGGCGCCGTTCTCGGCCATCCGCTCCACCCGGGCCAGGAGGTCGGGGTCGTCCCGGACCCGGCGGGCGGCGGCGGCGATGGCGCCGGCCAGGTGCTGGCGCAGCGGCGACTGCGGGTCGGCGGCCTGGGAGTGCAGCGAAGCCCGGAAGTTGCCCCACAGCGAGGAGGTCCAGTTCCACACTTCGGGATGGGCCAGGAACTCGACCTTGAGCTGCTCGAGCCGGGCCGCCATCTCCTCGGAGTGCTCGAGGTTCTCCACCAGCCGGCCGATCCACTGGTTGACCTGGTGGCGGACCTCGTGGTCGGGGTCGAGGTAGACGGCCCGCAGGAAGTCGCAGACGGCGTCGGCCAGCCGGTCGAAGATGCGATTGTCCAACCGGTCGGGGATCCACCACGGGGCCTGTTCCGTGAAGCGGCGCTTGAGGTCGGCCCGGTTGTCGACGATCAGGCGCTCGAGGGCCCGCACCACCGTGTCCACCACCTCCTCGTGGCGGCCCTTGGCCGTGGCCACCTTCACCATCCGGGCCGCCCACGTGGCCAGCGGAACCGCCTCGACGGCCCGGCGCACCTCGGCCTCGAGCAGCTCGGCCACGTCCTCCTCGCGCACCGAGTCGGCCAGGGCCACGACCACGTCGGCCACATGGGCGGCCACCATCTCGGCATGGGCCTCGTCGCCCAGCCAGGCCACGCCCCGGGCCACGGCCTGCGAGGAGCGAACCCGCTCGGAGAGGACGCCGGGGGACAGGAAGTTGGTCTGCACGAAGTCGCCCAGGGTCTCCCCGAACTGGTCCTTGCGCTCGGCGATCACCGCCGTGTGGGGGATGGGCAGCCCGAGGGGATGCCGGAACAGGGCGGTGACGGCAAACCAGTCGGCCAGACCCCCCACCATCGCCGCGCCCGCCCCCGCCTGGGCGTAGGACACCAGCCCGCCGCCATCGTTCGCCAGCGTGAGACCCAGATAGAGCAGGGTCATGATCACCAACAGGCCCGTGGCCCGGCGTTTCATGGCGCGCAGCTGCCGTAGCCGGTCCTCTTCCTGGCGGATGGGGGGCAGCTCCGGGGGCTGCTTCACCCTGGTCGAGGCTAGTGGGCTCGGGCCTGTCCGCCCCGGTTCCCCCGGGGCACCAGCTCCGGGCCGGGTCGAACCCTGAACGTTACCCATGTGATCAGAGTTGTAAACGTGCTTGCAATGTGCTGTTGAGGCCCTAGGCTTCCAATGGGCGGAGCGTGACAAATGTGACAAGGAGTCCGCTTATGCGTCGTCGCTCGATCGTCCTCCTCGCCGGCGGGGTGCTCGCCCTCGCCTTGGCCCCCCCGGTGTTCGGCGCCGGCGATTCGACCACGCCGCCGCCCGGCCAGTCAGCCGCCTCCACCACCACCACGACCGCCTACGCCTCGGGTGCCGCCCCGACGTCGACCACCGCCACCATGGCGCCGAGCTCGACGTCCACCACGGCCACCACCGCGCCGGCCGGGGCCGGGGCGACCACCACCACCACCGCCCCGGCGACGGACGCCCAGTCGCCCGCGCCATCGGGCAACTGCGCCGCCCCCGTCCAGACCCACGAGGCGGCGCCGGCCGAGGGTGAGAGTGTCGTCTACCCGGCGGGCGACGCCGGCGAGGTCGAGATCTCCCGCATCTCCACCACCGAGCTCGAGGTCGTCGACGCCGTGGCCAACGACGGCTGGACGGCCGAGGTCACCGGTCCCACCGGACCCCGGGTGAAGGTCCGCTTCGTCGAAGACGCCACCTCGAGCAAGACCCGGTTCGCGGCGTCGATGGACCAGCACGGCGACGAGATCCACATCCGGGTCGAGGACTGCAGCTGACCCTCACACACCCCCCACCTCGCTTCTGATCTGCCGGTCGCTTCTATGATCCCCAGGCTGCCGGCAGGCAGAAGCGAGGGAGGGCCATCAGGTGTATCCGGGACACTGGGGAAAGGTCACGCCCGACAAGCCGGTGGTCATCGACACCGGCACATGTGAGGTCGTCACCCACGGCCAGCTGGACGAGCGGTCCAACCGCCTGGCCCGCGTCCTCCAGGCCGGCGGCCTGCGCCCGGGCGATCACATGGCCCTGTTCCTGGAGAACCACCCTCGCTACTTCGAGGTGGTGTGGGCGGCGCTGCGCTCGGGCCTGGTGCTGACCACCGTGAACCGCTACCTCACCGCCGAGGAGGCGGGCTACATCGTCGACAACTGCGAGGCCAAGGCTCTGGTCACCTCGCGCCGGCTGACGGATGCGGCCACCGGCCTGCTGCCCCT
>JBIOYN010000226.1:0-4507 GCA_044870155.1 Acidimicrobiia bacterium | reverse complement strand
GGCCCCCGACGGGGGCTGACCACAAAGTCATCTGCCATCTCCCCGGCTCCGTAGAGAAGCCGGGAGGCAGTCATGAGAAGGAACATCCAACGGCGGGGATCGCTGGTCCTCGCCGTCCTCGCCCTGGCGCTCGGCGCCTGCGGCGGATCGGGCAGCGACGACACCGCGACAGGAACGACAGAGACCAGCACGGCACCGGCAGCCAACGAAGTGGTCATCCGGCTCATCGCCTTTCGGCCTGAGTCGCTGGCCGTGCCGGTGGGGACGAAGGTCACCTGGAAGCAGCAGGACGCCAGCACGCACACCGTGACGTCCGGCACCGTGACCCAGGGGGCCGGTGACGTCACCACCGCACCCGACGGAAAGTTCGATTCCGGGAACCTCGCCCAGAACGCCACCTTCGATTTCACCTTCGGCGAGGCCGGCACGTTCACGTACTTCTGCAAGGTCCACCCCGCCACCATGCGCGGCGCGGTGAAGGTGACCTGATGGCAACCACGAGAAGGGAGAGCAGAGGAATGTTCAGCCGAAGTAGGAAGGTGACCGGACTGATCGGCCTAGCCCTCGTCCTGGCCCTGGTGGGGGTGGCCTGTGGCGACGACAAGCCCAAGGACGAAGCCGCCCCCGCGGCAGAGCAGTCCGGAACCGAGACGGAACAGGCGGCAGGGTCCGACACCGGGGCCGCCGGCCTCCGGGCTGCCCTGACCGGTCTGCTGACCGAACACGTCTCCCTGGCCTCCATGGCCACCGGCGCCGCCCTACGGGGTGACATGGCCGGCTTCGAGGCCTACGCCGCCGCCCTGAACGGGCCCACCAACAGCAACACGGCAGACATCGTGGCCGGGATCACGTCCGCCTACGGCGACGAGGTGGGCAAGGCCTTCGACGGCCTGTGGCGCAGCGAAGGCCACATCGGCGCCGTCGTGGCCTACACCCAGGCCCTGGCCAAGGGTGACCAGGCCGGCGCCGACAAGGCCGTGGCCGACCTGCTGGCCTACGCCAAGACGTTCGGCAGCACCATGAACTCGGTCAACCCCAACCTGCCGGCGGCGGCCGTGGAGGAGGGCGTGAAGATGCACGCCACCACCCTCAAGGCCGTCATCGACGCCCAGAAGGCCAAGGACTACCCGACGGTGTACACGTCGCTGCGGGCGGCGTACCACCACATGGACGAGCTGGCCGCCACGCTGGCCGGCGCCACCGCCAAGCAGTTCCCGGACAAGATCGCCGGCGACTCCGCCTCGGCGGCGTCGGGTCTGCGGTCCACGCTCACCTCGGTGCTCCGCGAGCACGTCCTCCTGGCCAGCAGCGCCACCGGCGCCGCCCTGGGCGGCAGGGCGCAGGAGTTCGAGGCCGCCGCCGCCGCCCTCAACGGCCCCACGAACAGCAACACCGCCGACCTGGTGGCCGGAGTGACCTCGGTCTACGGCGACGAGGTGGGCAAGGCCTTCGACGGCCTGTGGCGCAGCAACGGCCACATCGGCGCCGTCGTGGCCTACACCCAGGCCATCGCCAAGGGTGACCAGGCCAGCGCCGACAAGGCCGTGGCCGACCTCCTGGCCTACGCCGCCACGTTCGGCACCACCATGAACTCGGTCAACGAGAACCTGCCGGCGGCGGCCGTCGAGGAGGGCGTGAAGATGCACGCCACCACCCTCAAGGCCGTCATCGACGCCCAGAAGGCCAAGGATGCCGCCACCGAGGCCACCAGCCTGCGGGCGGCCGTCAAACACATGGACGCCCTGGCCGACGCCATCGCCGCCGCCACCGAGAAGAAGTTCCCCGACAAGTTCTGACGCTCTGCGAACCGGACCCGGTGCCTCGTCCACTATCCTGGGTGGGCGAGCACTGGGCTCGCGGGTCGTCCTCGTTCTTGGTGTCAATTACGGCGGGAGGCCACAAGGGCTACCCGCCATCACCAGGAGGACGATGTTGACGCAGGTTTCCGGGTTCGAGCGCCTCGGGGTGGACCCCGATCTGGCTGCCGAGCTCCTCGATCAAGGAATCAACGAACCCTTCCCCGTCCAGGCCCTCACCATTCCCGACGCCCTCGCCGGGCGCGACGTGTGCGGGAAGGCGAAGACGGGGTCGGGCAAGACACTGGCTTTCGGTCTGCCCATGATCGAGGCCACCAAGCCGTCCGAGCCCCGCCGGCCCCACTCGCTGGTGCTCGTCCCCACCCGGGAACTGTGTGTGCAGGTGGCCGGCGTGCTCGGCCCCCTGGCCACCCGCCGGGGTCTGCGCGTGGCCACCGTCTACGGCGGCGACTCCGTCAAGCGCCAGATCCAGGTGCTGCGCACCCGGGCGGACATCGTGGTCGCCACCCCCGGCCGCCTCATCGACTTCCTGGAGCGCGGCGAGGTCGACCTCTCCGCCGTCGGGGTGGTGGTGCTGGACGAGGCCGACCGCATGGCGGACATGGGCTTCACCCCTCAGGTGACCTGGATCCTCCGCCACCTCCAGGGACACCCCCAGACGATGTTGTTCTCCGCCACCCTCGACGGGGACGTGGACCACATCGTCCGCAAGTACCTCCGCGATCCGGTGCATCACGAGGTCGAATCGAACCTGCCCACGGTGGACGAGATGGAGCACCGCTTCCTGCGGGTCCACCAGATGGACAAGGTGCTCGTGGCCGCGGCCATCATCGCCGGCGCCGAGCGCTGCCTGCTCTTCGTCCGCACCAAGCGGGGCGCCGACCGGCTGGCCTCCGACCTGCACCGGGCCGGGGTGCACACCGCCGTGATCCACGGCGACCTGCCCCAGAAGTCCCGGGCCCGGGCCATGCGCGAGTTCGCCACCGGGGTGGTACCGGCGCTGGTGGCCACCGACGTCGCCGCCCGGGGCCTCGACCTGGAGGGGATCGACGTCGTCCTCCACTACGACCTGCCCGAGGACCAGAAGTCCTACCTCCACCGCTCGGGGCGCACCGCCCGGGCGGGACAGGCGGGCGTGGCCGTGAGCCTGGTCATGTGGGACCAGGAGCCCGAGGTCGAAGCCCTCCAGAAGCGCCTGGGCATCAAGCAGCCCGTCGTGGAGGTGTTCTCCAACGACGCCCGCCTGGCCGATCTGACCGCCTGGGACCCCGCCGAGGACATCGTCGAACTCGAGGATGAGGCCGCCACGGGAACCAACGGGACGGTGGCCAAGCCGCCTGCCCGTCCCTTCGCCCCCCGCCGTCGCCCCGGCGGCGGTGGCCGGCGCAAGCGCTTCCTCTAGGGCTTCCACATCCCCGGGGGTTTTTGTACCTCTGAGGTACAAAAACCCCATAACCTCGAGCAACCCCGGGGCGATGGCTTCGGAGCGGCTGACCCGGCCGGCGCCCACCAGCGGCGATCGCGCAGGAGAACCGGCCTGAAGTCACCGCCAGACTCCTTGGGGGAGCGACCGGCCTCGCCCAGGCCCTGGGGGAAGACCCACTGCCGCTTCCCGCCATCGCATCCGTCGTGGGCGCTTGCCGCCGGCGGCTGGAAGCGGTGCTCGGCCCGGGCCGTCTCGCTGATGCGGAGAAGGCGGGGGAGCACACCTAGATCAGGCGTCGAGAACCTCGATGCGGATGCGCTTGAAGGCCTTGCCCTTGGACTCCGTCTTGACCACGCGGATGCGGCCGACCTCGGCGGTGTTGGCCACGTGGGTGCCGCCGTCGGCCTGCTTGTCGAGGCCCACGATGTCGATCACCCGGATCTCGGGCACCGACTCGGGCACCAGGTTGACCTTGGTCCGGATGAGGGCCTCGTCGAGGACGGCTTCGGAACGGGGCACGTAGCCCACCTCCACCCGGCAGCCCTTCTCCAGCTCGGCGTTGACCAGGTCCTCCACCGCCGGCCCGAAGCCTTCGGGGAGGGGGTCGAACTCAAAGTCCATGCGGGCCGAGAGCGGTTCCATGTTGCCGCCCGTAACCGCCGTGCCCCAGTGGTTCCAGATCACGCCGCACAGCACGTGGAGCGCGGTGTGGGTCCGCATGAGGGCGTAGCGCCGGTCCCAGTCGATCTCGCCCTCGACCTCGGTGCCCGCCGGCGGGGTGTCGCCCTCCAGGCGGTGCCACACCTCCCCGCCCTCCTTGGTGACGGCCGTCACCGAGGCCGTCCCGCCGGCCCAGCGCAGGGCGCCGGTGTCGTGGGGCTGGCCGCCGCCCGTGGGATAGAAGGCGCTGCGGTCGAGCGTCACCCGCCCCTCACCGTCCACGCCCGTCACCGTGGCCGTGAACCGGCGCAGGTAGGCGTCGGTCTGGCACAGCAGGTCCGTCATCCTGTGTCCATGGTCATTCGGCGTACATGGCCTCGATCTGGTCGGCGAAGTGGTCGTGGACGACGTTGCGCTTCACCTTGAGGGTGGGGGTGAGCTCGCCCTCGGCCATGGAGAGCTCCCGGGACAGGATGGTGAACTTCTTCACCTGCTCCACCCGGGCCAGTTCGGTGTTGACGGCCTGGAGGGCGGTCTCGATCTCGGCCTGCACGGCCTCGTTGTCGCTGGCCCGGCCCGACAGGCCGCGCTCGGCCAGGAAGCG
>JBIOYN010000225.1:0-4183 GCA_044870155.1 Acidimicrobiia bacterium | reverse complement strand
CTCGGGCGTTTCTGCTGCTCAAAGCCACTTTCTCTCCGTCGGGCTGGGGAGATTTGAACTCCCGACCTCTTGACCCCCAGTCAAGCGCGCTAACCAAGCTGCGCCACAGCCCGTGTGCTTCTGACGGGGGACAGCATAGCGAGGCGTGCCATTCCTCATCGGGGCGTCAGGCCGCAGCTCGGTCACGGCCCGTCGATCTGCAGGGCGACGTGGCGGCCCAAGGTGTCGAAGTCACCGTCGGCGTGTAGGACGGCGACGCCGACCCGGATTGCCGTCGCCGCGATCAGGCAGTCGATGAGCTTGCGGACCGTTTCTCCGCCGGCCCGACAGGTTCGGAAGAGCGCCGCCGCCTGCTCGTAGTCCGTTGCCCGGGTGGGGAGTAGGGAAGCTCGAGCGAGTAGCCGGCGAAGATCGTTCAGATGGCGCTCATCACGGGCGCCGGCGAGGATCTCCATCCGGATCGGATGGCAGGTGGCGATCTCGTCGTCGAGCAGGTCGTCGACCCGCTGGCATACGGGGCTACCGGTGTCGCGGAGAAACTCCACCCACGCCGACGTGTCGACGAGGATCACCCGACCCGGCTCGTCCGCAACTCGTCGAGATTGCCGTCCCAGCCTGAGCCACGCAGCCGACGAGCCTCATCAACGGTGAGCGGTTCGGCGGCGAGAGTCCGCAAGGCGAAATTGACGGCGTCCCGTTTCGAACGCAGCTGATAGCGCTCCATCACCGCCCGACACGCTTCATCATCCAAATCAATGTTGGTGCGCGACATACACCAACGATACACCTGACGGCTGCGGGCGGGTCAGAGGTGGTGGACCACCCACTCGATGCCCTGGACGAAGCGGTAGCCCAGGTAGACGACCAGGGCGCCGCCAAGAGCCTTGAGGTGGAAGGGGATCGGGCCGCCTTCCTCCTCCTCGGGGGCCTCAGCCTGCGCCCGGGCAGGGTCGCGGTTGGCCTCCACCGGGCCCCCGCAGTTCGGGCACGTGCCGTCCGCCCGCACCGTGGGCGGGGACAGGAACCGATCGCAGGCCGGGCACCAGGGCATGGCTCTTAGTCTTGCTCGTTCGTCCGTTATGAGGGGGGCGGGGCGGTCGGGGCCCAGCGGGGGCCAGCCCGCATGACCTGGCCGGGGAGGCGCCGGCCCACGATCTCCTCGGCCAGGTGGGCGGCGGCGATGAGGGCCTCGAGGTCGACACCGGTGGCCACCCCGAGGTCCTCGAGCATGTGGACGAGGTCCTCGGTGGCCACGTTGCCCGAGGCGCCCGGGGCGTAGGGGCAGCCCCCCAGGCCACCGACGGAGGCGTCGAAACGGGTCACGCCCCGGGCCAGGGCGGCGTAGGCGTTGGCCAGGCCCGTCCCCCGGGTGTCGTGGAGGTGGAGCCGGACTGCCGTCGGGTCGATCCCGGCCGCCTCCAGGGCGTCGAGGGCTTCGTCGATGCGCCGGGGGGTGGCCATCCCCGTGGTGTCCCCCAGGTACAACTCGTCGGCGCCGAGGTCGAGGACCCGTCGGGCCAGCTCCGCCACCCGCTCGGGGGCCACGTCGCCCTCGTAGGGGCAGCCGAAGGCGGTGGCCACGGCCGCCTCCACGGGCCGGCCGGCGGCGTGGGCCACCTCCACGATGCCGGCGATCTCGCCCAGCGTCTCGTCGACCGAGCGCCCCAGGTTCCGCCGGTTGTGCGTCTCGCTGGCCGACACCACCGCTTCCAGCTCGTCAGCGCCTGCGGCCAGGGCCCGCTCCGCCCCCCGGCGGTTGGGAGCCAGCGCCGTGTACGTCACCCCCGGCCGGCGGGTGATGGCCGCCATCAGCTCCTCGGCGCCGGCCATGGCGGGCACGGCGTCGGCCCGCACGAAGGACGCCACCTCGATGCGGCGCACCCCGGTGGCGGACAGGGCGTCGACCAGGCGCACCCGGTCGGCGAGGGCGACGGGGTCCTCGCTCTGGAGCCCGTCGCGGGGCCCCACCTCGCGCACCTCCACGGCTGAGGGGAGAGAAGGGTTGGCGGGAGCCGGCATGAGACCGGCAATTCTTCCAAGCCCCGGGGCGAATCGACCAACACTCAGGGCGCACAGGGGACGAGTGGGACATGTCTCCGAGGGCGTTGAAGGTCGCTTGAAGAAGCGCTGCGAACCATCCGCCAGCGAAGAGTGGCAGTGGTACGAGACGATCGTGGACTCCGGCGACAAAGCGAAGCCGTCCCGTGCCGCCAATACAGAAAGGCAGGGTGTCGTGTTCCGCGCACAGCCGGAGTCCACCGTCCCGTCCGAGGATCGGACACCAACCACAGCGCGCCCCGCGACCCGGTCGTGGCGGCGCCTGGCCATCACCCTTGCCGTCACGACCGTGACGGCTTTCCTCGCAATCCCCTCGGGGCCCGCCGGCGCCGTCCACGACCTCGACCTCTTCGAGCTCGACGCCAACGTCACCGACGAGATTGCCGCGGGCGACGACTGGGCGACGCTCTTCGGCGGCGGCGGCGACCCCTTTGCCTTCACCGGCATCATGGCCGACACCTTCGGCCCAGGCGAGTCGTCGGCGTTCACCGGCGGCGGCAGCAAGGACGTCCGGCCGATCTCGCCGAACAACCCTAACCAGGGCTGGCAGCACAATGCGGGCTCGGTGCAGACCAAGGCCGACCTCACCAACGCCTACGCCGCCGCCTACGTCGACCCTGACACAAGTGACGTCATCATCTACTACGGCGCCGACCGGTTCGATGCCGACGGAGGCGATACCGCCCTGGGCTTCTGGTTCTTCCAGGACGACATTGGTCTCGACCCCGACGGCACCTTCAGCGGCGAGCACCAGGTCGGCGACATCCTCGTGGTGGCCAACTTCACCAACGGCGGTATGGACGTCGAGATCGACGTGTACCGGTGGGACGGAGACGAGCCGGTCCTGGTCCTGAACAATGCGACCGCCAACTGTGCCAGTGTCGCCAACGACGACAACGTCTGCGCCATCGTCAACACCGCCAGCACGTCGGTGCCGTGGCCCTACACCAACCTCCAGACCCCGCCCGGGCCCCCCAACGGCGGTGCGACGAACACCTTCCCGGCGTTCGCGTTCTTCGAGGGCGGGATCAACCTGAGCGAGATCTTCAGGATGTTCGGCGGGGGCGGCGTGCCGTGCTTCAGCAGCTTCCTGGCGGAGACCCGGTCGGCCGGGGCGTCGATCGATTCGACGCTTTCGGACTTCGTGCTCGGCGGCTTCGACCTGTGTGACCTCGACGTCGTGAAGACGGGCGACGCCATCGCCAAGGTGGGCGACCCCGTTCACTACACCGTCACGATCACAAACAGCGGGCTCGCGCCCCTGTTCGTCGACGACATCACGGACTCCCTGATCGGCGACATCGTCATCGACGGCGTCGACCAGAACAACCCGGCCGTCGACTCCAACGACTGCCCGCTGGAGGACCCTCTCGACGCCGGCGACTTCTGCACCATCCAGTTGTTCAGGACGGTCCTCGAGGGTGACCCCGATCCCCTGGTCAACACGGTCACGGTCACCTTCGTCACCAGCGACGGCGAAGAAGGGGTTTCCTTCACCCGGACCGACCAGTTCCCGACGGACCTGTTCCAGCCGTCGGTCGCCGTGACCAAGACGGGCGACACCCTGTCCCTCGTCGGCGACCCCGTCGACTACGTCATCACGGTCATGAACACCTCGTCGCAGGACTCGCCCGATCTGGTCAACGGGACGATCGAGGACAGCGTGCTCGGCGACCTGCTCGACCCCGCCAACCCGTTCGTGACCGAGTCGGACTGCTCCGCCAACTTGGCGGTGGGGGCAACCTGCACCATCAAGGCCACCCGGACCGTCCTGGCCGACGACCCCGACCCGCTGCCCAACACGGTGACGGTGACCTACAACCCCGAGAAGTTCGACAACGTTGTCCGCGCCCAGGACGACCACAGCGTGAACCTGTTCCAGCCCTCCATCCTGGTGGAGAAGAGCGGCCCGGCCCAGTCCAAGGTCGGCGACACCGTCACCTACACCATCAAGGTGACCAACACCTCCTCGGACGACACCCCGACCCTGATCCTGGACTCCATCAGCGACCCGCTCATCGGCGACCTCAACGTTCCGGCCGAGTGCGACGCCCTCGACCCGGGTGAGTCCTGCGAGTTCACCGCCGACCGGGTGGTCCAGGCCGGCGACCCCAACCCCCTGGTC
>JBIOYN010000224.1:0-3651 GCA_044870155.1 Acidimicrobiia bacterium | reverse complement strand
TGCCCTGCACCCGGGTGACCCGGACCGACCTGCTGGAACGCGACCATCCCGCCGGCGAGGTCGCCGTCGACGCCGACGGGACCTTTACCCTGGCGCTGCGCCCCTTCGAGCTGGTCACACTGCGGCTGGGGAGCTGAGCGCCCCGGCCAGGCCCTCCCCTACGGCGGCTGCTGTGAGGGGCAGGGTGAGTGTGGACGAATGGCGTGATCAGGCCTCGTCGGGGTCGTCCGGGCGTTGGGTGTCGAGGGCTCCGGGGACGTCGTCGCTGGTCAGGTCGGCCGTGTCGTCGCCGATGTCGAGTCCCCATTTGCTGTGCAGCAGTCCTCTCTCGGCTAACGGCGCCAAAGTGGCCGACAATGTGTCCACTAATGCGTGTTAGGGGCTGCGAAGTGGTCTCCGGCTGCGTGGGGATAGCGGACAGCGCCGCGAGTACGGCAAGCTGCTGCGCACACGACCTGCACCGGTTCATCTTCTTCGCCAACTGAGGGCTTCGCCCCGGGCTCTGTCGGCGCCCGGCGGTCCGGTGAGTCTCTTCCCTCCTCGCCCTCGCCCAGATGACGAGCGGCTGGCAGGCCGGATGGTTCATCGCCGCGCTGGTCCCGCCGCTGCTGTTCCGCCGCCTGTGGCGGCGGGCGGCTTGGGTCAGCTCCGGGGCCGGTGGCGCGGGAAGGACACGACCTGCTGGAAGGTGGGCCGGTTCTGCCAGTCGATGTTCGGCTGGCCGATGATGCCGACCTGAGTGAACCTGGTCGCGTCATAGGCGGGCATGGGTTGGGCGGCGGCGGCAGAGGCGGCCGAGGCGGTCCATGAGGCCGGGTCGGCCGAGCCGCCGTTGGCCGCCACCAGGGACTGGTAGGTGCTGGCCAGGGCGTGGTCGATGGCGGCCTGGCAGGTGGCGGGGCCTCCTTGGCAGAGGTGGCTCATGGTGCCGGCGGAGAAGGCGTCGCCGGGGGCGAGCCCGCGGAGCTGGCGGAGGATGGTGACCAGGTAGCTCTCGTAGCCGTTCACATAGGCGCCGCCGCTGTTGTTCTTGGCCGGCCCGTTGACCCACGCCATCGGCAACCGGGTGTAGCCGTCGTCGTGGGCGGCGCCCCGGTAGGTGGCCTGGCGGATGCCGCCGTCGGCGAGGATCCGATCGAAGACGGCCCGGTTCAGGTTGGCGATCAGCTCGTCGGAGATGGCCACGGCGGCGGCGTGCTGGTACTGGGTGTCGCCGGCGCTCGCTTTGCGGCGCTGCCCACCGGCCTGCGCCCAGGCCCGCAGCTGCGCCACCATGGCCTGCACCCCGGCCGGTTGGGGACGGCCACCCAGGTAGGCGAGCAGCTCGGGCACCACCTGGGTGCCGTAGAGGTCCTGGGTGGCGGCTGCCTCCACTACCTGCACGACGTCGGCCCGGGTGAGCTTGGGGCGGCTGGCGAACTTGTCGGTGAGCTGTTCCACCAGGTGGAGCGACCGGTGGACCTGGCCGTAGCCGTACTCGTCGTCGGCGGCCGAGAAGCCGGGGGCGGGCTTGTTGTTCCAGCTGATGAGGTAGCCCTGGGCCGGGTTGATGGCCTGCGGGTGGTTACCGGTGGGCAGCCACCCCTGCCACTCCGACTGGCCGGTGCCCCAGGTGGGCAGGTTGGGGTCGACGTTGCCCGGCCGGATGGGGTCCCGGCCGCTCAGGAAGTAGCCGGTGTCGCGGTCGTCGACGTAGAACCAGTTGAAGGTGAACTGCACCTGGGCGGCGGCCGTCATCCAGCCCCGCACGTCCGTGGCCACCGACGGGGCCCCGAAGCCGAGGAGGCCGACCAGCGAGTCGGTTTCGTGGCCGTAGGTGGAGCGCTGGTCGACGACGGCCACGGGCCGGCCGTCCTTGGCTGTCGTCCAGCCCTGGACGATGCCGTGCCTGGTCTTGTAGATGTCGCGCTTGATGATGGCCGGCAGGCCCGTCCCCTCTGCCTTGGGGAGCGACGTCTGGGTGAACCGGCTCTGCGTCATCGCCGTGCAGGCCCCGTTGAAGAGGTAGTGCTTGCCCTGGGGGTCGGGGGCGCCGCCGGCGGGGTCGCAGATGACCTCGAGGCGCTGGTCGGTGATGTCAGAGAGAGCCGAGGTGGCCGACCAGGCGTAGTCCCGGCCCCGGCCGATGGCCACGACGCCCGTCCCCGGGAAGGACACGCCGCTGGCGTCGTAGTCAGGGGCGTGGACGTCGAGGAGCGAGAGGATCTGGGGGGCGTAGTAGCCGACCTGGGGGCCGAACACGGCGATGGGGTGCCCATCGGTCGTGCGGCCGCCATTGACCAGCACGGCGTTGCTCATGGCCCTGGGCAGCTGGCGGAGGGCCCCGATGATCCCGAAGATGATCGACGAGGCCGACGTCGTGCCGCAACCGGGCGCGGTGGACGGCGGGCCTCCGGTGAGCGGCGCGGCGGCGTCCATCGGCAGGGCGGTGGTGGCGGGGTCGACCTGGCCGGGGACCATGTAGGGGAACGGCTCGACCACCACGGTCGGTGCCAGCGGGTCGTTCTGGGCCTTGAGCTCCTTGAACGTCGCCGCCCCCGCCACGGCGCCGAACTTGGCCTGCAGGTACTGCAGCAGCGCCGCGTTGACGACCTCGAGGCCGCCGCCCCGGCCGAACTGGCCGCCGATGAGGCTGGCCACGGCAACCACGTCGCCCGGCACCCACGGCTTGGGGCCGAGGCCGGGCAGCACCGCGGCGTAGTCGGCCGGCAGCTTGGTGGGGTCGAGCAGGATGGCGCCGATGTAGGCGTTGACGCCTTTGACGTACTGCTCGACCCACTCCTTGGCCCGGACGCCCCGGGCGCCGTAGGCCGCCAGGTTGTCGACCTGGGCCTGGGCCTGCGCCGGGGTGTAGGCGGCGTCGAGCAACTGGTCGTGGTCGGACTGCTGAAAGGCGCACGCTGCGCCCAGGAACTCGCCGAGGCGTCCCGACCCGGTGTGGCGCAGGACGTCCATCATGAACAGGCGGTCCTGCGCCTGGGCGTAGCCGGCACCGAAGGCGGCGCCAGCGTTGGTCTGGCCATAGACGTGGGGCACACCCAGCCGGTCCCGGTAGATGGTGACGTCGGCCCGGGGCCGGGCGGTTCGGACCACGTCGGCAGGCCGCACCCCGAACGAGGCGTCGTTGAAGTACGACGGCAGGCCGGCGTCGGTCAGCGTGGGGTAGCCGTAGAGCAGGTCGGCGTACTTGCCGAGCTGGTCCTGGCTGTTGGTCGGCCGCGTTCCTAACAGCTGGAACGCCAGGAGGTCGACCGCGCTGACGTGGCCGTTCGCCCCCGGCGGCAGGATGGACATGGCTCGGCCGTCGGCGTAGTCGTTCAGGCGGTAGGGCGGGGGGCTGGGTGCCGAGCCGAGCAGTCCACCGAGGAGGTTGCCGGTGGCTTCGGACGGGACCACGGCGCCGGGCAACACGATGAGCAGTGCGACCAGAACGGTCAGGACTGAGAAGGGAGCGCGCTTCCGACGCGACCCTCCGCCAAGGGGATGAGGCCGAATCATGACCTGCTCCTTCACTTCCGCCGACTGCTGCGGGCCGGTGATTCGAGCCACCGTTCGAGTCCTCCGACTTCGACGGAGCAGGGGCTCCAATCGCCCGGATCGCCGCATTCGACCGGCCGGATTGTACCGCTGGCAGGTCGCGAGCCGCGAGGC
>JBIOYN010000223.1:0-12978 GCA_044870155.1 Acidimicrobiia bacterium | reverse complement strand
CTTCCGGTTCGCCGCCGCCCACTTCGAGTGGCTCCTGCGCTTCGGCGCCGCCCTCGGCCTCTCGTTCGATGACATGGGCAAGCGCCGCCACGGCACCACGTCGACCCTCTACTTCTGCGACGAGCTGCTGCGCATCTACGGCAGCGAGGACCCGTCCATTGCCGAGGGCGCCTCCTACGCGGTGGAGAACTGGGCCGCCGCCGGCTTCTGGAAGGAGCTCATCGCCGGGCTCCGGGCCTTCAAGGACCGCCAGTGCCCCGATCTGCCCATGGGTTTCTGGATCTGGCACGACAAGATCGAGGATCAGCACGCCGCCCACACCGCCGACGAGCTGGCCGAGGCCTTCTACCGCCCCGACTTCGACGAGGAGCGTTTCTGCGCCGGCGCGGTCGAGATGCTCGACGGTGTCAGGGC
Source organism: Acidimicrobiia bacterium (assembly GCA_044870155.1). GTDB lineage: Bacteria > Actinomycetota > Acidimicrobiia > IMCC26256 > BP-133 > CAWBJP01. The sequence continues at coordinate 12,564 of JBIOYN010000223.1, read as the reverse complement.
GTTCTGGGACGGCCTCGACCGCGACCGCCTGAGGATGAGGAGGGTGGCATGAGCCTCACCGGCGACCGGCTGCACCAGGCTCAAAGGCAGGGCCTCCGCCTCGGCGGGATCGATCATCTCGAGTTCTGGGTGGGCAACGCCCGCCAGACCGCCGGCTTCCTCGCCTCCGCCTTCGGCTTCGAGATCCTGGCCTACGCCGGGCCCGAGACGGGTCTGGCCGACCGTGCCTCCTACGTGCTCCGCCAGGGCGAGATCCGCTTCGTGGTCACCGCCGGCCTGTCGGCCGACTCGCCCGTGACCGCCCACGCCCGGGCCCACGGCGACGGCGTGCGCGACCTCGCCCTCGTGGTCGACAACGCCACCCTGGCCTACGAGACGGCGCTGTCCCGGGGTGCCACCGGGCTGGTGGCCCCGTGGGTGGACTCCGACGCCGAGGGCCGCATCGTGCGGGCCACCGTGGCCGCCTACGGCGACACCCGCCACACCTTCGTGGAGCGGGGCGACTACGCCGGCCTCTTCGCCCCCGGCTACGAAGCCTCGGAGCTGCGCCGGCCCGTGGGCCCCGCCGTGGGGCTGGAGCGGATCGACCACGTGGTGGCCAACGTGGAGCTGGGCCGTCTCGAGGCCTGGGTCGACTTCTACGCCCGCATCTTCGGCTTCGACCAGCTCGTCCACTTCGACGACGAGACCATCTCCACCGAGTACTCGGCGCTCATGTCCACCGTGGTGTGGGACGGCTCCAAGGTGGTGCTCCCCATCAACGAGCCTGCCACCGGCCTGCGCCGCAGCCAGATCCAGGAGTACCTCGACTGCTACGGCGGTCCCGGCGTCCAGCACATCGCCCTGCGCACGTCCGACATCGTGACCACGGTGCGGGCGCTGCGGGACCGGGGCGTGCGCTTCCTGCGGGTCCCGGGCACCTACTACGAGGCGGCGGTCGAGCGCATGGACGGGATCGACCTCCCCTGGGACGACCTGGCCGACCTCGGCATCCTGGCCGACCGGGACCACGAGGGCCACCTTCTCCAGGTCTTCACCGAGACCATGGGCGACCGGCCCACGGTGTTCTTCGAGATCATCCAGCGGGAGGGCTCCCGGGGCTTCGGCGCCGGCAACTTCAAGGCCCTCTTCGAGGCCATCGAGCGCGAGCAGGCCCGCCGGGGCAACCTGTAGTCCCGTATCGTTCCGGGCGTGCTCCGGCGCGTCCTGACGCTGCTTGTCCTCGCCGTCGCCGTGGCGGGCTGTGCCCGCTCGGGGGACGAGGCCGAGGCGGCCAATGGGCGGCCCACCATCGCCCTGCTCCTGCCCGAGACCAAGACGGCCCGCTACGAGACCCAGGACCGGCCCCACTTCGACGCCAGCGTGCGCCGGCTGTGCCCCGAGTGCCGCCTCCTCTACAGCAACGCCAATCAGGAGGTGTCGACCCAGTCGTCCCAGGTCGACGCCGCCCTGGCCAACGGCGCCGACGTCCTCGTCCTCGACCCGGTCGACTCCCGGGCGGCGGCGGCCATGGTGCGCAAGGCCCGGACCTCGGGTGCGGCCGTGGTCAGCTACGACCGTCTCATCCTCGACACGACCATCGACCACTACGTGTCGTTCGACAACGTGAAGGTGGGCGAGCTCCAGGCCCGCACGCTCATCTCCCGCCTGCGGGAGCTGGGCCGGCCCTCGGGCACGGTGGTGCTCATCCACGGCTCGCCCACCGACAACAACGCCAGCCAGTACAAGCGGGGCGCCCGCCAGGCGCTGGAGCGCAGCGCGGTGGTGCTGGGGGCGGAGTACGACACGCCCGACTGGAGCCCGGACAAGGCCCAGCGGGAGATGGAGCAGGCCATCACCAAGCTGGGCCCCCACGCCATCGCCGGCGTCTACGCCGCCAACGACGGCACCGCCGGCGGCGCCATCGCCGCCATGAAAGCGGCCGGCTTCACCGGCCTGCCCCCCGTGACGGGCCTGGACGCCGAGCTGGAGGCGGTCCAGCGCATCCTGGCCGGTGAGCAGTACATGACCGTCTACAAGGCCATCGCCCGGGAGGCGGAGGCGGCGGCGGTGCTGGCCGTGGCCCTGGCCCGGGGCCAGGCTCCGCCCCCGGGGCTGGTGAACGGCGACGTCCCCAACGGCGCCGGCCGCGTGCCCTCGGTGCTCCTCGAGCCGGTGGCGGTGACGGTGGCCAACCTGGCCGCCACCGTGCTGGCCGACGGGTTCTGGACCCCGGCCCAGGTCTGCACCGGGCGGTTCGCCGCCGCCTGCGCCGCGGCCGGGATCGGGACGGCGGAGCAGTGACCGCAGAGGTGGCCGTGAGCACGGAGCCGCTGTGGCGGCAACGGTTGATCCGTCTGGCCGGCGGACGCCGGGACCTGGGCCCCATCCCGGTGCTCGTCGGCCTGGGCGTCATCTGGACCATCTTCTGGGCGGCCAATCCCCGGTTCCTCTCCGCCGTCAACCTCACCAACCTCATGCTCCAGATCGCCACGCTGGTGACGATCGCCGTCGGCGTGGTGCTCGTGCTCCTGGTCGGCGAGATCGACCTGTCGGTGGCGGCGGTGAGCGGCCTGGCGGCGGCGGCCATGGCCGTCCTCAACGTCAAGCACGGTGTGGCCGGGCCCCTGGCCATCGCCGCCGGGCTGGCGGTGGGGGCCGGCGTGGGGCTGGTGCACGGCTTCTGGGTGACCCGCCTGCGGGTCCCGAGCTTCGTGGTCACCCTGGCCGGGCTGCTGGCGTGGCGAGGGGCGTCCCTGTTCGTGCTGGGCGATACCGGGTCGCTCACCGTCGACGATCCCGGAATCACGCGCCTGACCGACTCCTACTTTCCCGACGGCGCCGGCTGGGGCCTGGCCGGCGCCGTGCTCGTCGCCGGCCTGTGGTTCGGCCGCCGCCACGGGCTGCGCCGAGCGGCGGCCGGCCTCGTCTCCGAGCCCTTCGCCACCCGGGCGCTGCGGGCCGCCGGTCCCGGCCTGGTGGTGGCGGCCGCCGTGGCCGTGTTCAACGCTGACCGGGGCCTGCCGCTCATCGTGGTCCTGTGCGTGGCTTTCGTCGCCGGCTTCGACGTGCTCGTGACCCGGACCCGGTTCGGCCGTCACGTGCTGGCCGTGGGCGGCAATGCCGAGGCCGCCCGGCGGGCCCGCATCCCGGTGGAGCGCGTCCGCCTCATCGTCTTCCTCGTGGGCTCCACCATGGCCGCCGCCGGCGGGGTTCTGGGGGCGTCGCGGCTCCTGGCCGTGAACCAGAACTCGGGCTCCGACGACCTCCTGCTCAACGTCATCGCCGCCGCCGTCATCGGGGGGACGAGCCTCTTCGGTGGCCGGGGATCGGCGTGGTCGGCGCTGCTCGGCGCCCTCGTCATCGGTTCCATCTCCAACGGGATGGACCTCCTGGCGGTGTCGTCGTCGGTCAAGTTCGTGGTCACCGGAGCCGTGCTCCTGGTAGCGGCGACGGTGGATGCCACTGCCCGCCGGCGGGTGCTGGAGCAGCGCTATTAGCACTGCGGGTTGGGAAGCGAGCGGGCAGACTGGGAATGTGGCCGCGCCTGCCCGCCCACCCGTTCTCACCGTGTCCGGGCTCGTGGTCGACTACGGCACCCACCGGGTGCTCGACGGGGTGGACCTCGAAGTGCGCGCCGGTGAGGTCGTGGCCCTGGTGGGGGAGAACGGCACCGGGAAGACCACGCTGGTGCGCTGTGTGGGCGGCATGCTCCGCCCCACGGCGGGGACGGTGGCGACCCCCGCCCCGGGCGGGGTGGCCATCGTGTGGCAGGACCTCGCCCTGTGCGACAACCTCGACGCCGTCGCCAACGTGTTCCTGGGGCGGGAGGAGCGCTTTCCCGACGAGCCGGGCATGGAGGCCGAGACCCGCCGGCTCCTGGACCGGTTCGGGGTGGCGGTGACCAACCTCCGCCAGCCGGTGGGGCTCCTCTCCGGCGGCCAGCGCCAGGTGCTGGCCGTGGCCCGGGCCACCGCCGGCCAGCCCGGCCTGCTGGTGCTCGACGAGCCCACCTCGGCCCTGGGGATCTCCGCCGCCCGGCGGGTGGATGCCCTCGTCCAGGAGCTGCGGGCGGGCGGGACGGCCGTGCTCCTCGTCTCCCACCGGGTGGAGCAGGTCTTCGACCTGGCCGACCGGATCCTGGTGCTGCGCCAAGGGAAGGTGGTGGCCGAGACCACGCCCGTGGAGGCCCACCCCGACGAGGTGGTGGCCCTGATGGAAGGCGTGGAGGTGGAGTCGACCGCCCGCCGCCAGCTCCGCCGCCTGCGGGGCCTGGTCGACCAGCTGGCGGGGGTGGAGCCTTCGTCCTCGCTGCCCATCATCGTCTCGGCGGCGGCCGCCGCCCTGGGTGTGGGCCAGCTGTGCGTCCATCTGCTCTCGGGGCCCGAGCCCCGCCGGCTCAAGCGCTTCGCCGCCGTCGGCCTGGCCGAGCCGCTGCTGGCCGCCATGGAGGAGCTCCCGGTCGGCGGGGGCGGCGGCCCCGCCGGCCTGGCCGCCGAGTCCGGCGCCGTGGTGGTGGTGGAGGACACCCGGACCAGCGTGGCGTGGGCACCCTTCGCCGCCCTGGGCACTTCGGCCGGAGTCCGCAGCTGCTGGGCCGCCCCCATCCTGGGGGACGCCGGGATCCTCGGGGTCGTCTCGGGGTTCGGGACCGGCGTGGGCCGGCCCCGGGCCGATCTCATGGAGCTCGTGTTCCTCTATGCCGGCTACGCCGCCGCCGCCATCGAGCGCGGCCGGCTCCTGGCCGAGGTGACGCGCCGCAACCGGGTGCTGGAGACGCTCCGGTCCATGCTTGAGACCCTGGCCGGTCCCGACCGGCTGCGGGGCGGCCTCGAGGTCGCCCTCCTGGCGCTGTGCCGGGGCCTGGCCGCCGACGCCGCCGTCCTCCACGTCGAGGGCGAGGGTCGGCGGGCCGAAGTCGTGTTGATGGTCGATCCCGGCGAGGCCGACCGGGCCCGGACGGCCCTGGCCGGCGCCAGTGCGGCCATGCTCAGCGCCGCCGAGGGGACGGGCCGGCCGGGTCTGGAGGAGGGGGTGGCCGCCGTCGGCCTCGCCCTTCCCGAGGGACCCGCCGTCCTGGCCGCTTACTGGGCCGACGACGCCGAGCGGGGACCGGAGGCCATGGACCTCCTGGCCGACGCCGCCCGGTCGCTGCGCCTGGCCATCGAGCGCGAGGACCTGGAGGACGCCCAGCGGGAGGCCGACGCCCTGCGCCGCTCGCACTCCCTACAGCGGTTGTTCCTCTCCCGGGTCAGCCACGAGCTGCGCACCCCGCTCACCGCCATTCACGGCTACGCCTCGAGCCTGCGCCAGACGGACGTCACCTGGGATGCGGAGTCCGAGGACCGCTTTCTGGCCGCCATCGCCTCGGAGTCGGCTCGCATGTCCCGCCTCGTCGCCGACCTGCTGGATTCGTCGGCCATCGAATCGGGGGTCCTGCGCCTCAACCCCGACTGGTGCGACCTGCCCCTGGTGCTGCGGGCCGCCCTCGGGTGCCTGTCCCCGGAGCAGGCGGCGGCCGTCGACCTGTCCTGGGATCCCGAGCTGCCGCCCGTGTGGGGCGACCACGACCGCCTGGAGCAGGTGTTCGTGAACCTGATGGAGAACGGGCTGCGCCACACCGCGCCCGGCACCCTGGTCCGGGTCCACGCCGGGCTCGGCCGGCGGCCGGGAACGGTGGCCGTGCACGTCACGGACGACGGCCCCGGCATCCCCCCGGAGGAGGCGGAGCGACTGTTCCAGCCCTGGGAGCGGGGGCAGACCGAGGGGCCGGGGGCGGGCCTCGGGCTGTCCATCGTGCGCGGGATCGTCGAGGGACACCGGGGGGCGGTGGGGCTGGAGCCGTCGGCGGGCGGGGCGTCGTTCCTGGTTGAGCTGCCCGTGGACCCGGCCGAGGGCATCGAGGCGGACGGAGCACCGGCGCGCCTCGCCGGCGCCAAGGAACTGGAGGGGGAGCCATGGCCGAGGTGACACGGGTGCTGCTGGTGGAGGACGACCGCAACATCGTGGACCTGGTCCGCTCGAACCTGGTGGTGCGGGGCTACGAAGTCACCGTCTCCATGGACGGCTCCAAGGTCGTCTGGCTGGTGGAGGCGGAACGGCCCGACCTCGTGCTCCTCGACCTCATGCTGCCCGGTGCCGACGGGTTCGAGCTGTGCCGGCAGATCCGGGAGCGCTCGGCGGTGGGCATCATCGTGGTCTCCGCCCGCCGCGGCGAGCACGACAAGGTCCAGGCCCTCAACCTCGGGGCCGACGACTACATGACCAAGCCGTTCGGTGTGGAGGAGCTCATGGCCCGCATCACGGCCACGCTGCGGCGGACCCGCCCGGCCCCCGTGCCCGCGGCCGAGCCGACGGTCACCGTCGGCGACGTGGTCGTCGATCTCGACGCCCAGTCGGTGACCCGGGCCGGACAGATGATCCACCTGACCCCGACGGAGTTCTCCCTGCTGCGCGAGCTGGTCCTGCACCGGGGGAAACTGCTCAGCCACGCCACCCTGCTGCGCCGGGTCTGGGGGCCCGGCTACGAGACCGAGACCGAGTACATCCGGGTCTACATCCGCCGCCTGCGGTCCAAGCTGGAGTCGCCCGGGGGTCCGTCACTGATCACCACTGAGCCTCGTGCTGGGTATCGCCTGATGGTGGAGTGATCAGTGAGCACCAAGTGCCCAAAGTTCTTCATCTGAGTGGCAGAACACTCATGACACCCAGTGTCTGACGGCGCGACGATTGCAGGCGAAGGTTTCTTTACCCCCACCCACGAGCAAACGAGGAGGTTACGTCTGACCTGTTCGTAAAAGCCACATACTCCAACGCGATTCCCAGCGCGTAGGCAGTAACGGCAAACAAGTACAGACGGTTGTGAGGGTGCCCCGGCCGATTGGACCGGGGCACCGTCTCGTTCGGGGAGCGGCGGGCCCGGCAAATTGAGTGGTGCAGCACTCATGACGGAATCCCCGGCTGCGCCTCAGGATGCACCTGGCCCCGCCGACCGGCGGGTGTCCCTCAGCGACGAGGGGCGATGGGAATGGGTGCCGAGAAGTGGAACGAGTTGGGCCGGATGCATGCCCGCTGGGCCGAATGGCCCGCCGCCCAGGAGTGTTTCGAGGCGGCGATCACCGTCGAGCCGGGCTGGCCGGCGCTGTGGGCCAACCTGGCCCTGGCCGCGGACCGCAACGGGGACGACGCCACGGCCCGGGGTGCATTGGCCATGGCTGACGTCCTCGAACCGGCCCGGCACGGCAAGTGGCGCCAGGTGGTCGCCACCGGGCATCCCCTGGCCATCGGTGCCCTGGCCATGGGTCTCCTGGCCAGCCAGGGCCGGCGGGTGGGGGAGGGAAGCTGATCCCGCTGCTGCCGCCCGCGAGCGAGATCGTGTGCCTCGGCCACGGCGGGCCCCGCACCGTGCAACGGGGGGTCGAGTTCACCCGGGACTGGGGGGTCGGGCGGGCCGGTGGCCGCGGCGCCCCGGCCCCGCCCCTGCCCTGGCCGGAGGCAGCGCCGGTGGAGAGCGGTGCCCGCCTGTTCCTCAGCTTCGGCGACGTCCCCCATCCCGACTACGTCGAGGTTCGGATCTACGGCCGGGAAACCGACGAGCGTGGGCGGCCGGCCGCCACCGAGCCCCTGTCCGTCCTCGAGTGCCGCCTCACCGAACCCCGCCGGGAGAAGCGCATCCGGCGCTGGGCCGGTGGAGTGGGGGTCGATGTGGTGGTGGGCGCCGGCGGGCTCCACCGCATCGCCGCCTGGGCCAGTTGGGACGTGCCGCTCCTCCACCGGCGCCGGCTCGGCCTGCCCGCCGACACCGAGGATCTCCAGGCCTCCTGGCTCTTCACGCTGGCAACCTGAGGCTGTTCACGGTTTGTTCTCCGCTCCCCGGGGAAGTTTGACGCCTCGTTCACAGCGCCGTTCCTAGCGTTCGGGGTGATGGCCGCCCCCCGCCCCACCGAGCCCGTCGCCCCCTTGCCCGGGCAGTGGCCGCTGACCGGCCGGCACCGTGAGCTGGCGGCGGTCGAAGCCGCACTGGCTCATCCCGGTGCCGGCGGGGTGGTGCTGGTCGGAGCCGCGGGCGCGGGTACCAGTCGCCTGGTGCGCGAGGCACTGCGCCGGGCGGCGTCCTCTGGACGGCGGGTCCAGGCCTTCACCGCCACCACCGCGGCCGCCACCATCCCCTTCGGTGCCTTCGCCCGTCTCCTGGCCGGACGGAGCCGGGCCGGATCCGACCGGCTGGAGCTGTTCCTGGCCGCTGTGGACGCCCTGGGTCTGGCCGACCGCCACCCGGCCGGCCGGGAAACAGACCCCGCCCCGCCACCGCTGGTCATCGGCGTCGACGACGGGCATCTCCTCGACCAGGCCGGTGCCGCCCTCCTGCACCAGCTGGCCAGCACAGCCGCGGCCCACGTCGTGGTCGGAACCCGGGCGGGCGCACCCGCCCCCGAACCGGTCGTGGCCCTGTGGAGGGAGGGGCCGGCTCGCCGCCTCGAGGTGGCCGGGCTGGCCACCCCCGACATCGAAGAGCTGCTGGCCGCCGTCCTTGGCGGTCCCCTCGACGGGGCCGCCCTCCTCGGTCTGGGCCGGGCCAGCCGGGGCAACCTCATGGTGCTGCGCGAACTGGTGATGGCCGGTCTGGAGACGGGAGCGCTCTTCGACGCCGGGGGGATCTGGCACTGGCGAGGCCCGGCGGGCACGCCCCGCCTGATCGACCTGGCCGCCCCCCGGCTCCAGGCAGTCTCGCCCCCCGGGCGTCACCTGCTGGAGCTCCTGGCGATGGCGGGCACGCTGGGGCTGGGGGCCCTGGAGTCCCTGGCGCCCGGGGACGTCATCGACGCCGTGGAGGCGGCGGGGTTCCTGGAAGTGGAGACGGACGGGTGCCGGCGCCAGGCGCGCCTGGCCAGCGTCCTCGACGGCGAGGCCCTGCGCACCACCATGCCTCCGCTGCGGGCCCGGGCCGTCTGCCGGCGACTGGCTGCCACCTTGGAGGCCACGCCGCGGCGCCGCCGCGGTGATCTTGTCCGGCTCGCCACCTGGCGGCTGGATGGCGGCGACGCCCCGGGTGCCGAGCTGCTTCTGGCCGGGGCCCGGGAAGCCGAGGCGGCCTTCGACCACGCCGCCTCCGAGCGGCTCGCCCGGGGGGCGCTGGCCGCCGGAGCCGGTGTGGAGGCGGGTCGCATTCTGGTGCGGGCGCTCGTGGGTCAGGGATCCCTCGACGAGGCCGACGCCGTCCTCGACGGGCTGTCCGCCCTGGCCACGTCCGAAGCCGATCAGGCGGGCCTGGCCCAGGAACGGGCCTCCCACCTGTTCCGCGCCATCTCCCGGGCCCCGGGCGCCGCCGAGCTCCTGCGGTCGTCCCATCCCGGGTTGGCGGCCGGTGGGGACGACGAGGCGGCCGTGATGGCCATGGCCGCGCTGACCTCAGGCCGGCTGGGGGAGGCGCTGGAGACCGCCACCCGGGTGCTGAACGCCGATGGCCCGTCCGTCACCGGCCGGTTGCGGGCCGAGACCGTGGTGGCGGTGGCTTCGGCCATGGCCGGGCACACCGGCCAGGCCCTGGCCGCCGTCGAGCGCGGACTGGCCCTGGCTGCCGGTACCGACGAGGGTCCGGCTGCCACCCATGCCCTCGTGGCCACCGCTTCCCTGGCGCACAGGATGGCCGGTCGTCTGGCGGAGGCCGAGGCCATCGCCGACGACGGCTACCGCCAGTCCCTGCTCACCTCCAACCACGAGGCCCGGGCACTGTGGGCCGCCCTCCTCGGCCGGGCGGTTCTGGCCCGGGGGCGCGTCCGCCGTGCCGCCCGGCTGTTCCTGGAGGGCGTCGCCCTGTCCCGGGCCCTCGAACCCCTGGGCCAGCTGGCCTGGTGCCTGGCCAACCTGGCCCACGCCCACGCCCTGGCCGGCGAGCCGGTGCCGGCCGGCGCCGCCCTGGCCGAGACCGAGACACTGGCCGGTGACTTCGCCCCCATGTTCGCCACCGACCTGGCCCTGGCCCGGTGCTGGGTGGCGGCCTCCCGGCGCGAGATCTCGGCTGGTGCGGGCATGGCGCTGGCCGCGGGGGAGGCGGCGGTGGCGTCCGGGGCGAACGCGTTCGCCGCCATGGCCTTCCACGACGCCGCCCGCCTGGGGCGTCCCCGTCCGGCTGCCGCCGCCCTGCGCCGCCTGGCGGACACGGTCGACGGCGACCAGGTGGCCCTCTTCGCCCATCACGCTGCCGCCCTGGCCGCTGCCGACGGTGCCGCTCTCGACGCCGCCGCCGCCGGCTTCGAGCAGCTCGGGGCCGACCTGCTGGCCGCCGAGGCTTCCGCGGAAGCCGCCGCCGCCCACCGGGGGGCGGGCGCCATGGCCCCGGCGGCGGCCGCCTCGGCCCGGGCCAAGGTCCTCGCCGCCCGGTGCGAAGGTGCCTTCACGCCCGCACTGGCCCAGGTGCCCGGGGCCGACATCCTGACCCCCCGCGAACGGGAGGTGGCCACCCTCGCCGCCACCGGGCTGTCCAACCGCGACGTGGCCGCCCGGCTCTTCGTCTCCCTGCGCACCGTGGAGAACCACCTCCACCGGGCCTTTTCGAAGTTGGGCGTCTCCTCCCGTGACGAGCTGAGCGGAGTCCTCGGCCTCCAGAACTGAGTACCCGTGCACTCATGACGCGGGCTCCTTCCAGGCGGACACTGCCGTTCCAGGAAGGGAGCGGGCCATGGACCCTTTCATCCCCTACGTCGTGGCCGAGCTGCGGAGAATGGAACTGCAGAAGGAGGCGGAGCGCAGCCGCCTGATCGCCGAGTGCCGGGAAAAAGCCGGACGGCGCCGGAGGGGCGTTACGGCACACTGGAGGAGGTGGCGACAGCAGCGCAGACAGTCCGCCCTCCGGGCGAGTTGATCGCTCCGCCCGAGGCGGGTGGATGGCTCCGGCGGCTGCGGCCGCTGTTGCGCCGGCACCGGCGCACCCTGGTGCTGTCCTTCCTCGGCGCCATGGTGGGCATGGGGGCCACGGTGGTCACGCCCCTGGTGCTCAGAGGTCTGATCGATGCCGTCGCCGGCGGCCGGCCGGCGTCGGCGCCGGCGCTCGGCCTGCTCGTCGCCCTCGGCCTGGTGCGCTTCGGTGCCGCCGTGGCCCGGCGGCTCTACGCCGGCCGCGTCAGCTACGACGTCGAGTACGACCTCCGCAACGCCCTCTACGAGCACCTCCAGCGCCTCGACTTCGCCGCCCACGACCGGCTGGAGACGGGCCAGGCGGTGTCCCGGGCGGGCAGCGACGTGCGCATGATCCAGATGCTGCTCGCCTTCCTGCCCCTGATGGTCGGCAACCTGGTGATGCTGGGCCTCTCGCTGGTGGTCATGACCGCGCTCAGCCCGACGCTCACCCTCGTCGCCCTCGTCGTCCTCCCCGCCCTGGCTGCCGGATCGTCCCGCATGCGCGACCGCGTCTTCCCCGCCACCTGGGATGCCCAGCAGAAGGCGGCCGAGGTCGCCGGGATCGTGGAGGAGGCCGTCACCGGCGTCCGGGTGGTCAAGGCCTTCGCCGCCGAGGAGCGCGAGCTGGCCCGCCTGGAGCGCCACGCCCGGGCCCTGTACGCCTCCCGCCTGCGCAACGTGGCCATCCAGGCCCGGCTGGTGTCCTTCATCCAGACCCTGCCGGCACTGGGGATGGCGGCCCTGCTGCTGGTGGGCGGCAACCTGGTGCTGGACGGGCGCATCTCGCTGGGCACCTTCCTGGCCTTCAACTCCTACCTGCTCCAGCTGGCCGCCCCCGCCCGCATGCTCACCATGGTGCTGGCCGCCGGCCAGATGGCCCGGGCCGGGGCGGTGCGGATCCTCGAGCTCCTCGACTCGGAGCCCCGGGTGTCCGAGCCGGACGACGCCCGGCCCCTCGGCGAGGTGGCCGGGGACATCGCCTTCTCCGACGTCCGCTTCGCCTACCAGGGTTCGCAGCCCCTCTTCGACGGGTTCAGCCTGCGGATCTCCCCGGGCGAGCGGGTGGCGCTGGTCGGCCCCTCGGGTTCGGGCAAGTCCACCGTGGCCCTGCTGCTGCCCCGGTTCTACGACGTCGACGGCGGGACGGTGACCATCGACGGAGTCGACGTCCGCCGGCTGCGGCTCGACGACCTCCGCCGGAGCATCGGCGTGGTCTTCGAGGACGCCTTCCTGTTTTCCGCCTCGATCCGAGACAACATCGCCTACGGCCGGCCCGAGGCCACCGACGACCAGGTCCGGGCGGCGGCGGAGGCGGCGGAAGCGGACGAGTTCATCGACGCCCTCCCCCTCGGCTACGACACGGTGGTGGGGGAGCGGGGCCTCACCCTCTCCGGCGGTCAGCGCCAGCGCATCACCCTGGCCCGGGCCCTGCTCACCGACCCGAGAATCCTGGTGCTCGACGACGCCACCTCGTCGGTCGATCCCACCGTGGAGGCCGGCATCCACGCCACGCTGCGCCGGCTCAGGGCCGGGCGGACCACCGTCATCGTGGCCCACCGGCCGTCGACGGTGGCCCTGGCCGACCGGGTGGTGATGGTGGAGGACGGCCGGGTGGTGGCCGACGGAAGCCACGCCGGGCTGCTGGCGACCAACTCCCGGTACCGGGAGCTCATCACGGGAAAGGGGCCA
>JBIOYN010000222.1:0-12598 GCA_044870155.1 Acidimicrobiia bacterium | reverse complement strand
CCGGGGTCGGGCATCATCCACCAGGTCATCCTGGAGAACTACGCCTTCCCCGGCGGGATGATGATCGGCACCGACAGCCACACGCCCAACGCCGGCGGGCTGGGGATGGTGGCCATCGGGGTGGGCGGCGCCGACGCCGTCGACGTCATGGCCGGCTGGCCCTTCAACATGCGCCTGCCCCGTCTCATCGGCGTGCGGCTCACCGGCTCCCTCTCGGGCTGGACGGCCCCCAAGGACGTGATCCTCAAGGTGGCCGGGATCCTCACCGTGAAGGGCGGCACCGGGGCCATCGTGGAGTACTTCGGCCCCGGCGCCGAGGCCATCTCGGCCACGGGCAAGGCCACCGTCACCAACATGGGCGCCGAGATCGGCGCCACCACGTCGCTGTTCCCCTACGACGCCGCCTCCGCCCGCTACCTCAAGGCCACCCGGCGGGAGGAGCTGGCCGACCTGGCCGACCGCTACGCCGAGTACCTGCGCCCCGATCCCGAGGTCGACGCCGACCCCGAGCGGTTCTTCGACCGGGTCATCGAGATCGACCTCGACACCCTCGAGCCCCACGTGGTCGGCCCCCACACCCCCGACCTGGCCCGGCCCGTGTCGGCCATGGCCGAGGCGGTGGACAAGGAGGGCTACCCGGCAGAGCCCACCTACGCCCTGGTCGGCAGCTGCACCAACTCCTCCTATGAGGACATCGGCCGGGCCGCCCACGTGGCCCGCCAGGCGTCGGCCGCCGGCCTGCGGGTGCGGACGCCCCTGCTCATCACGCCCGGCTCCGAGCAGGTCCGGGCCACCATCGAGCGCGACGGGCTCCTGGGCGACCTGGAGGCCATCGGCGCCACCGTGCTGGCCAACGCCTGCGGCCCCTGCATCGGCCAGTGGAAGCGGGAGGACCGCGCCGCCGGCGAGCGGAACTCGATCATCACCTCGTACAACCGCAACTTCCCCCGCCGCAACGACGGCAGCGCCGAGACCCTTGCCTTCATCGCCTCGCCGGAGACGGTGGTGGCCATGGCCCTGGCCGGCCGCATCGACTTCGACTTCGTGCACGACCCCTTGAAGTACAACGGTTCCGAGGTGCACCTGGAGCCTCCGGTGGCGGACGAGCTCCCCCAGGAAGGCTTCGACGCCGGCGTCTCCGGCTTCAGCTCGCCCGCCGAGGACCCCTCGGGGATCGACATCATCGTCCGGCCCGACTCCGACCGGCTCCAGCTGCTCGAGCCGTTCCCGGCCTGGGACGGCCAGGACTTCACGGGCCTTCGGGTCGTGCTCAAGGCGGCGGGCAAGTGCACCACCGACCACATCTCGCCCGCCGGGCCGTGGCTCAAGTACCGGGGCCACCTGGACAACATCTCCGGGAACCTGTTCATCGGCGCCAACAACGCCTTCACCCCTGGCGAGTCGGGCATGGGCATCGACGCCCGGGACAACAGCAAGCGGCCCCTGCCCGAGCTGTGCCGGGCCTACAAGGACGCCGGCATCGGCTGGGTGGCGGTCGGAGACGAGAACTACGGCGAGGGTTCCTCCCGGGAGCACGCCGCCATGGAGCCCCGCTTCCTGGGCGCCCGGGCCGTCATCGTGCGCTCCTTCGCCCGCATCCACGAGGCCAACCTGAAGAAGCAGGGTGTGCTCGCCCTCACCTTCGCCGACCCCGCCGACTACGAGAAGATCCAGGCCGACGACTCCGTCGACATCACCGGACTGGCTGACCTGGCGCCCGGACGCGACGTGACCGTCGTCCTCCACCACGCCGACGGCACGAGCGACGAGATCGAAACGACCCACACCATGTCGCCCGAGCACATCGAATGGTTCCGGGCCGGATCGGCCCTCAATCTCCTGGCCGCCCAGCAGCAGAACGGCACATAAGGCACATCCCGGCTCGGACCGGGGTTGAGGGTCCACCACCTGGGGCACCACCTTCCGTATCGTCCGCGGGGCAATGACGACCGGCGGATCCGGCGGAGGTGGATGACGTGGCCATGCGAACCCGGAAGGGACGCGGAATCTCAGACGTCGAGCGGGAGGCTGTGATCAGCCGCCTGTTCGAAGGGGTCCTGCGCTCGGCCCGCAACCATCTCGTGCACGCCAGCGCCCCGCTGGCCGCCGAGGTGTGGGCCAGCGGGCTGCTGTCGGTGTGGCAGACCGACCCCGCGTCCTCCGACGACAGCGACTCCGGAGACGCCTTCGGCGAGGCGCTCGTCCGCCACGCCCGGGCCGACGGGACCCCCGAGGCGGCGGCCACGCTGTGGGCCCTAGCCGGCGTGGTTCCCACCCGCCTGGCCACCAAGGCCCGCACGGCGGCCGCTGACCTGGAACGGGCCGGCGTGGCCGCCCCCGGGTGGGCGGCCGAGGTCGGCCAGGCCCGGCCCACCGAGGCGTGGATCGGGCGCGACGTCTACGGAGACCAGGAAATCGTGATCATCGGCTTCAGCTACGCAGGCGACGACGAGCACACGCTGTGCGTGCTCGTCGACCACAACCTGGGCGGCGTGGCCAAGGACGCCTACCTGGCCGCCGGCCTCCACACCACCCTCCCCCGGTGGCGGGACGCCGAGGCCAACGGCATCACCCTCGAGCCCGTCTCCCTGGCCGGCGCCGCCGGCCGCCTGGAGGACGCCCTCCTGGCTACCGAGATCGGTGGCGACACCGCCACCGGCACCCGGCTGGTCGACCTGCGGGCCCTGCTCGCCTCCCGGCTCGACGCCCTCCCCACCCCCGAGCGCCCCGGCGCCGGCGAACTCGATCTCGCCACCCGCGAGCGCCTGGTGGCGGAGTTCCTGGGCAGCCCCGAAGCGGCCGACCTCCTGGCCGAGCCGGCCGTGGTCGGCCTCGCCCACAGCCTCATCTCCTTCCGGGCCGACTTCGGCGACGGCGAGCCGCTGCGCTGGAGCCCGACCCTGGCCAGCACGTGCCTGCTCCGGCACTTCCCCACCCGGGTCGACCTCGACGAAGCCGATCTGGCTCTCGTGCCCGATCTCCTGAGCGCCTGGGTCCGCTTCGCCGGACGCCGCCAGGGCCTGTCCGAGGACGCCGCCGAGCGGGTGGTGGCGGCGGTCGACGCCTGCCGCGGCGACTTCGGCGCCGCCATGGCCGGCACCATCGACCTGGCGGCCAGGCTCAGCGTCTGCTAGCCGCTCCGCAGGGCCCGGAGCCGGCCGACCACGTCGGGTAGGGCAGCAAGGAAGACGTCGACGTCGCCGGCGACCGACGACCAGCCCACGCTCACCCGGAGCGAGTGGTCGGCGTCGACCCCCATGGCCTGGAGGACGGGAGAGGGCTCGAAGGTCTCCGACGAGCACGACGACCCCGAGTGGACGGCCACGCCCCGCTGGTCGAGGGCGAGGAGCACCGGTTCCGCCTCCACCCCCTCGACGCCCAGGCACACGACGTAGGGCAGCCGGTCGACGGGATCGCCGAAGACGGTGATGCCCTCGACGGCGGAGGGGGCGAGGACGAGGACACGGTCCGTCAGCTCCCGGGCCAGCTTGGCCTCCGCCGCCAGCCGGCCATCAGACCCCAGCTCGGCGCAGGCGGCGGCGAAACCCACGGCGGCGGCCACGTTCTCCAGACCGGCCCGCCGGGCCCGTTCCTGGGCCCCGCCCACCAGGAGGGGCGCCAGGCGCAGCCCCCGGCGGATGAGCAGCGCCCCCGCCCCCCGGGGACCGCCCAGCTTGGGGGCGGAGACGGAGACCAGGTCGGCGCCGAGGGCGGCGAAGTCGAGAGGGACGTGGCCGGCGGCGGCGCAGGCGTCGACGTGGAGGCGCACGCCCCGGGCCCGGCACAGCTCGACCACCTCGCCTACGGGCTGGACGGTGCCGACCTCGTGGTTGGCAGCCTGGACGCAGCACAGCGCCGTCTCCGGCCGCAGGGCGGCGGCCACGGCGTCGGGGTCCACCCGGCCCAGGCGGTCGACGCCCACGAGGGTGACCGTCCCCGCCCGCTGGGCCGACTCGAGGACGGCGGAGTGCTCGACGGCCGCCGCCACCACATGCGCGGGCCCGTCCATGACCCCCGCCGTGGCCCCGAAGACGGCGGTGTTGATGGCCTCGGTCCCCCCCGAGGTGAACAGGACCTCCCGGGGGCGGGCCCCGAAGAACTCCGCCACCGTGGACCGGGCTTCCTCCAGGGCGAAGCGGGCCGCCCGGCCCTCGGCGTGGACCCGCCCCGGATCGCCGGGAGCCGACAGCCAGGGGGCCATGGCCTCGGCGGCGGCCGGGCGCAACGGCGTCGACGAGGCGTGGTCCAGATAGGCCCGGGTCACGGGACGGGCAGGGCCGTCAGACGCAGGCGACGCAGTGGGCGTCGCCCGCCGGGCGACTGGAGGAGAACTGGGGGTTGGTGTCGCCGTAGAGGCCGGCCAACATCCCCCTGATCATGCCCCGGTCCACGGCGCAGACGACGTGGGGGAACTGCTGGGCCGCCTCCCCGAAAGGACACTGCTCGGAGACGATCTGGAGCGACTCGCCCTTGGATTCGGCGTGGGCGGCGAAGCCGTGGGCGGTGAGGGCGTCGGCCACCGACACCACCGCCGTGCGCAGGAACTTGTGACCCTCGGTGGGCTCCATGCGGGCGGCCAGGGCCCGGCCGTAGTCGTAGCCCACTTCTTCGGCCATGACCGCCGCCTGGTCGGCCGGTAGCAGCTGGAGGGAACGGGCCAGGAGGTTGGCGAGCAGGTCGTCGCGCCGGGGCGGGAAGGTCAGGGGATGGGCCACCGTCTCCCGGGCGGCGTAGCGCTTGGACGGGCGCCCGGCGGACTCGCCCCGGGCCAGCTCAACCTCGAGGTAGCCGCCGGCGGCGAGCTTGTCGAGGTGGTGGCGGGCCACGTTGGGATGCAGCTCGAACAGCTCGGCCACCTCGGCGCAGGTGAACCCCCGTGCCGAGCGGCGCAGCTCCAGATAGATCTCCCGCCGGGTGGGGTCACCGAACGCGTTGGCCAGGGCGGTAACGGCTGCGGTGAACTCGTCACCGGTCAGTTGCGGGGTCCGGGTATCGCCGGCCACGTTGGTATTCTACTAGCTCCGTAGTGGAAATCCCCCCGAGGAGTTGTTCGACATGCCCACCGAGGCGGAAGTGCTCGACTCTCTCCGCCCGGTCGTTGACCCCGAGCTGCGGCGGACCCTCGTCGACCTGGACCTGATCAAGTCCGTGAGGATGATCGGTGAGTCGGCGGTACGGGTGACTGTCGGCCTTCCCGGGCCCGACTACCCCGCTCGCAACCAGGTGCGCGACCTGGTCAGCGCAGCCGTGTCCGACGTACCCGGCGTGGACTCGGTTTCGGTCGACCTGGTGGCGTTGACCGAGGGCGAGCAGACCGCCCTGTCGGCCCGTCTGCGCCCTGTCGGGGACGGGGGCCAGCGGGACAATCCCTTCACCCAGTCCGGCACCCGGGTGATCGCCGTCGCCTCGGGCAAGGGCGGCGTGGGCAAGTCGTCGGTGACCACCAACCTGGCCGTGGCCCTGGCCCGGGCCGGCTACGACACCGCCGCCATGGACGCCGACGTGTGGGGGTTCTCCATGCCCCGCATGCTCGGCATCGACCGGCCGCCCATGGTCATCGACACCACCATCGTCCCCCCCACCGCCCACGGCGTGCGGCTGATCTCCATGGGGTTCTTCGCCCGGGAGGACCAGGCCGTCATCTGGCGGGGGCCCATGCTGCACAAGGCGCTCGAGCAGTTCCTCACCGACGTCTACTGGGGCGAGCCGAAGTTCCTCATCATCGACATGCCCCCGGGCACGGGCGACGTGTCCCTGTCCATGTCCCAGTTCCTGCCCCGGGCCGAGGTGGTCGTGGTGACCACCCCCCAGGCGGCGGCCCAGAAGGTGGCCCAACGGGCCGCCTCCATGGCCCAGAAGGTGAACCTGACCCTGACCGGGGTCATCGAGAACATGTCCTGGTTCCGGGGCGACGACGGCAAGTCCTACGAGCTCTTCGGCTCCGGCGGCGGCCGGGAGCTGGCCGACACCCTGGGGGTGCCACTCCTCGGGCAGGTGCCGCTGGTCCCCGCCCTGCGGGAGGGAGGCGACGACGGGCGGCCGATCGTGGTGACGGATCCGGACAGCGAGGCGGCCCAGGTGTTCACGGAGATCGCCCGGCGCATCGCCGTGGACCTCGCCCCCAAGAAGGTCTACCGATCCGAGCTACGGATCACGTAGTGGAAGGCAGTCGGTGACGGGCGGCATCGAAGTGGCTCGCCACGGTGACGTGGGCGAGATCCGCATGAACCGGCCCCAGGTCCACAACGCCATGGGCCTGGCCTTCCCCGACGAGTTGTCGGCGGCCATCTCCGACCTGGAGGACGACCCCGGGATCCGGGTGGTGCTCCTCACCGGCGCGGGACCCTCGTTCTCCTCCGGGCTCGATCTCGACGATCTCGCCGCCGGTGTCATCGACGTCCCCTGGTTCCGGGCCAACGAACACCTCTTCCGCCGGCTGGAGACCCTGGCCAAGCCCGTCATCGCCGGGATCGCCGGCTGGTGCCTGGGCGGTGGCCTGCAGATCGCCATCGCCTGTGACGTGCGCGTGGCCGCCGATGACGCCCGCTTCGGGCTTCCGGCGGCCAAGGAGGCGTTCCTCCCCGGCATGGGCACCTGGCGCCTCCCCCGCCTGGTGGGGATGGGCTGGGCCCGCCACCTCATCCTCTCGGGTGAGGCCATCGACGCCGGCGAGGCGCTGCGCATCGGGCTCGTCCACAAGGTGGTGCCCCGGGCCCAGCTGGACGAGGAGCTGCTCGACTGGGCCAAGCGCTACCGCGAGGTCCCCGCCGCCAGCATGGAGTGGGCCAAGCGCCTGTGCAACCAGGCCTACGACCTGCCCTTCGAGGCCTTCGTCGACGAGATCAGCGACGCCATGGCCGTGGTCATCGGCACCGAGGAGCACCTGGCCCTGCGCCGGGCCTGGGCCGCCCGCCACGGCGAGGGGGGCGCGTGAACGTCCTGCTGGCGTTCCTCCGCTACGACCCGCTCGTCCGCATCCACATCGGCCCGCTGTCGATCTCGCCCCACGGGATGGGGATCGCCGTCGGCTTCCTCGTCGGCGCCAGCGTGTTCCTGCGCTGGTGCCGGGAGGAGGGTCTCCACGACGACACCATCTACTCCCTGGTGAACCGGGCGGCGATCGGCTCCATCATCGGGGCCCGGGTGGCCTACGTCATCAACCACCCCGGGGACTTCTCCAACCCGCTCGAGATCTTCGCCGTGTGGAAGGGCGGCATCTCCCTGCTGGGCGGCATCGCCGGGGCCATCCTGGCCGGTGTCCCCAAGATGCGCCAGGAGGGCCTGTCCTTCTGGAAGGTCATGGACGTGGCCGTCCCCTGCGTGGCCATGGGGATCGTCATCGGGCGCGTCGGCGACCTGGTCATCGCCGACCACCTGGGCAAGCCCACCGACTTCTTCCTGGGCTACGTCTGCCCCCGGGTGGAGACGGGTTCGCCGTGCCTGGCGCCGCCTGGGCAGGCCGTCCA
This sequence comes from Acidimicrobiia bacterium, assembly GCA_044870155.1. Taxonomy (GTDB): domain Bacteria; phylum Actinomycetota; class Acidimicrobiia; order IMCC26256; family BP-133; genus CAWBJP01. The sequence continues at coordinate 5,132 of JBIOYN010000222.1, read as the reverse complement.
CCAACCCGCCCTCTACGACCTGTTCTCGGCCAGCCTGCTGCTGGTCACGCTCATGCGCCTCCGGCGGAAGAAGCGCTACGACGGCTTCCTCACCTGCTTCTTCGGCGCCTGGTACGGCGCCGGGCGCTTCATGGAGGATTTCTTCCGGGTGGACGACACCCACGGCACGGGCCTGACCGGCAGCCAGTGGACGGCCCTGGTGGTCATGCTCGGCTGCCTCTACGTTCTGGTCATCAAACGGGCCACCCCCTGGCGCAGCGGCCGGGAACCGGCGGACATCACGGACGGAGAGACCGCCGTCGCGGCGGCGCCGCCGGCGGCTGGGGACGAACCGGAACATGAACCCGAAGAAGAGCCAGGTAGCATGCCGGCGCAACCGCCGGCCACGGGAGACGGGTGAGCGATGGAAGTCAAGATCGGTGTGACGTATTCCCCTCGGGAACTGTCGCTGGAGCTCGAAGGCAAGGCGGACGAGGTCGTGGCCACCATCGAGGCCGCCCTCGACGACGGCACGAAGGTCCTGTGGATCACGGACAAGAAGGGCCGTCGGGTCGGCGTGCCCACCGACAAGGTCGCCTACGTCGAGATCGGCGAGGAGGACACCGCCAAGCGGGTCGGCTTCGGGCCCGGCTAGTCCCGGGCCACTGACCGTGGATCTGCTCGGCCGCCGGCTGCTGTTCTTCACCGGCAAGGGTGGCGTGGGCAAGAGCACGGTGTCGGCCGCCACCGCCCTCCTCGCCGCCGAGCAGGGCAAGCGGGTGCTGCTCGTCTCCGCCGATGGGCGCGGCGACATCGCCGCCTTCTTCGAGCAGCGGCCGGTCGGCTTCAAGCCCACGGGCGTCTACCCGGGCGTCTCGGCCATGGCCATGGACACCGAAGCGTCGCTGCGGGAGTACCTGCGGCTCAACCTGCGCATGCCCGTCCCCGGGCGGGTCGGCCCGCTGGCCAAGATCTTCGACTTCGTGGCCACCGCCGCCCCCGGGGTCAAGGAGATCCTCACCGTGGGCAAGATCTGCTGGGAGGTGCGGGAGTCGCTCGAGGGCCGGGCCAAGTGGGACCTGGTGGTGGTCGACGCCGCCGCCACCGGTCACGTCACCGCCCAGCTCGGCGCTCCCGGCGCCATCCAGGAGCTGGTTTCGGTGGGCCCGGTGCGGGCCCAGGTGGGGTGGATGGGCGAGATCCTGGCTGACGCCGCCGTCACCGCCCTCAACGTGGTCGTGACCCCCGAGGAGATGCCCGTCCACGAGACCATCGAGCTCGTGGGCCGGGTCCGGGCCGAGCTGCCCGTCCCGCTCGGCACGGTGGTCGTCAACCGGGTGCTGCCCGAGCTCTTCACCCGCACCGAGGAGGACACCTTCGAGGCGCTGCGGGCACCGGAGCGCGCCGCCGTCCTGGCCCGGGTGGCGGGCCCGGGGGTGGAGGACGTCCTGGAGGGCGCCGAGCTGGCCGTCCGGCTCCGGCGGACCCGGGCCGCCCATCTCGCCCACCTGCGGGAGACGGTGGACCTGCCCCTCGTCTACCTGCCGGAGATGTTCGTGCGCTCCGGGGGGATGCGGGTCACCCGCATGGTGGCCGACGCCCTCGGCGAGGAGCTCCTGTGACGTCGGGGAAGCGCAGTGGGCTGGACCGCCTGCTGGCGGCCAAGGAGATCGCCATCTTCTGCGGCCCCGGTGGAGTGGGGAAGACGTCGGTGGCCGCCGCCGCCGCCGCCGGCGCCGCCGCCCGCCTGGGCGGCAAGGTGCTGGTGGTCACCGTCGATCCCGCCCGCCGCCTGGCCGACGCCCTGGGCGTGGCCGGTCTGGGCAACCTGGAGCGGGAGGTCCCCGCCAAGCACCTGGCCAACGCCGGCCTCCAGCTCCGCGGCGGGTTGTGGGCGGCCATGCTCGACACCAAGCAGTCGTGGGACGACCTGGTCCTGCGCCACGCCCCCGACGAGGAGACGGCCTACCGCATCCTGGAGAACCGCCTGTACGACAACATCACCGCCCGCTTCGTGCAGAGCCACGACTACATCGCCATGGAGCGCCTGCACGAGATCCACCGCAGCGGCGTCTACGACCTGATCGTGGTGGACACCCCGCCGTCGCGCAACGCCATCGACTTCATCGAGGCTCCCCGCCGCATGGCCGAGTTCTTCGGCAGCCGGCTGCTGCGGTGGCTGACCATGCCCTACCGCCTCGGGGGCAAGCGGGGCGCCCGCATGGTGAACCTCGCCTCCCGGCCCTTCTACCAGGTCGCCGACCGCATCCTGGGCAGCCAGTTCCTGGAAGACATCGGCGAGTTCTTCCTCAACTTCCAGTCCATGTACGAGGGGTTCGTGGAGCGGGCCCGGGCGGTGGAGCGCCTCCTGCGGGACCGGCGCACCACGTTTGTGGTCGTCTCCACCCTCGAGCCGGCCCCGGTGCGGGAGGCCGAGTTCTTCGTCTCCGCCCTGGGCGAGCGGCGCCTGCACCTGGGCGCCCTGGTGCTCAACAAGACCCTGCCCGGCTACTTCCTGACGCCGGACGGGGAGGCCGCCGCCCAAACCCTGTGCGCCGGCCCAGACGCCCCTTTCGACGGCCTTGACGCCGCCACCGTGGGCCGGGTCCTGCACACCGTGGGCGAGTCGTTCCTCAACTTCTCGGTGGTGGCCAAGCGGGAGGCCGAGCTGCGGGCCGAGCTGGCCGCCGCCCCCGATCTCGTCCTCTCGGTCCCCTACTTCGAGGCGGACGTCCACGACCTGACCGGCCTGGCCCGCATGGGGGCCTGCCTCTTCGACGCCTGAAGCTTCCGGGGCGGGCCCCGCCGGACGAAACGGACATTCCTCCGGTCGTGTCCTGCAATTGGGGGTGAGGAGGAAGCCCTGGCGGGGCATATCCAGGCCGTGTGCGGAGTACGGGACGGACAACTGCTCGCCGGTCGCTACGAGATGGCCGAGGTGCTCGGGCAGGGCGGCATGGGTGAGGTGCGGGGCGCCCGGGATGTGCGCCTCGGCCGCCCCGTGGCCGTCAAGACCCTCCGGGCCGGCCTGGCCGGCAAGCCCGAGGTGCGAAGGCGTTTCGAAGCCGAGGCCCGGGCCGCCGCCCGCCTCTCCCACCCCCACGTGGTCGCCGTCCACGACGTGGGCGAGGAGGGCGGCGTCCCGTTCATGGTCATGGAGCGCCTGCCGGGTACGAGCCTGGAGCGGGAGATGGCCGCCGCGCCCATGGATCCGGCGCGGGTCCGGGAGGTGGGGACCGAGATCCTCGCCGCCCTGGGTGCCGCCCACGCCGCCGGCGTGGTCCATCGGGACGTGAAGCCGGCCAACGTCCTCCTGACCGCCGACGGCTCGGTCAAGGTGGCCGACTTCGGCATCGCCAAGGCCCTCGACCACCCCGACGGCGACGGTCGGACCACCGAGATCGACCTCACCGGCGACGGGCAGCTGATCGGAACGGTGGCCTACATGGCCCCGGAGCGGGTGGAGGGCGTCCCCGCCAGCGTGCAGAGCGACCTCTACTCGGTGGGCGTCATCCTCTACGAAGCCCTGGCCGGCACCCGACCCTTCGAGGCCGACACCCCCATGAGCCTGTGCTTCGCCGTCCAGAAGGGGGACCACGAGCCGCTCGCCATCCGCCGCCCCGGGCTGCCGTCGGCGCTGGTGGCGGTGGTGGAGCGGGCCATGGCCCGCCGGCCCGAGGACCGCTTCCCCACCGCCGCTGACATGGCCGCCGCCCTGACCGCCAGCGAGGCACCGGGGCCGGTCGACTCCGCCCCCACCGTCCCGGTGGGGCACGAGACGCGGGTGCTCGACGGCGTCCGGCAGCCGGGACTGGCGCCGGCGCCGGCGCCGGCGGGAGCACGGACACTCCGAGCCCGGATCTCCCCGGCGGTGATCGCCGGCGCCGTCGCCTGCTTCCTCCTCGGCATCTGGCTCCTCTCCGGCGTGGGCAAGGGTGGCGAGCCGACCCGACCGGCCCAGGCCGGGACCCCCGCCCCCACCACCGCGCCCGCCCCCGGCGCCGTCCCCGCCCCCCTCGACGACGCCCTCTCCCACCTGGAGGAGGTGGTCCGGTGACCGAGATGATCGACCGGGCCTTCGACCTCACCCACCTCAACCGGGCCGCCCTGGTCGCCTTCTTCGCCTTCATGTTCTTCTTCTTCGGGTGCGGCGACGGCAAGCAGCTGCCCGACCAGGCCAGCAGCACCCTCGGACCCCGGGTGGAGGCCATCCGGGCGGCAGCCGTGGCCGGCGACCGCACCGGCGCCCAGGCCGGTGTCGACCAGCTCCGGGCCGACCTCAGCGCGCTGCGCGGGGCCAACGTGATCGGCGAGGAGGACGCCGCCAGGGTGCTCGACGCCGTCGACGAGGTGGAAGCCCGCCTCGCCCTCCTCCCCGCCCCCACCACCACGACCACCGCCACCACGGCGCCTCCCGCCCCCCAGGACACCGGCGAGGAACGCAAGCCCAAGGGCCACAAGCACGACGATTAGGGCGTCGCCACGGCGACGCTGGGCGCCTCACCGCAGGACAATCACCCTCTCCAAGGGACGGTAGTGTTCGGCCCGAGCAGGAGCATCAGTCGTGGCCGACACCGTCGCGTGCGCCCAGTGCGGACAGGAGAACCTGGCCGACCAGCGGTTCTGTGGCGCCTGCGGTCAGGCCATGGTCCGCCCGTGCCCCGCCTGCGGTGCCACCAACCCAGGGGCCTTCCGCTACTGCGGATCCTGTGGCACCGCCCTCGCTCAGCCGCCTGCGGCCCCCCCACCCCTGGTCGAGGAGCGGCGCCTGGCCACGGTGCTGTTCGCCGACCTGTCGGGGTTCACCGACTACTCGGAGCGGACCGATCCCGAGGACGTCAAGGTCATGATCGACCGCTGCATGAGCCGCATGGGCGACGCCGTGGAGCGCTTCGGAGCCTCGGTCACCCGGGTGATGGGCGACGAGCTCATGGCCCTCTTCGGCGCCCCCGTGGCCCACGAGGACGACGCCGAACGGGCCGTGCGGGCCGGGCTCGAGATCCAGCGGATCGCCGCCGAGCACCGGGAGGAGTTCGGGGGCCTGGCCGTGCGGGTGGGCATCAACACGGGCGAGATGATGTTCGCGCCCGTCGGCCACGACGGGAGCTTCACGGTCATGGGCGACGCTGTGAACGTGGCCGCCCGCCTCCAGA
>JBIOYN010000221.1:0-14455 GCA_044870155.1 Acidimicrobiia bacterium | reverse complement strand
CGTCCCCCGGCCCCTCGTCTACCGGGCGATGGGCCGGCTCGAGGATCAGCAGCTCATCCATCCCCATGCCACCGAACCCGGTGAGGGCGGACCGCCGCGGACGGTGTACCGCATCGGGCGGAGGGGGCGGAGGGCGCTCGATCGCTGGCTGCACACGCCCGTCGCGCATCTGCGGGACGTCCGGACCGAGCTGCTGCTGAAGCTGGTGCTGTGCGCCCGCCACGGTGTCGACCGCCGGCCCCTGGTGGAGAGCCAGCAGGACGTTTTCGGGACCCACCTGGCCGCCCTCGACCTGCCCACCGCCAGTCCGGTCGACCCGGTCGACCGCTGGCGCCACGAGTCGGCCCAGGCCGTGGCCCGGTTTCTCGACGGACTGCTGTCGGAACCGGACTGGAGAACCCGTGAACCCTGACCCGCGCCCGTCCCAACCCTGGACCCGCCGTCTGGGATGGCCGGCCCTGGTGCTCTCCGTCGCCCTGGTGGGCGCAGCGTGCGGCGGTGGCGACGGCAACGGGGCGGCCGCCAAGACGGAGACCACCGAGTCGGCGACAACCACGACGCAGGCCGACGTCACAGGCGACGTCACCGTGCTCGCCGCCGCCTCGCTCACCGAGGCGTTCACCAAGATGGGGAAGGCGTTCGAGGCGGCCAACCCGGGCACCAAGGTCACGCTGAGCTTCGGGGCGTCCTCCACCCTCGCCGCTCAGGCGAACCAGGGCGCTCCCGGCGACCTCTTCGCCTCGGCCGATGAAGCCAACATGAAGAAGGTGACCGACGCCGGCAATGCCGCCGACCCCAGCACGTTCGTGCGCAACCGCCTGGCCATCCTGGTGGGCAAAGGCAATCCCGAGGGCATCTTCACCCTGGCCGACCTCGCCAGCCCCGGGGTCACGTTCGTGCTGTGCGCGGCCGAGGTACCCTGCGGCAAATTCGGCCAGCAGGCCCTCGACAAGGCCGGTGTCACGGCCAAGCCGAGGTCGTACGAGGAGAACGTGAAGGCGGTCGTCACCAAGGTCACACTGGGCGAGGCCGACGCCGGAATCGTCTACGTCACCGACGCCAAGTCCGCCGGTACCAGGGCCCAGGGGGTGGACATCCCCGACGAGTACAACGTTATGGCCGCCTATCCCCTGGCCGTGCTGAAACAGGCCTCCCACCGTGATGTGGCGGACGCCTTCAAGGCCTTCGTCCTTTCTCCCCCGGGCCAGCAGATCATGAGCAGGTACGGCTTCCTGCCCCCGACGTGAGGCACCGGCGACCGCCCCTGCTGGCGGTTGGCGCCGGGGTGGTCGCCGCCCTTTTCTTCCTGCTTCCCCTGGCCGGCCTGCTGTGGCGGGCGCCGTGGGGCGGCATCGCCTCGGACCTGGCCTCGCCCCCGGCCCGCACCGCCCTCCGCCTCTCGCTGGAGACGTCGCTCCTGGCCACGGCTCTGTCCATGGGCTTCGGGGTGCCGCTGGCCTGGGTACTGGCCCGGATGGAGTTCCCTGGCCGGCGGGTGCTGCGGGCCCTCACCGTGCTTCCCATGGTCCTGCCTCCGGTGGTGGGCGGCGTGGCTCTCCTTTTCGCCTTCGGCCGCCGGGGTCTCGTCGGCCAGTACCTCGACCGATGGTTCGGGATCACGTTCCCCTTCACCACCAAGGGCGCCGTGCTGGCCGCCACCTTTGTGGCCATGCCCTTCCTGGTCATCACCGCCGAGGCCGCCTTCCGGTCACTCGACCAGCGTTACGAGGACGCCGCCCGGACGTTGGGCGCCGGCCGGTGGACGGTCTTCCGCCGGGTGACCCTCCCCCTCTGCGGCCCCGCCCTGGCCGCCGGCGCGGTCCTGTGCTGGGCCCGGGCCCTGGGCGAGTTCGGCGCCACCATCACCTTCGCCGGCAACTTCCCCGGCACCACCCAGACCATGCCCCTGGCCGTCTACCTGGCCCTTGAGACCCGCCCCGAGCTGGCCATCACGCTGAGCCTGGTCCTGCTCGCTGTGTCCCTGGCCGTCCTGGTCGGCCTGCGGGACCGTTGGACCGGCGTGGTGTGATCCGATGACGTCGGGGGGGCCCGGCGCCGGACTGGTGGCCGAGGTCGCTCTCCGTCTGGGCACCCTCGACCTCGACGTGGGCATTGAGGTGCCGCCGGGTGAGCTGGTGGCCCTCCTCGGACCCAACGGGGCTGGGAAGACCACGCTGCTCAAGATCCTGGCCGGGCTCCTGGCGCCCAACCGGGGTCGGGTGCTTCTCGACGGCCGGGTCCTCGATGATCTGGCCACCGGTGAACACGTCCCCGTCGAGCGCCGGCCGGTGGGCTACGTCTTCCAGGACTACCTGCTCTTTCCCCATCTCTCCGCTGTGGAGAACGTGGCTTTCGGCCTGCGCAGTCGCGGGATCCCCAAGCGGGAGGCCCGCCAGCGGGCCGGGGATTGGCTGGCCCGCGTGGGGCTCACGGAACATGCCGACGCCCGGCCCCGGGCCCTGTCGGGTGGCCAGGCCCAGCGTGTCGCCCTGGCCCGGGCGCTGGCCACCGAGCCCCGCCTCCTGCTCCTCGACGAGCCGCTGGCCGCGCTCGACGCCACCACCCGGCTCTCAACCCGCCGCGAGCTGCGCCGTCAGCTCGACAGCTACGAGGGGGTGCGCCTTCTCGTCACCCACGATCCCCTGGAGGCGATCGCCCTGGCCGAGCGCCTCGTGGTGCTGGAGGAGGGGCGCATCTCCCAGGTCGGCAGTCCCACCGAGATCAGTCAGCGCCCCCGGTCCCGATACATCGCCGACCTGGTGGGGGTGAACCTCCTCCGGGGCCGCGCTGACCGGGAGGGTGTCGTCTTTCCCAGCGCGTCGCTCGTCGCCCCCGGCCCCCTTCCCGCCGGTGACGTGTTCGCGGTGATCCACCCCCGTGCGGTGTCCCTGCACCGGCACCAGCCCGAGGGATCGCCCCGCAACGTCTGGATGGGCACGGTCGACGGCCTCGACTTCGAGGGCGAACGGGTCCGCGTCACCGTCGGGGGGCCGCTCCCCATCGTGGCCGAGGTCACCCCGGCCGCCGTCGACGACCTGGCCCTGGTCGACGGCGGCACCGTCTGGGTCTCCGTCAAGGCCACCGAGATCACCGTTTACGGAGCATGACCGCCCGATCGGTCAGGAGACGGTGATCGTGCCCTTCATCTTGTCCGGGTGGTATTCGCAGTGGAATTCGAAGGTGCCTGCTTTCGGGGTCACCGGGATGTCGGCGGACTTGCCGGGCTCGATGTCCTCGTTCACACCCAGCCCTTCCACCGTCAGGTTGTGCTCGTTGGCACCCTCGTTCTTCACCGCCAAGGTGGCCTTCTCGCCGGCGGTGAGCGTGATCTCGGTCGGTTTGAAGTAGAAGTTGTCGGCTTCGAGGTTGATGGTCTTTCCGGCGCTCGAGCCCGAGCCCCCATTGTCACCGCCACAGCCCGAGAGCGAGCCGGCGGAACCGAGGGTCACGGCGATGGCGAGAACAGCGAAGCGACCTCTCACGGCACCCTCCTCAAACACAGCACATGTCAGATTCCCACAGCTGCCCCGGATGCAAACCGCGGGCGGCGGCGATTGCCTCGCAGAGCGGTTCTGAAGCAGAGTGTTCCGTTTCCGGAACCGCACAAGGGGGGCGTCGATGTCGACGACTGAGGAGAACAAGGCGTTGGTCAGGAGTTGGCTGGGAGGCGTCGACACCGGCGATCCGGCGGTCATCGAGAAGTATCTGGGAGAGGACTTCGACGACCACAACCCGCCACCCATCCCGGGGCTGGCGCCGGGCATCCAGGGCGTCCGGGACGCGTTCGCCTACGCGCTCACCGCCTTCACCGACTTCAACCACGAGATCAAGGCCCAGTACGCCGAGGGTGACACCGTGATCACCCGGCTCGTGGGCACCGGGAAGCACACCGGCGAGTTCCTCGGTTGCCCCCCGACCGGCAAGGACGTGCAGATGGAGGGGATCGCCATCCATCGGATCGCCGACGGCAAGCTCGTCGAGCATTGGGCCCAGATCGATGGCGTGGGGCTCCTCATCCAGCTCGGCGCCATCCCGCCCCCGCCCGACGCCTAGGGAACTTCGCGGCTCCTCGCACCGACTGTCGACTCGGGCTGTCGGACGACGACGGTCAGTGCGAGGAGGGGGTGGCTGTGCGGAGGGGACTGCTTCTGCCTGGGTTCGCGCTCGTGTCCGTGCTGGCGGCGGCCTGTAACGGAGGAGGTGGGGGCGAGCAGGCGGCCCCCGGCGCGGAGCCGGCCCGGGTGGTGGCCGGCGGCAAGATCGTCGCCCCCACCGAGCTCGCCGGGCTGACCCTCTCCGAGCCCACCGTGGTGGCCCCGGCCGGGGCCCTCAACCCCACGACGGCGCGTGATCCGACGTCGGGTGCCGTCTACGTGGCCTGGGCCGAGGAGGTCCCCGGGGCGGCCCAACCCGAGGGGAAGGACCAGCAGGTGCGGGCGGTGGTGGCCCGCTCCGACGACGGCGGGAACACGTTCGCAGCGCCGGTGGTGGCCAGCGCGCCCGCCGATCACGTGCGGACCTACGCCATCAGCCCGACGCAGGTGGTCGTCGGCCACGACGGTGAGGTCTACGTCCTCTACCTCCACAACGTCGCCTCCGACGTGTCGGACTACCTGAAGGAGTACGGGCGCAGCTCGCTGCGCGTGGTCCGCTCTGACGACGGTGGGAAGACGTTCGCTCCCTCCGCCGAAATCGCCACCGAGGCGGTCGAAGCGGCGGTCACCACCATGGAGATGGCCACCCTGTTCGCCGCCCCCGACGGCGACCTCTACGTCACCTTCCTCGACGAACGGGAGGCCATCGCCGCCGAGATGGCGGGTACCCCCAAGCCCGGTCCCCACGATCACGACGCCGTCACCCCTGCCACCCAGATGCGCATCGTCCGTTCCGGCGACGGCGGGAAGACCTGGTCCAAGAGCGTGCTGGTGGCCAAGCCCACCTGTGGCTGCTGCAGCACCAAGGCGGCCCAGGGCGCCGGCGGGCCACTCCTGGCCTCCACCCGTTCGGACTGGAAGGAGCTGAAGGGCTCCTATGACTCGGTCCGCGACCTCTTCGTGTCCGCCTCCACCGACGATGGCGCCACCTGGTCGGAGCCGGAGAAGGTCTTTGACGACAACTTCAAGATCAGCGGCTGCCCCGACGTCCACAACGGCTTGGCCGTCGACTCCCAGGGCCGCCTCCACGTGGCTTGGTACACGGGCGCGGAATCCCATCCGGGGGTCTACTACGCCCTGTCCGAGGACGGCGGCCGGACGTTCTCCTCGCCCCTCGAGCTGCTGGGCGACAAGTGGATCCCCTACGGGGACGTCAAGCTGGCGCTGGACACGACGGACCGGGCCTGGGTGGTCTTCGAGGACCGCCGCGCTGACGAAGACCAGATCCGGCTGGTGCGCGTCGATCCCGAGCGCCGGGCGGCGTCGTTCTCGGCCACGTGGCCGGGGACGGCCCCGGACGTGACGGCGGGGGAGGACTGGGCGCTGGTCACCTGGATGACGCACTCCGACCCCGACGAGGAGACCAGCGGCCCGGTCCGGGCGATCGTCGCCCGCCCGGCCTCCTGAACCCGGGGAGCGCGTTCGTTCGCGTACCGGGCCGGGTCGGTAGCGTGTGGGGGTGCGACGCCTCGCTGCCGCCGCCGTCGTGGCCGTCGCCGTTCTGGGGACGGGCCCGGCGGCCGCCCACGCGTGTTCCGCCCCGGACGAGATCCCCGTGGGGGAGGCGACCACCATCACCGTGGGGGTGCCCGCCGAAGCGCAGCCGGTCGTCGGTTTCGACATCACCGTGCCCGACGGCTTCCGGCTCGACAAGGCGGACGGGTTCGGCCCGTGGCAGCTGGAACGGGACGGATCCCAGCTCCGCTACCGGGGCGGGGAGCTCCCGCCTTACGCCTGCGCCACCGTCCACCTGCAGGGCGCGGCTGAGCGTCAGGCGCAGCTCGCCTTCCCCCTGACCGTCCACGGCCAGGACGGTTCCCAGATCCGGTTCACGAGCGAGGACCGCAACGACCTCCACGCTGCCCACCTCGTCTACGCCGGGTTCTCTCCGCCGACCACGCCCACCCAAGACAGTGGCTCCGGCGGGCTGTCGGGATCGGCCATCGGCCTGGGGGCGGCAGCGGTCGCCATCGCCGGGGCGTTCTTTTTGTCCCGCCGCCAGCAGGGCCGGGCCCGGAAGGCGGGGGCGCGCCGGCCTCCGCCGCGCCGCCCGGCGGGGAAGCGTAAGGCTCCGGGAACTCAAACCCGTCGATAACCGACCATTCGCCCATGGCGACAGTCGTGGAGTGCGGCGCGGGTACCGAACGGCTGACCGAGACCGAGCCGGAGGTCTTCTCGGCTCCCGACCCGGCGGCCATCCGCCAGGCCAAGCTGTGGCGCGCCGCGTGGCGGTGGCACTTCTACGCCGCCGCCATCGTCATGCCCGTCCTGCTCGTCCTGGCCGTGACCGGCCTCGGCATCCTGCTCAAGCCCACCCTGGAGCGCACCTTCTACGGCGACCGGCTGTACGTGTATCCGGCGGGAACGGCCAAGCCGTTGCCATACTCCACCCAGATGGCGGCGGTGCTGGCCAGGTATCCCGAGGCCACCGTCCGCGCCGTGGTCCCGCCCCGCCATGCCAACCGGTCGACGCAGTTCGATCTCGGCCTGCCCACCGGCGGGATGGTCGGCTCGTACCGGGACGGGAGCCTGCTGTCCGCCTACGTCGACCCTTACACCGGTGAGGTCCTCGGCGCCGTCAAAGGGTCGACCCGGCTGGACAACGTCCTGAGCGACCTGCACGGGAACCTGCTCCTGAACCGCTGGGGCGACTGGGTGGTGGAGCTGGCCGGCGGCTGGACGCTGGTGATGATGGCCACCGGGGTCCTGTTGTGGTGGCCGCCGAAGAGCGGGAATCGCCGGCTGCGCCGGGCCTTCCGGATGCGCTTCGGTGCCGGCGGGCGCCGGCGGTGGCGCGACCTCCACTCCGTCCCGGGCGCCATCTTCGCTGGGGTGATCGTGTTCAACATCGTCACGGGGCTGCCGTGGTCGCAGTTCTGGGGGGACCGCTGGACCCGCTTCACGGAATGGGTGGGCTCCGGCGAGAACGCCAGCGACGCGCCCGTCTCCAAGCTCGCCGCCGCCGACCTGCAGACCGACGGCCTGCGGGTGGAGTGGGCCAACCAGAACAAGCCCGTCCCCCTCTCCCGCCTCGCCGCCCAGCACGACCACGGCGGCGGCGAGGGCGGCGACGGCACCCTCAGCCCGGCCCCCGAGCCCATCAGCCTGGACCGGGTGGAGGAGATCGGGCGGCAGGTCGGGATGGTGTCCGGCTACGCCATCGGCATGCCCGCCGACGCCACCGGCGTCTACGCCTTGTCGAACTCGTGGCCCGACCTGGCCTCGCACGCCCGGACGGCGTTCGTGGACCAGTACAGCGGTGAGGTCCTGGCCAACAACGGCTGGCTGGAGAAGGGCGCCCTGTCCAAGGCCACCTCGTTCGGGATCATCGCCCACATGGGCCGCCAGTCCGGACCTGTGAACGCCATGGTGATGGGCGGCGCCTGTCTGGCCATCATCGCCGCCGTCGTCACCGCCCCGGTCATGTTCTGGAAGCGCCGCCCCAAAGGGACCCTGGGTACCCCCCGCCGGCCCCTCAACGCCCACATCCCCCGCCAGGCCATGGTGGTGGCCATGATCCTGGGCGTGATCTATCCCATGCTGGGTGTGTCCATCGTGGTGGTGGCCGCCTTCGACATGATCGTGGTGCGCAACGTGGGCCCGCTGCGACGGGCCTTCGGCATGGTGTAGCACCCGGCGCACCCGTGGCAGAGTGGACCTGCCATGGCGCGGGTTCTGATGGTCACCTGGGATGGAGGCGGCAACGTGCCTCCGCTGCTGTGCACGGCGCTGGAGCTGCACCGGCGCGGCCATGCCGTCCGCGTGCTCGGTCACGAGGAGCAGCGAGCGAGCATCGCCGGTGCCGGTCTCGCCTTCACGGCCTACCGTCAGGCCCGTCCCTGGTCACGGGTGGCGCCCCGAGTCGGGGTCGACAGCCTGCTCACCTTCGTGGACGGCGGCGCCGGGCGCGACCTGGAGGACCTCCTGGCCGCCGGGCCGGCCGACGTCGTGGTCGTGGATTGCCTGATGCTCGGCCCGCTCCAGGCCGCCCAGGCCCGCAACCTGCCGACGGTGGCGCTGTTCCACAGCTTCTACGCTTTCTTCGGGCAGGCGATGCCCAACGGTCCCATCACGGGGCTGGGGGCGCCGGACGGGCGGGCGCCGGCGCCGCTGTGGGAGGCGGCCACGGAGGCGCTGGTCCTCAGCGACTCCGACCTGGACCCGGTCTCGGCGCCCATCCCCGCCAACGTGCACTGGGTCGGGGTGGCCCAGGCGCCGGTGGCGGCGCCGGCGAGCCCCGACCGCACCCGCGTGCTCCTGAGCCTGAGCACCGTGTGGTTCGACGGGCAGCAGGCATCGATGCAGCGCATTCTCGACGCCCTCGCCGGCCTCCCCGTCGAGGTGATCGCCACCATCGACGCCAGCATCGTGGCCGCCGGGCTGCAGGTGCCCGGCAACGTCGAGGCCCGCGGGTTCGTCGCCCACGGCGACGTCATGCCCACGGTCTCGCTGGTGATCGGCCATGGCGGCCATGCCACCACCATGCTGGCGCTGGCCCACGGCCTGCCCATGCTCGTCGTCCCCCAGCAGCCGATGCTCGACCAGCCCATGATCGGGCGGGTCCTGGCCGAGCACGGTGCGGGAGTCGTCGTCGGCCAGGAGCCTTCCATCGAGGAACTGCGCGCCGCCGTCACCTCCCTGCTCGAGGACGACTCCTACGCCCGGGCGGCGGGGGCGATCGGCACCCGGCTGCGCCAGCAGGACGGCGCCGCCCGCGCCGCCGATCGCATCGAGGCACTCGTCGGGGTGAACGCCCGGACCTAGCTAGCTGGTTCCGTCCGTCCGGCACGGGCCGCTCACCGAGCTCTGCTCGGCGGTGCGGCGGTAGCGGAGCCGGCAGTCCCAGCGGCCGTCGGTGGTCAGGTTGAGGCGGATGTCGTCCGCCTCGGGATCGTAGGTCCCCGCCCCGGTGACGGTGAAGCCCCGGGTGAAGGTGCAGCGGCTGAAGCTGAGGGCCTCCTTCTCCCCGTCCTTGCCGTCGGGAGCGAAGCGCAGCGTGCCGCCCGAGGGGCAGCCGACCTCGGTCGGCTCGACCCCGTCCCAGTCGAGGTACTCGGGAAGCTGGTTGAGCTCCGTCTCGAGCGAGGTGAAGGCGGCGAGCTGGTTCTCGAAGTCCGCCGCCCACTCCGGAGCCAGCGCCACGTAGTCCTCCGCCAGCACACCCCTGCAGGCCGTTTCCCGCTGAGGCGGGACGCGGCCCTGAACCAGGAAGTCGGTCACGGGCTCGTCCACGCAGGGGTCACCCCGGCCGAAGATGATGTGCGGTCCGCCCGTCTTGGTGATCAGGTACCCGTCGTTGAGGCGGTGGTAGACGTCGACGGCCTGGTGGTAGGGGGTGGCGGGATCGGCCGTCCCGCCGAGCACGATCGTGGGAATGCCCTTGGCCACCAACGGGCCCGGCCGCTCCAGGTCGACGACGGCGGCGGGCCAGTAGGCGCACGGCAGCTCGTTGCCGAAGACCGAGGCCAGCCGGGGAGACTCCGCTTCCACCTCGTCCCCGGCCCGAACGTAGTTCTCCGCCCGGGCATCGGCGTCCCGCCCCGGGTACGAGTAGTCCCGGCAATCCACGGCGAAGTACATGCCGTCGGAGAAACCGGCGTCGGGGATGATGGCCAGAGTCTCGGGGTCGAGGCCGAGGGCGGCATAGGCCAGGCGGGCCAAGGGGACGAGATCATGGCGCGACGCCCAGGCCGCCAGCGCTCGGCTGAACCGCATGCGGTCGCCTTCCCCGTAGGTGCTCGCGCCGGCGACGGCCTCCAGGTTGGCGAGGGAGAATCGGCGGGGGGCGGAGCCGCCCGAGGGCTTGGGGAAGGAGAAGGAGATGTCGCCCTGCTGCAGGCGCGCCGCCAGCCGGTCGTAGGCGACCACGGCGTCGCCGCCCAGCTCCCGGGCACAGGTGGGGTCCTGGTTGCACGTCCGCAGGGCCGCCTCGAGCGTGGTCCCGAAGGCCACGGCCTGCTCGGCGAAGTACTCGGTGCCGCCCGTGGTCAGGTCGACCGTGCCATCGAGCAGCAGCCCGGCCACGTGATCGCCGTGGTCGGCGGCGTAGGTCTGGGCGTACTGGGTGCCGTAGCTCTCGCCGTAGAGCCAGATCCGGGTGTCGCCCACGACGCGACGGAAGGCCTCGAGGTCCTCGATGGCCTGATCGGTCCCCAGGTAGGGGAGCAGGCCTTCCGCCTCGGGACCGAATTCCGTCACGCAGTCGGAGGCGAACGTGCGCGCCGCCCGCTTGAGAGCCGCTTCCTCCTCCGGGGTGACGGCCCGCTGCCCGCCGCCATACCAGGCGGACGCCGCCTGCGGGCAGGCCAGGCCGCCGGAGCGGCCGATGCCCCGCTGGTCGAAGAACACGATGTCGAAGCGCTCGGTGATGCGGGGGGCGAGGAACGCCGACGTGTAGAAATCGGCGGCGCGGAGCCCCGAGGCGCCCGGACCGCCGACGGCGGTCACGAACATGCCCTTGCGCTCGCCGGTGGCGGGGAGGACGGCGAAGACCACGTCGATGGTGCGCTGGTCGGCGGGATTGAAGTGGTCGAGGGGCATGGGCACGGTCACGCAGGTGAAGGCGCTGCCGTCCGGACACTGCTCGCCCCCCAGCCGTTGCAGGACGGCGGTCATCGTGTTCCCGTCCGGGGTCGAGGAGGCGGGGCTCGCCACCAGCGACGACGCCAGCACGGCCACGGCCACGACCAGGACGAGTCGCAGGCTCGATGGCTTCGGCATGGCTCCCCCCCGGTGTCCCCTGGCATCCCATGGTCCCATGGACGGCCGGCCGTGTCAGCGGAGGAGGAGACCCCAGAGCGCGCCGCCGGCCACCAGCCAGGCGGCGTTGATGCGCCAGCGCAGGAGCACCCCGGCGGCTGCCACCGCCAGCACGGCGGTGGGGATGTCGACGACGGCGTCCCGGGCCAGCACCCCGGTCACGCCCACCATGAGCGCCACGGCGGCCACATTGAGGCCGTCGAGGGCGGCGGCGGTGGTGGCCGACCGGCGCATCCGGGTCACGATGGGCTCGAGGGCGGCCACCATGAGGAAGCTGGGCAGGAAGATGGCCACCGTCGCCACCACCGCCCCGGGGACTCCGGCCAGCACGTAGCCCACGAAGGTGGCGGTGGTGAACAGGGGCCCGGGGGTGAACTGGCCGACGGCGACGGCGTCGAGCAGCTGGTTCTCGGTTAGGAACCCGGCGGTCTGGACCAGGTCCCGGTGCAGGAAGGCGAGCAGGACGTAGCCACTGCCGAACAGCAACGCACCCACCTTGAGGAACACAGCGGCGATGCGGACCAGGGAGGGCTCGGCCGCCAGCGTGCCCGGGCCCCCGGCCAGCAGAGCGGGGAGCAGGACCGGGAAGCTCAGCAAGCGCGGCCGCCGGGCGACGATGGCGGCGAGAGCGCCGGCGGCCAGGAGCAGCACCGGCTCCTCGACCCCCACCAGGAAGAGGGCGAGGACGATCCCGCCGATGACGGCCAGGGGGAGGGACTTCACGGCGGTGCGGCCCAGCTGGAGCACGGCCAGGGCCACCACGGCCACCACGACGGGCTTGATCCCGGCGAAGGCGTCGTCCAGGGCCGGGGTGGTGCCGTAGCGGACGTAGACCCAGGCCAGGGTGCCCATCACCACCGCCGCCGGGGCGATGAAGGCCACGCCCGCCACCACCAGCCCGGGAACGCCGGCCCGCCGCCGGCCCACGTACATGGCCACCTCGGAGGAGGTGGGGCCGGGGATGGCGTTGCTCGCCCCCACCAGGTCGAGGAACTCGGCGTCGGTCAGCCAGCGCCGGCCACCCACCAGCTCCCGGTGCATGAGGGCGATGTGGGCGGCGGGGCCCCCGAAGGCGGTCAGGCTGAGACGCCCGAAGAACCGGGCGAGCTCGGCGAGCGGGCTGCGGGCGCCGACCATCGACCGCCGACGCTAACCCGCGCCGACGATGCCGACGCCACGGTCGGTAGTGTCCAGGGCTTGCCCGCCGACTTACGCCGGATCCTGGCCGCCCAGGCGGCGCGAGCGTTCGCCTACGGCCTTGGCGCCGTGCTCCTCGGAGCCACTCTTGAACGCCGGGGATTCTCGTCCGGGCAAGTCGGCCTGCTCCTGACCGCGGTGCTGGCCGGCACCGTCCTCGCTTCGTTGGGAGTGGCCCGCCACGGGGACACGTGGGGCCGGCGCCGGTGCTACCTGGCGCTGTACCTGGGGCTCGGGTTGACGGGTGTCGCCTTCGCCCTGTCCGACCAGCTCTGGCTGCTGATGCTGGTCGCCCTGGGCGGGGCGCTGTCCACCGAGGTGGTGGAGTCGGGGCCGTTCACGTCTCTGGAGCAGGCCATGCTCGCCTCCGACCTGTCGGGGCGGACGAGGCTGCGCGGCTTCGGCACCTACAACGCCGTGGCCACTGCCGCCGGCTCGCTGGGCGCTCTGGCCGCCGGCGGCCTGGGCCCGCTGCGCCACGTGTGGAAGGGTGCTCCGGTCGACGAGCGGGCCTTCCTCCTTTTCCTCCCCGTTGCGCTGGCCGGCGCCGCCTTCGCCGTCGGGCTCTCGCCGGCGGTGGAGGCTCCCCGCCGGGACGGCCCCCCCTCGGGGCCCGGGGCCTCGGCGGGGCCGGCCCGCAGCCACGTCCGGCGTCTGGCGGCGCTCTTCGCCACCGACTCCTTCGGCGGCGGGTTCGTCGTCCAGTCCTTCATCGCCTACTGGCTCACGGTGCGTTTCGGCGCCTCCGTCGGCCAGCTGGGCCTGGTGTTCTTCGCCGTCGGCGGCCTGCAGACCGCCTCCATGCTGGTCGCGCCCCGCCTGGCCGAGCGGTTCGGGCTCCTGACCACCATGGTCTTCACCCATCTGCCCTCCAACGTCATCCTGGCGGCCATGGCCTTCGCCCCTGATCTCGGCTGGGCGGTGGCCCTCCTGCTCCTGCGGGTCACGCTGTCCCAGATGGACGTCCCCACCCGCCAGGCCTACGTGATGGCGCTCGTCGATCCCTCGGAGCGCACGGCGGCGGCCGTCTGGACCAACACCGCCCGGGCCGTGGTCCGCCCCGCCGGCCCGGCGCTGGCCGGCGCCAGCCAGACGCTCGCCCTCGGCGCCCCCTTCCTCATCGCCGGCGTGATCAAGGGCGCCTACGACCTGGTGCTGTGGCGCTGGTTCCGCCGGGTGGAGCTGCCCGAGGAGATGGAGGTCCGTTCGTGATCGTGATCGCCGTGCACGGAGGGGCAGGGGCCCCCCGGCCCGAGGACCAGGACGGTCCCCGTCTGGCCGCCCTGGTCCGCAGCCTGGAGGCGGGACATCAACTGCTGCGGACGGGCGGCACCGCGCTCGACGCCGTGGTGGCGGCCGTCGAGGTGCTGGAGGACGACGGCGGCTTCAACGCCGGGCGGGGATCGGTGCGAACGGCGGCGGGGACGGTGGAGATGGACGCCGGCGTGGCCGACGGCGCCGGGCGCCGGGTGGGAGCGGTCGCCGCCGTCCAGGGGCTGCGTCACCCGGTGGCCGCCGCCCGGGCGGTGCTCGTGCACGGCGGGCCCGTGATCCTGGCCGGGGAGGGGGCCACCGCCTTGGCCCGCTCGGAGGGCCTGGCCTTCGCGCCCGACGACTGGTTCGTCGACACCGACATCGGCGGAGCCGGCGCCTCGGCGCCGGCCCCGGGGACGGTCGGGGCCGTGGCCCTCGACAGCGCCGGCCATCTGGCCGCCGCCACCTCCACCGGCGGCCGCCGGGGCCAGTTGCCGGGCCGGGTTGGCGATTCGCCCCTTCCCGGCGCCGGTGTGTGGGCCGACGACCGCACCTGCGCCGTGTCGGCCACCGGTGAAGGGGAAGCCTTCGTGCGGGTGGCCTTCTCCCATGAGGTCGACGCCCTCGTCCGCCTCGGCGGCCGGGCCCTGGAGGACGCCTGCCGGGAGGCGCTCGAGCAGGTGCGGTCCGTGGGCGGGAACGGCGGCTGTATCGCCGTCGACGGCACCGGGCGCCTGGCCCTGCCCTTCACCACCTCGGCCATGGCCCGGGGCTGCATCGACGGCTCCGGGGTGATGCGGGCCGGTCTCGGCGCCTCCCTGGCCGTCGTCGGCGGCTGAGAATCCGGGGCGAAACGGGCGGAAGGGGGAGGCGACGGACGCGGGGGAGGAACGTTGCCATACCATGGTTCCGTGCCCATGCGGACCGACTGCAAGAACTACGAGAGCCGCACCTACCCCTCCGGCGAGTCGGTGCGGAAGTGCAACCTGGACCGGGCTCCGGAAGCGCCCTGGCGCTGCCCGGAGAACTGCCCCGCCTACGAGCGGCGCCTGGTCGACGTGGGCTGGGCCTGGGGCGACCTCAACCGCACC
>JBIOYN010000220.1:0-7794 GCA_044870155.1 Acidimicrobiia bacterium | reverse complement strand
TCACCGACGAGGCCTACCTGGCCAAGGAGGCGAAGGTCGTCCGCTGGCGCAACGAGGTGTTCGCCGTCGACGTGATCCTGCGGGTACGCGCCCTGGGTCCGAACCTCGATGCCGCCCGCCAGGATCTCGACCGCCTGCAGCCCGACCAAGCGGTGATCGGCCTGTGTGACCCGCTCTCCTATCCGGAAGCGGTCGAAGCACTGGCGTCCCGCAGATTGCGGCTCTTCGCCATGGACCTCATGCCCCGGATCACCCGCGCCCAGAGCATGGACGCCCTCTCCTCCCAGGCGACGGTGGCGGGATACAAGGCCGTCATCCTGGCGGCCGAGGCCCTCCCGAAGATGTTCCCCATGCTCACGACCGCGGCCGGGACCGTCCCACCGGCCCGGGTCTTCATCGTCGGCGCGGGCGTGGCCGGCCTGCAGGCCATCGCCACGTCCAAGCGCCTGGGGGCGGTGGTCGAGGCCTACGACGTCCGCCCCGACGTGAAGGAGCAGGTCCAGAGCGTGGGCGCCAGATTCGTCGAGCTCGACCTGGAGACCGACGACGCCGAGGGCGGGGGCGGCTACGCCAAGGCGATGGACGAGGAGTTCTACCGCCGCCAGCAGGAGATGATGGCGCGGGTGGTGGCGGCCAGCGACGTGGTCATCACCACGGCCGCCATCCCGGGCCGGCCGGCGCCCCGGCTCATCAGCGCGGACATGGTGGCGGGGATGCAGCCGGGCTCGGTCATCGTCGACCTGGCCGCCGAGCGGGGGGGCAACTGCGAGCTGACCCGGCGCGACGAGGTCGTCGCCGAGCACGGCGTCACCATCTTCGGGCCCACCAACCTCCCCGCCAGCGCCCCCTACCAGGCCAGCTCGATGTACGCCAAGAACATCTCGGCGTTCCTCCTCCACCTGACCAAGGAGGGCAAGGTGACCGTCGACCTCGACGACCAGATCACCCGGGACACGCTGGTGACGTCGGACGGGAGCGTGGTGCACCCCATGGTCCGTGAAGCGCTGGGACTGGAGGTGGCGGGGTGATCGCCGAGCAGGACCTGGGGACCGCGCTCTACGTCTTCGTCCTGGCCACCTTCGTGGGCCTGGAGGTGATCCGGCGGGTCTCCCCGCTGCTCCACACCCCACTCATGTCGCTCACCAACGCCATCGCCGCCATCTCGCTGGTCGGCTCGATCGTCATCGCCGGATCGGACCGGAGCACGCTCAGCACGGTGCTGGGAACGATCGCGGTGACGGCATCGACGGCCAACGTCGTCGGCGGCTTCCTCATCACCGACCGGATGCTCAAGATGTTCAAGGAACGGCAGCCCCGCTGATGGAGGTCGAGGACCTCGTCCAGTTCGGCTACGTCGCCGCCGCCGCGCTCTTCATCCTGGCCCTCAAGTGGCTCTCCCACCCCGCCACCGCCCGGCGAGGGGTGAAGGCGGGCGAGCTCGGCATGCTCCTGGCCGTGATCGGCACGTTGCTCAAGGCCGAGATCGTCACCTACCAGTGGATCCTGATCGCTTTCGTCCTGGGCTCGGCCATCGGGATCCCGCTGGCCGTGTTCATGCCCATGACCGCCGTCCCCCAGCGGACCGCCCTGTCCCACGCCTTCGGGGCCCTGGCCGCCGCCCTGGTCGGCACCTCGGAGTACTACCTCCACACCGACGAGCTCTCGGCGCTCATCATGGGGGCGCTCGCCTTCGAGGTGCTGCTCGGCTTCCTGACCTTCACCGGCAGCCTGATGGCGTTCGGGAAGCTCCAGGACCTCCTGCCCGGCCGGCCGATCGTGTACCGGGGCCAGAACGTCGTGAACCTCGCCCTGCTCGCCGGCGCCATCGGCATCGCCATCGCCCTCATGGTCAACCCGGGGGCCACCGCCCTCTTTCCCGTGTTCGCAGGATTGGCGCTGGCCTTCGGCGTCCTGCTGATCATCCCCATCGGCGGCGCCGACATGCCCACGGTGATCTCGTTGCTGAACGCCTACGCCGGTCTCTCGGCGGTGGCCATGGGGGTCGTGCTCGACAACAACCTGCTCATCATCGCCGGGGCGCTCGACGGCTCCTCGGGGTTCATCCTGTCGGTGATCATGTGCCGGGCCATGAACCGCTCCTTCACCAACGTGCTCTTCGGCGGCTTCGGCCAGGTCAAGGCGGCGGCGGCCGGCCAGGTCGAGGAGCGGCCCGTCCGCAGCGCCACCCCCGAGGAGTCGGCCTCCATCCTGGAGTCCGCCTCCTCCGTGATCATCGTCCCCGGCTACGGGATGGCCGTGGCCCAGGCCCAGCACAAGGTCCGCGAGCTCTACGACGCCCTCACCCGGCGGGGCATCGACGTGCGCTTCGCCATCCACCCGGTGGCCGGGCGCATGCCCGGGCACATGAACGTGCTGCTGGCCGAGGCGGACATCCCCTACGACCGGATGCTCGACCTCGACGAGGTCAACTCCGAGTTCCCCCAGGCCGATGTCGCCCTGGTCATCGGCGCCAACGACGTCACCAATCCGGCGGCCCGGACCGACACGTCGAGCCCCATCTACGGCATGCCCATCCTCGACGTCGACAAGGCGGCGAGCGTCATGGTGATCAAGCGCGGTATGAGCCCCGGGTTCGCCGGGGTGGAGAACGAGCTCTACTACATGGACAAGACCCTGATGCTCTTCGGCGACGCCAAGGCATTCGTGGGCATGGTGGTCAAGGAACTTTCGGCGTCCCCCGCGGGCGCCTCACCTCGATAGGAGCGGGCGATGGAATACGAAGGCGGCTTGGCCGATCTGCCTGGAGACCCATCGGCGACCACCGCCAGCGCCCAATCAGCGCCGGATCGCAATCTCGGGCTCGAGCTCGTCCGGGTCACCGAGTCCGCCGCCCTCGCCGCCGCCCGGGTGATGGGACGAGGCGATCAGCGCACGGCCGAGGAGGCCGCCGTGCAGGGCATGCGGCTGATGATGGGCACCCTGCCGACGGACGGGCTGGTGGTGGTCGGGGAGGGCGAGAAGCGTCGCGCCGCCATGCTCTACCACGGCGAGGCCATCGGCCGGGGCCAGGGCATGGCCGTGGACATCGCCGTCAATGCCATCGACGGCCGCAGGCTGGCGGCCAAGGGCATGAACGGGGCGCTCTCGGCGGCCGCCTGCGCCGAACGAGGGTCGATGTTCGACCCGGGTCCGTGCCGGTACATGGAGAAGATCGCGGTGGGGCCGGCGGCGGCTGACGTGATCGACATCACCGCCCCCGTCGGCGAGAACCTCAGGCGCATCGCCACGGCCAGGCACTGCCGGACCTCCGACCTGACGGTCGCCATCCTGGACCGGGACCGCCACGACCAACTCGTCAAGGAGATTCTCGAAGCCGGCGCCCGCGTCAAGATCATCATCGCCGGTGAGATCGGCGGCGCCATCTCGGCGGCGCGCGCCGGGACCGGCGTCGATGTGTGGCTCGGCGTCGGGGGCACCGCGGAAGGGGTGGTGGCGGCGTGCGCCATCAAATGCCTGGGCGGCGCCATCCAGGGGCGCATCGTGCTCCCCACCGACGCCGAGCGGCAGGAGGCAGTGGCCGCCGGCTACGACCCCGACCGGGTGCTCACGACCGACGACCTCGTGTCCGGCGACGACGTGTTCTTCGCCGCCACCGGGATCACCGACGGCCACCTCCTCGCCGGGGTGCGTTACGAGGGCGACATGGCGATCACCCAGTCGATCGCCATGCACTCCCGGTCGGGAACCGTCCGGACGATCAACGGCGAGCACAGCCGCGAGAAGCTGAAGCGCTACTCCTCGATCGAGTACTGAACCAGCATGGCCGGCGGCCAGCACCTTGGGCCCTTCCGGGAGTGGTGCTCGCCTCGGATCTAAGGCGTGTGCCGGAGGCAGTGGTGGACCTGGGCGATGAGATCGCCTCGGAAGATGACGTCGGTGACGCATTCGTGAGTGGGGTGGCCGTGTACCTCCATGCTGTCCTTGGTGGTGGCATGGTCGCCCTGGACGGTGACGGAGATGCGTGTCGCCGACGCCACGCTGCTCTTCACGTAGCTGATGTGGTTGAGGACGTTGTTCTTGTTCTTGTATCTGCGGGCACCGGAGCCGGGGTCGTCTTCGCTCCAATTGGGGTCGTCGGCGCGCAGGTCGGGGTCGCCTTCGATCCAGACCACGTCGTCGGCGAGGAGGTTGGCGAACGCGGTCTGGTCGGCGGCGGTCCACTGGTTGAACAGGTCGTAGGCGTCCTCGAGGGCCTTTTTCTTATCCGCCATGGCTTCTCCTTTGGCTGTGCTCGCCGTGTTGCCGTCGACGCCGCCGGGACTGCGTTGCACGCCCGGTCGACGGCCCGGCGACGTCGACTCCCTTCGCCGCCCTGCTCCCGACCAAAGTCAAGCTGTTGGCGGCGTGGGGTCGGGTGACCTGAGCTCTCCTGAGCTTCCAGTGAAGCGTGCGGGTCAGCGCCCTGGTCGCGTCAGCCGGCCAGGGTGGCGTCGACGGTGATCTCGACGGCGGCCAGCGCCTGCGACACCGGGCACCCCACCTTGGCCCCCTGGGCCGCCTCCTGGAAGGCGTCCTCGGTGATCCCGGGCACGTCGGCCGTGCAGACGAGGTCGATGCGGGAGATCTTGAACCCGCCGTCGGCCGGGCTCAGGTGGACCTTGGCCTCGGTCTCCACCGAGTTCGGGTTGTAGCCGGCCTTCTCCAGCCCGGCGGAGAGGGCCATCGAGAAGCACCCGGCGTGCGCGGCGGCGATGAGCTCTTCGGGGTTGGTGCCCGATCCCTCCTCGAACCGGGAGGAGAAGGAGTACTGCCCCTCGAAGGCGCCGCCGCCCAGGCGCATGTTCCCCTTGCCGTCCTTCAGGCCACCTTCCCAGCGGGCATTCGCGGTCCGTGCAGGCATGGCTCGACCTCCTCGTCGTGCGTGCGTGAACGGGTCAAGATACCCCGGCGGTGACCAGGTCGAGGGACGTGCCCGGCATCGGGGCGTGATGAGCAACGCCGCCCCCCGACGTTGCACACTACGGACGTCACCATGCGCAGCCAGCCCGACCCGCAGCGTTACCGGCGATATGTCGAGCAGGAATTCGACAACGTCCTGCTCTACCGCGGGCTGGCCGAGGAGACCGAGGGCGAGCATCGCGAGGTCCTCCTCGAGCTCGCCGCCGCCGAGGAGCGCCACGCCCGGTACTGGCAACAGAAGCTCGCCGAGCTGGGCCTGGCCGCCGGCGACGTCGACGAGCACCGGCCCGGCCCGGGCACCCGGCTGCTGTCCTGGGTGGCCCGGCGCCTCGGCGTGTGGACGATCGTGCCGATCCTGGAGCGGATGGAGGCCACCGAGCGGGGCCGGTACGGGCGCGAGCCCGAGGCGGACGTGGGGATGACCGCCGACGAGCTCGTCCACGGCCAGCTCGTGGCCGGGCTCTTCCCGGCCTGGCGCACCCGGGCGTCGGGATCGCTGCGGGCCGGTGTGTTCGGACTCAATGACGGCCTCGTCTCCAACCTGGCGCTGGTGGCGGGTATGGCTGGCGGCAACGTAGGCGGCGACGTGGTCCTGCTCGCCGGCCTGGCCGGGCTGGTGGCCGGGGCCGGTTCGATGGCCGCCGGGGAGTACATCTCGGTGCGGTCCCAGCGCGAGCTGCTCGAAGGCAACCGGCCGCCGACGGCGGAGGAGCTGCGCAAGCTGCTGAGCGAAGGTTCGGTGACCCAGCTGGAACTGCTGATGCGCCTGCGGGGATTCGACTCCGACCAGGCCTCCGACATCGCCAGCCGGGGTGACCACGAGGCGGCGGCCGAGGCGTTCGCCGCCGCCGAACCCGAGCTGGCCGGCCTCGGCTCCCCGGCGGGGGCGGCGGTGTCGAGCTTCATCGCCTTCGCCAGCGGCGCCGCCCTGCCCGTCATCCCCTTCACCTTCTCGTCAGGAGCAATCGCCCTCATCATCGCCGCCGTGCTGGCGGGAACCGTCCTCTTCGCGGTGGGAGCGACCATCAGTCTCCTCACCAACCGGCCCCTCTTCCGCTCCGGGCTCCGCCAGCTCCTGATCGGGGCGCTCACAGCCACCGGCACCTACGTCGTCGGCCTCTCCGTCGGCGCCGTCATCGGCTGAGGACGGCGGCCCGGGGAAACCCCCACCCGTCGGGACTCGAGGAGACCCGCGGGTGCGGAGGACCGCCATCCGGGGTAGGAGCACCCGGTTGGCCTCGATGCTCTACGCCCCCGGAGGAGGAACATGACGCGCAGCTGCTTCAGCCTCGACATGGACACGTTCAACCAGACCAAGGAAGCGATCCGCAACGATCCCAAGCTCGGACAGGGAAACTTCACCACGGTCACGGAGTGGATGGACGGGGCTCAGGCCCGGACCACGTCGCGGTCCTTCACCATCGATACGGACGAGCCCGCCCCGCTGGGGGGCACGGACAAGGCCATCGATCCCATGGAGCTGCTCCTGGCGGCGGTGGGGACGTGCCTGCAGATCGGGTGGGTCACCCACGCCAACCGCCGGGGCATTGATTTCCGGTCCCTGCGCATCGAGACGCGAGGCGACTTCGACCTGCAGGGATACCTCCAGCTCGATCCCTCGATCCCGCCCGGCTACACCAACATCACCTACACCGTCGAGGTCGACACGGACGCTGATCCCGCCATCCTCGAGGAGATCCGGGTCGCTGCCGAGAACGGCTCCCCCGTCACCCAGAACGTCCTGCGGGGCACCCCCATCCACTCCGAGATCAAAGCGCTCTGACCGAGGGTCCGGGTTGGGCGGGGGGCGGGGGCCTCCCTTAACGTTCCTCTCCTGACCCGGAACTCGGGGGAGCGATGTCGTCTGGTACGGGTGGTCATGGCGCCTACGACCTGGTGGTGGTGGGCGGGAACTCGGGTGCGTTGTCGGTGGCCATCGCCGCCCAGCAGGGCGGGCTCAGCCGCGTCCGGATCCTGGAGCCGTCGTCGGCGGTGGCGTACACGGAGCTGATCGGCGAGCATCAGCTCGACGTGGGCTTCGGCGAGGCCGTGGAGACCATCGACTTCACCGGCGAGGCGCTCGAGATCACGACCAACAAGGGGGCCTACCGGGCCCGGGCCTGCGTGGTGGCCGACCGCACCAACGTCGGCGGCTCAGTGTGGACGCCGCCGATCGACGCCTCGCTCTCCGAGCGGATCCAGGTCGACCGCTTCGCCGGGCAGCTCGTCGATCAGGACATCCTCATCGTCGGTCACACCGACCACGCCGTGGAGCTCACCGACAAGGCGGCCATGGCCGGGGCCCGGGTGGTGCTCGCCGCCGGTGGGATGACGCCGAAGAAGCTCTCCCCCATCGGCCAGTCCGTGCTCCGCCGCCTGGAACGGGAACGGCTGGCCACCATCCTGTTCCGGGCCGTGCCGGCCCGGATCACCGAGGACGACGGCCTCCCCCTGGCCCACTTCGCCGACCGGCGGACGCCCGACCTCGAGTTCGACAAGGTCGTCTTCGCTTCGGGCCGCGTCCCCGTGACCCCCGAGGCCGTCGGGTTGACCGAGGCGGCGGCGGCGTCGGGCCTGGTGCTGTTCCTCGGACTGCCCACCGAGGACGAGGAGACGGCGCCGAAGCTCAGCTCCGCCACCGTGCTGCCCGAGCTGGCCCGGGTGCTCCCCCAGTTCCAGCCGCCGTCCCCGCCGACGATCGAAGACGACGGCCGCGGCTTCGCCGCCGTCATCGAGGAGCTCCGCAGGGAGCACTACAACGCCACCATCACCTACTTCGAGCCGACGCACTCCGACCTGTGGGTGCTCGGCGTCCGGCCCGACCATGGCGACGTCCACCACCTCCCCGGCCAGTACGCCTCCCTCGGGCTCGGC
>JBIOYN010000219.1:0-6409 GCA_044870155.1 Acidimicrobiia bacterium | reverse complement strand
CCGGCCCCTTGGCTCCGGAGAGCACGTCGACGGCCACCTCGGCGTTGCGGATGGGCCCGCCGCCGCGCAGATCTCCGGGTTCGGCCCGGGGGATGCCGAGCACGGCGGGGTCGAGGACGAAGCTGCGCACCCCACCGCCGTACAGCTCCCACACCGCCGAGGTGGTGGTCGTGGTCAGCTCGTCGAGGCCGTCGTGGCCGTGGAAGACGAGGGCGTGCTCGCACCCCAGCTCGGCCAGGGCGGCCACCACCTTCTCGGCCATGGCGGGGTCCGACACCCCGAGCGCCTGGCGCCGGGCGCCGGCGGGGTTGGCCAGGGGTCCGAGGAAGTTGAACGTGGTGGGGACGCCCAGCTCCCGGCGGGTGGGGCCGGCGTGGCGCAGGGCGGGGTGGTAGCGGGGGGCGAAGCAGAACCCGATGCCGACGTCCTCGATGCAGCGGGCCACGGTCGCCGGCCCCGGGTCGATGGTCACTCCCAGCTGTTCCAGCAGGTCGGCCGAGCCGCACTCCGACGACATGGAGCGGTTCCCGTGCTTGGCCACCCTGGCCCCGGCCCCGGCGGCCACGAAGGCGACCAGGGTCGACACGTTGATGGAGCTCGACCGGTCGCCGCCCGTCCCGCACGTGTCGAGCAGGGGCCCGGCGCCGGGGTCGACCTCCACCCGCTCGGCGAAGGCCAGCATGGTGCGGGCCAGGGCGGCGATCTCGGCCGCCGTCTCCCCCTTGGCCCGCAGGCCCACGACGAAGGCGGCGATCTGGGCCGACGTGGCCGCCCCGTCCAGGATCGTGGCCATGGCCGACTCCGCCTCCGACGGGTCCAGGTCCTGGCCCGCGAGCAGCTTGGCCAGCACCGGGGGCCAGGCGAAGGACGAGGGCGCGGGTTCAGCAGTCACGCGGCGAGGTTACCGCCGGCGACCAGCTGGTCCCCTGACGGGCGGCGACGCGCTGAGGTTGCCCTAGGCGGAGCGCCGGCGCTGGCGCAGCACCCGCCGGCGCTCCCGCTCCGTGAGCCCGCCCCACACACCGTGCTTCTCCCGGGTGGAGAGGGCGAACTCCAGACAGGGCTTGCGCACCGGGCAGGCGGAGCAGATCACCTTGGCCCGCTCGGCGAGGCCGTCGTCGTCGGAGGGGGGATAGAAGATCAAGGGGTCGCTGCCGCGGCAACTCCCTTTCGCTCGCCAGGCGAGGGCGGCGGGCAACTTCACCCGCTCCACCGGCCAAATCCGTTCCATCACCGACTGCATAACCAGCTTCTCCCCGCGTTCAGCCCTAGGAAAACTCCGCCGTCACCTATTCCCCCCTTGCGGCCACGCTATGCCCTGAATGTGTCACTCCGCTGCTCGAGGCTTGGCCCCTAGGATCCCGGCCCGTGAAGTTCTCGGG
Source organism: Acidimicrobiia bacterium (assembly GCA_044870155.1). GTDB lineage: Bacteria > Actinomycetota > Acidimicrobiia > IMCC26256 > BP-133 > CAWBJP01. The sequence continues at coordinate 5,027 of JBIOYN010000219.1, read as the reverse complement.
CTCAGAGCGCCAGGCCAACCTGGCCCGCCTGACCTCCGAACCCCTCGACGTGCTCGTCATCGGCGGGGGGATCACGGGGGCCGGCGTCGCCCTCGACGCCGCCAGCCGGGGCTTGCGCACCGCCCTGGTGGAGCGGGGCGACTTCGCCGCCGGGACGTCGTCGCGCTCCTCCAAGCTCGTCCACGGCGGGCTCCGCTACCTCAACCAGCGGGAGTTCCGCCTCGTCTACGAGGCCCTGGCCGAGCGCCAGCGCCTGCTGCGCCTCGCCCCCCACCTGGTGCGACCCCTGCCCTTCCTCATCCCCGTCTTCGCCAGCGGCACGGCCGGGCGGGCGGGGGCGCGGGCCTACTCCCGGGCCATCGGGATGGCCCTGTGGATGTACGACGCCACCGGTGGCGCCCGGATCGGCAAGCTGCACCGCCGGCTGTCCCGGGCCGAGACCCTGGAGCGGATGCCCGACCTCGACGGCGACCGCCTGGCCGCCGGGTTCCTGTACTACGACGCCCGGGTCGACGACGCCCGCCTCACTCTGGCCGTGGTCAAGACGGCGGCCAGCCACGGGGCGGTGGTGGCCAACTACGTGGAGGCCACCGCACTCCGCCACCACGGCGACCAGGTGGTGGGGGCCACCCTCACCGACCGCCGGGGCGGGGCCACCCTCGAGGTCGGTGCCAAGACCCTGATCAACGCCGCCGGGGTGTGGGCCGACGAGCTGCGCGCCCTCGACGAGGGTCGCAACCCCGGGTCCCTCCGGCCCGCCAAGGGTGTCCACCTGACCCTGCCGGCGGGCCGGCCCCACCTGGAGGTGGCCGCCGTCCTGCCCGTGCCCGGCGACAGGCGCTCCGTGTTCGTGATCCCGTGGGGCGAGCGGGTCTACGTGGGGACGACCGACACCGACTACCAGGGCCCCCTCGACGACCCCGTGTGCACCGCCGCAGACGTGGACTACCTGCTCGGCGCCCTGAACGCCTGGCTGCGCCATCCCGTCGATCGTTCCGAGGTGCTCGGCACCTGGGCGGGCCTGCGGCCCCTGGTAGGGGGGACGGAGGGAACAGGACGGACCGCCGACCTGTCCCGGCGCCACTCGGTGCGGGTCAGCCCCTCGGGCCTGGTGTCGATCGTGGGGGGCAAGCTGACCACCTACCGGAAGATGGCGGCCGACGCCGTCGACGAAGCCCTCGACGTGCGCCGGGCGGCGGGCGACCGACCCCTCGCCGGCCGGTCGCGGACGGGTTCGGTGCCGCTGTTCGGAGCCGAGGGCTATGAGGAGGTGACCGGCCCCGGGGCGGCCGAGCGCCTGGGGGTCGCCGCCGACGTGGCCGAGCACCTGGCGGGCCGGTACGGAGGGCAGGCCCGGGCCGTGGCCACCATGCTCGGGGAGCGGCCGGCGCTGGCCGAGCCCCTCGTCCCTGGCCTCCCCTACCTGGGGGCCGAGGCGGTCTACGCCGCCCGCTACGAGATGGCCCTCACCCTCGAGGACGTACTGTCCCGCCGCACCCGGGCCCTGCTCCTCGACGCCGCCGCCACCGTGGCCGCCGCCCCCGCCGTGGCCGACCTCCTGGCGCCCGAGCTGGGCTGGAGCGCCGAGGAGACCTCCGCCCAGGTGGCGGCGTTCACCGCCCTGGCCGAGCGCCAGCGCCGGGCCGCCGACCCCGCCGAGGCGGCGGTGGAGGCCCGCGTCCTGGCCCGGTCCGAGGACGACGGGTGACGGGACCACGCCGGGGGGAGGGGCCGGTGCCCCTGCCCGAGGGTCCGCTGGGCGTGCGCCTGGCGGCGCCGGCGGCGCCGCTGCCCGAGGCCTTCCTCGACGCCGTGGCCGCCGAGCTGGGCGCCGAGGCGCTCACCGTCGACAACGACGGGATGCTCGCTGCCGCCGGCCGCGACTGGTGGCCGCTGGCCGCCGTGTGGGCCACCCAGGGGCTCGTCCCCGCCCGTCCGGCGGCCGTCGTCCGCCCCCCTGACACCGGCGGGGTGGCGGCCTGCGTGCGCCTGGCCGGCGAGCACCGGGTGGCGCTCACCCCCGCCGCCGGCCGGTCCGGCGTGTGCGGCGGGGCGGTGCCCGTGGCCGGCGGGGTGGTGCTCGACCTCGGCGCCCCGGGCCTGGCCGGGCTGATCGACGTCGACGACCGCTCGCTCCTGGCCCGGGTGCGGCCGGGCACCTACGGCGACGACCTGGAGTCGGCCCTGGCCGAGCACCACGTGACGCTGGGCCACTGGCCCCAGTCCGTGGACATCTCCACCGTGGGCGGGTGGCTGGCGTGCCGCAGCGCCGGCCAGTACTCCACCCGCTACGGCAAGATCGAGGACATGGTGGCGGGGCTCACCGTGGTCGACGGGCGGGCCCGCACCCTGCGCACCGGCGGCCACGGGCCCCGGGCCGCCACCGGCCCCGACCTCACCGCCCTGTTCGTGGGCAGCGAGGGGACGCTCGGGGTCGTCACCGAGGCGACGCTGCGGGTCCGGCCCCGGCCCGCCGGCTCGGGATGGGCGGCCTACACCTTCGGCTCCTTCGCCGACGGCCTCGACGCCATCCGCCGGATCCTGCGGCGGGGCGCCACCCCCTGCGTCCTCCGCCTCTACGACGACACCGAGGCCCGGCGGACCTCCAACGTCGACGGTGTCCTCCTGCTCGTCCTCGACGAGGCCGATCCCGCCGTCGTGGACTGGACCCTGGCGCTGGTGGACGAGGAGTGCCGGCGCACGCCCGGAGCGGCGGGCAGCGACCGGCGCCTGGTGGGGCGCTGGCTCGAGCACCGCAACGACGTCTCCGCCCTCGGGGTGGTGATCGGCGCCGGCCTGGTGGTCGACACCGTGGAGGTGGCCGCCCCCTGGGCCGCCCTCCCCGGCCTCTACCAGGCGGTGGTGGAGGGCATCGCCGCCGTCCCCGGCACGCTGGCCGCCTCCGGCCACTGCTCCCACGCCTACCTCGACGGCGGTTGCCTGTACTTCACCTTCGCCGGGGCCCCCGGCGACGACCCCGCAGCCAAGGACGGCTACTACCGCTCGGCGCTGGCCGCCGCCATGTCCGCCACCCTGGCCGCCGGCGGCGCCATCTCCCATCACCACGGCATCGGTCTGGTGCGCGGCGAGTGGATGGCGACCGCCCTGGGGTCCGAGGCGTTCGCCGTCCTCTGCGACCTGAAATCCGCCCTTGACCCCCACGGCGTCCTCAACCCGGGCAAGCTGGGACTGCCGTCACCGTTCCTACCGCCGGGGTGGTCGTGGTCGTGAGCACAGAGTGCCGGATGTCGCGGTGATGAGAATGCCGGAGGGCGTCGACCTCGATCTGGGGGCCGTGGGACGCGGCGCCCTGCTCGGCCTGGCCGTGGTGGCGCCCGCCAGCCTGGCCGACCTGGCCCTGTCGTCCGTGAAGAACGTGGACGAGGGCTGGCTCGTCTTCACCCTCTTCGCCATCATCCTCGGCGCCTTCTTCCTGGCCGGCTACAAGGCGGCCACCACCGCCGAGGGCTCGCCCTACACCCATGGCGCCGTGGCCGGGCTGGCGGCCTTCGCCCTCTGGCTCCCGCTGCGCGTCGCCACCCGGGCCCTGGTGGGCGAGCAGCTCCTGGGCCGGGAGGGCGACGCCGCCTTCAAGGTCGTCGAGGCGGTGGTCACCGCCGGCCTGTTCGCCATGTCCTTCGGGATCCTGGGCGGCTTCGTGGGCGCCGTCCGCAACCGGCGGCGGGACGGCGACCGGGCCTCGGTGCGATGAGCCGCCTGACCTCGGTCCTGGCCGTCGACGTGGGCACCAGCGGCGTCCGGGCGGCGGTGGTGACGGCCGACGGGAGCATCGCCACCGCCGTCTACCGGCCGGTGCTCCCGTCCACGCCCCTGCCCAATTTCGTGGAGTTCGACCCGGCCGAGCTGGCCGGCGCCGCCCTCGATGTGGCCCACGAGGCCATGGCGGTGTGGGGCGGGACGGTGGCGGCGGTGGGCATCACCAACCAGCGGGCGTCGGCCATCCTCTGGGACCGGACCACGGGTGAGCCGCTGGGACCGGGGGTGGGCTGGCAGGACCTGCGCACGGTGGGGACATGCCTGGCCCTCCAGGCGCAGGGGCTGCGCCTGGCCCCCAACGCCTCGGCCACCAAGCTGGCCTTCCTGCTCGACCTGGCCGACCCTGACCGGCGCCGGGCCGAGGCCGGCGAGCTCGCCTTCGGGACGGTCGACACGTGGCTGGCGTGGACGCTCTCGGGGGGGACGGTGCACGCCACCGACCCCGGCAACGCCGGCGTGACGGCCATGGTGTCCCTCGACACCGGGGGCCCGGAGTCCGGGATGGCGGCCATGGCTTGGGACCCGGCGGTGCTGGAGGCGCTGCGCATCCCGCCGGCCGTCCTGCCCACCATCGTCGACTCCTCGGGGGTGTGCGGGGAGGCCACGGCCCTGCCCGGGGCGCCCCCCATCGCCGGCCTGGCCGGCGACCAGCAGGCGTCGCTGCTGGGCCAGGGCTGCGTCCGCCCCGGCGAGACCAAGCTGACGCTGGGTACGGGCGGGATGCTCGACGTGTGCACCGGCACGGAGCGGCCGGAGTGGGCGGCCCGGGGGCCGGCGGGCACCATCCCCATCGCCGCCTGGCGGCGGTTGGGCGTCACCACCTGGGGCGCTGAGGCCATCGCCATCACCGCCGGCACGGCGGTGGAATGGCTGCGGGACGGCCTCGGGATCGTCGCCGACGCCCGGGCCACGGAAGCGCTCGCCGCCTCGGTGCCCGACAGCGGGGGCGTCGTCTTCGTGCCCGCCTTCCTCGGGCTGGGCACCCCCGACTGGGACTACGGCGCCCGGGGCGGGTTCTTCGGCCTCACCCTCGGCACCGGCCGGGCCGAGATGACCCGGGCCGTCCTCGAAGGGGTGGCGCAGAGGAGCGCCGACCTGCTGGAGGCGGCCGAGTCCGACACCGGCCTCGTGGCCCGCAACCTCCGGGTCGACGGCGGGATGTCCGCCAACCGGGTCGTCCTCCACGCTCTGGCCGATGCCACCGGACGGCCGGTGGCGGCGTCGGAGGTGACCGAGGCCACCACGCTGGG
>JBIOYN010000218.1:0-7289 GCA_044870155.1 Acidimicrobiia bacterium | reverse complement strand
GGAGGAAAAATGTCGAAGAAGCTCATCTTCAATGAGGAGGCCCGTCGGGGCCTCGAGGCGGGGGTCAACAAGCTGGCCAACACGGTGCGGGTCACCCTGGGGCCCCGCGGCCGCAACGTGGTCCTGGAGAAGAAGTGGGGAGCCCCCACGATCACCAACGACGGCGTGACGATCGCCAAGGAGATCGAGCTGGAGGACCACTTCGAGAACATGGGTGCCCAGCTGGTGAAGGAGGTCGCCACCAAGACCAACGACATCGCCGGCGACGGGACCACCACGGCGACCGTCCTGGCCCAGGCCCTCGTACGTGAGGGTCTGCGCAACGTGGCCGCCGGTGCCGCCCCCCTGTCCCTCAAGCGGGGCATCGAGGTGGCGGTCGAGGCCGTGGTGAAGTCCATCGGCGAGCAGTCCAAGGAGATCGACTCGAAAGAGGAGATCGCCCAGGTGGCGTCCATCTCCGCCGCCGAGCCCGAGATCGGGGCCATCATCGCCGACGCCATCGACCGGGTGGGCCGTGACGGCGTCGTCACCGTCGAAGAGGGCCAGGGCTTCGGGATGGAGCTCGACTTCACCGAGGGCATGCAGTTCGACAAGGGCTACATCTCGCCCTACTTCGTCTCCGACCCCGAGCGGATGGAAGCGGTCCTGGAGGACCCCTACATCCTCATCGCCAACCAGAAGATCTCCAACGTGCGGGATCTGCTGCCGGTGCTGGAGCGGGTCATGCAGTCGGGCAAGCCCCTGCTCATCGTGGCCGAGGACATCGAGGGAGAGGCGCTGGCCACCCTGGTGGTGAACCGCATCCGGGGCACCTTCACCTCGGTGGCGGTCAAGGCCCCCGGCTTCGGCGACCGCCGCAAGGCCATGCTCGCCGACATCGCCATCCTCACGGGCGGCGAGGTGGTGGCCGCCGAGGTGGGCCTCAAGCTCGAGAACGTCGACCTCGACCTGCTGGGCCGGGCCCGCAAGGTGGTTGTCACCAAGGACGACACCACCATCATCGAAGGTGGCGGCAGTCCGGAGAACGTCCAGGGCCGGATCAACCAGCTCAAGCACGAGATCGAGGACTCCAACTCCGACTGGGACAAGGAGAAGCTCCAGGAGCGCCTGGCCAAGCTCTCCGGCGGCGTGGCCGTGATCCGCGTCGGGGCGGCCACCGAGGTGGAGCTGAAGGAGAAGAAGCACCGCATCGAGGACGCCCTCTCCGCCACCCGGGCGGCCATCGAGGAGGGCATCGTGGCCGGTGGGGGCACGGCCCTCATCCGGGCCCGGGCCGCGGCCCGGCAGGCCGCCGACGGGCTCGAGGGTGACGAGGCCACCGGGGCTCGCTCTGTGGTCATCGCCCTGGCCGAACCGCTGCGCTGGATCGCCCAGAACGCCGGTCTCAACGGCGGCGTGTGGGTCCAGGAGGTGGAGAGCGCCGAGGGCACCATCGGTCTCGACGCCGAGACCGGCGAGCTCGTCGACCTGCTCAAGGTGGGCGTGATCGACCCGGCCAAGGTGACCCGCTCCGCCCTCCAGAACGCCGCCTCCGTGGCTGCCCTGCTCCTCACCACCGAGGTGCTCATCGCCGACAAGCCCGAGAAGGCGGCGCCGATGCCTGCCGGCATGCCCGGCGGCGGTATGGGTGGCATGGGCGGTATGGGTGGCATGGGTGGGATGGGCGGTTTCTAGTTCCTGCCGACCCCGCTCCCATTTCCCAGGGGGTGGCCACCGCTCCGGTGGTCACCCCCTCTGCCTGGGTAGGCTCGCCTTTCATGGATCGCCCACCCCCTGACCCCGTGAAGCTGCTCGCCTCCTGGATGGAGTGGGAGCGGGGTGAGACCCCGCCCGGCCAGGTCATGGCCAACCTGAAGACGGCGGGCCTGCGCGAGCTGCTGGAGGAGCTGGCCGCTCAGATCGAGGCCGCCACCGCTACCGACGGCGGTTGACGCCGGTGACCGACGTCGCCGGTGGGCCGCAGATCCCCCGGCCGCCGCTGGTGCGCCTGGGGGCGCCGGCGCCGTGGCTGCGGCTTTCGGCGGCGGAGCGGGTCCCGACCCTGGCCGACATCCGGAGGGTGTGCGCCAACCTCCCGGCGCCCCGCCGCTCCCGGGTGGCCGTCCCGGGGATGCGACAGGCGGCAGTCCTCGTGCCCCTCTTCGAGGAGGACGGTGTCACCCGGGTGGTGCTCACCAAGCGGCCCGACACCATGCCCTCCCACCGGGGCGACATCGCCTTTCCCGGTGGCAAGGTCCATCCCGAGGTCGACCGCAGCCTGCTCGACGCCGCGCTGCGGGAGGCCCACGAGGAGGTTGGTCTGTCGCCCGGCGCCGTCGAGGTCGTGGCCGAGCTCGACACGCTCTCCACCGTCACCACCCGCTTCCTGATCGCGCCCTTCGTGGGACTCCTCGCCGCCCGGCCCGACCTGGTGGCCGACCAGCGCGAGGTGGTCCGGGTCTTCGACGTGGCCCTGGCCGAGCTGCTGGCCGACGGCGTGCACCGGGAGGAGCTGTGGGGTCCGGGCCCCCTCGCCCGTGCCGTCCATTTCTTCGAGCTGGACGACGAAGAGTGCATCTGGGGGGCCACGGCCCGGATCCTGGCCGAGTTCCTGACCGTGCTAACCGCCAGTCGCTGAGACGCCGCCGCTATTCTTCGCCCAAGGGCGTTGGGCGGGGGCCTGGGGGTCTCTTCCCCAAGAGGGTGGAGGGTAGGGCATGGAAGTTGAAATTGGCATTGGCAAGTCGGGAAGGCGCGCCTACGGGCTCGACGACATTGCCATCGTTCCCAGCCGGCGCACCCGGGACCCGGAGGATGTGGACATCTCCTGGGAGCTCGACGCCTTCCGCTTCGAGCTGCCGCTCATGGCCTCGGCCATGGACGGCGCCGTCTCGCCGGCCACGGCGGCTGAGATCGGACGTCTCGGCGGCCTGCCCGTCCTCAACCTCGAGGGGTTGTGGACCCGGTACGAGAACCCCGAGGCCCTCTTCGAGGAGATCGCCGACCTGCCGCCCGAGAAGGCGACGCTGCGCATGCAGCAGATCTACGCCGAGCCCATGAAGGACGAGCTCGTCGGCGCCCGCATCCGGGAGCTGAAGGAGTCGGGGATCGTGGCCTGTGCCTCGCTCACCCCCCAGCGCACCGAGCGCTACGCCGCCGCCGTGCTCGAAGCCGAGCTCGACATCCTGGTCGTCCAGGGGACGGTGGTCTCCGCCGAGCACGTGTCCAAGACGGTGACCCCGCTCAACCTGAAGAAGTTCATCCGCGAGTTCGACATCCCCGTCATCGTGGGCGGATGCGCCTCCTACTCCACGGCGCTCCACCTCATGCGGACGGGCGCCGTCGGAGTCCTGGTCGGGGTGGGCCCCGGTCAGGCGTGCACCAGCCGGGGGGTCCTGGGCATCGGCGTGCCCCAGGCCACGGCCATCGCCGACGCCGCCGGCGCCCGCATGCGCCACCTGGACGAGACCGGCGTCTACGTCCACGTCATCGCTGACGGCGGGATGCGCACCGGGGGGGACATCGCCAAGGCCATCGCCTGTGGAGCCGATGCGGTCATGGTCGGCTCGCCCCTGTCCTCCGCCTACGAGGCGCCCGGGAAGGGTTTCCACTGGGGGATGGCCACCTTCCATCCCAGCCTGCCCCGGGGCGCCCGGGTGGAGGTGGGCCAGAAGGGCACCATGGCCGAGATCCTGGTCGGGCCCGCCCACGAGAACGACGGCACCCTCAACCTCTTCGGCGCCCTGCGCACCTCCATGGCCACCTGTGGCTACGAGACGGTCAAGGAGTTCCAGAAGGCGGAGGTGATGGTGGCTCCCGCCCTCAAGACCGAAGGCAAGTCGCTGCAGAGGAGTCAAGGCATCGGCATGGGGAAGTAGTCCCGTGGCTCCGGCCCAGCCGCACCACGACACCGTCCTCGTCGTCGACTTCGGCGCCCAGTACGCCCAGCTGATCGCCCGCCGGGTGCGGGAGGCCAACGTCTACTCCGAGATCGTGTCTCGGGACATGCCCGTGGCCGAGATGCTGGCCCGGCGGCCCAAGGGGATCATCCTCTCCGGCGGTCCCGCCTCCGTCCATGTCGACGGGGCGCCGTCCATCGATCCCGAGATCTACGACGCCGGCCCGCCCGTCCTCGGCATCTGCTACGGCAGTCAGCTCATCGCCCAGCAGTTGGGTGGTGAGGTACGCCGGACGGGCACGGGCGAGTACGGCCGCACCCCGCTGACCGTCCTCCGTCCCTCCATCCTGTTCGAGAGCCTGCCCGCCTCCCAGGAGGTGTGGATGAGCCACGGCGACTCGATCGTGGCCGCCCCGCCCGGGTTCCGGGTCACGGCCTCGACCCCCGGGGCCCCGGTGGCCGCCCTCGACGATCCCGAGCGCGGGGTCTACGGCGTGCAGTTCCACCCCGAGGTGATCCACACCCCCCGGGGCATGGAGATCCTCAAGCACTTCCTCTACGACGTGTGCGACGCCCGCCCCAACTGGACCCGGGTGTCGATCATCGAGCAGGCCGTCGAGGACATCCAGGCCCGGGTCGGCACCGACCCCGTCATCTGCGGCCTCTCCGGCGGCGTCGATTCCGCGGTGGCCGCCGCCCTGGTCCACAAGGCGGTGGCCGACCAGCTCACGTGCGTCTTCGTCGACACCGGCCTCCTCCGTGAGGGCGAAGCCGACCAGGTGGAGGAGACGTTCCAGCGCCAGTTCCACGTCGACCTGGTGCACGTCAAGGCCGCCGACCGCTTCCTGGCCGTCCTGGCCGGGGTCACCGACCCCGAGGCCAAGCGCCGGGCCATCGGAGAGACGTTCATCCGGATCTTCGAGGAGGCGGCCCGCGAGCTGGCCGGTGACGGCGCTGCCTCCCGGTTCCTGGTCCAGGGCACGCTCTACCCCGACGTCATCGAATCCGGCACCCGGGACGCGGCCAAGATCAAGAGCCACCACAACGTGGGCGGCCTGCCCGAGGACATGGACTTCGAGCTCGTGGAGCCGCTGCGCCTGCTGTTCAAGGACGAGGTGCGGGCGGTGGGGGAGGAGCTGGGGCTGCCCGAGGACATCGTCTGGCGCCAACCCTTCCCCGGCCCCGGGCTGGCGGTGCGCATCATCGGCGAGGTCACGGCCGAGCGTCTGGAGGTGCTCCGGCGGGCCGACGCCGTGGTGGTCGACGAGGTGAAGCGGGCCGGCCTGTACCGGGAGCTGTGGCAGAGCTTCGCCGTGCTCCCCGCCGTCCGGTCCGTGGGGGTGATGGGGGACGAGCGCACCTACGCCTATCCGATCGTGGTGCGGGCCGTGACCTCCGACGACGCCATGACCGCCGATTGGGCCCGCCTGCCCCACGACCTGTTGGAGCGGATCTCCTCCCGGCTCATCAACGAGGTGCCCGGGGTCAACCGGGTGGCCTACGACATCACCTCCAAGCCCCCCGGCACCATCGAGTGGGAGTGATCGTTTCTCGCTGAGGGGCCACTCCGTACTGGTACGGAAGACAGGGATCGGGAGACACTCCTAAAGTTCCGACAAGGACGAGGAGTGGGCGCCATGGCCGAGGGCGGATCGGGGCTGGTCACCATCCTCTTCACCGACGTCGTCGGCTCCACCGAGTTGCTGTCCCGGGCCGGCGACGAAGAGGCCCGGCGGATCTTCCAGGCCCATCACCAGCTGCTCTCCGAAGCCGTCGCCCAGCACGGCGGGGACGAGGTGAAGTGGCTGGGCGACGGCCTCATGGTCGCGTTTCCCTCGGCCGCCGACGCTCTGAGCTGTGCCATCTCCATGCAGCAGGCGGCCCAGCGTCCCGTGGCCGGAGAACGCATCGCCATCCGGGTCGGCCTCACCGCCGGGGAGGCGCTGCGGGATGCGGCGGACTACTTCGGGACCCCGGTGGTGCTGGCCAAACGGCTGTGTGACCAAGCCGACGCTCGCCAGATCCTGTGCTCGGAGGTCGTCGCCGGGCTCCTGGCCGGTCGTCCCGGCTTCACCTTCGCCGCCGCCGGGGAGTTCGAGCTGAAGGGTCTCCCCCAGCCGGTGGCGGCCTACGAGGTGCGCTACGAGAGCGAGTCGCGTCCTGCCGCCTACCGGGAAGCGCCCCTGGTGGGTCGGGACGCCGAACTGGCCCGGCTGACGGAGCGGCTGCGCGAGGCGGCCGGCGGGCGGGGCGGGCTGGTGCTCGTCGCCGGGGAGCCCGGGATCGGCAAGACCCGTCTGGCTCAGGAGCTGGCCGCCCAGGCCGAGCGCGAGGGCGCCTTCGTCCTGTGGGGCCGCGGCTTCGAGGGCGAGTGGGCGCCCCCGTACGTCCCCTTCGCCGAAGCGCTGGCGCCTCATATCGCCCTGTCGGCCCCCGAAGAACTGCGGGCCGATCTCGGTGCGGGGGCGGAACCGCTGTCCCAACTGGTCCCCCGAATCCGCGAGGTGCTCCCCGACCTGCCCGAGATGCCCCCGGTTCCGCCCGAGGAGGAGCGCTTCCGGCTGCTCGATGCCATGGCCCAGTTCTTCATCGCCCGATCCCGGCGGGCGCCGGTCCTCCTGGTGCTCGACGACCTCCAGTGGGCCGACCGGTCGACCGTGGCCATGCTGCGCCACCTCGTCCGCTTCGCGCCCAAGGAGCGCATCCTGCTCCTCGGCGCCTACCCCGATATCGAGCTTGACCCCAACCATCCGCTGAGTGACCTCCTCGGCGTCGTGGCCCGGGAGGTGGGCTACGAGCACGTCCTCCTCAAAGGCCTCGGCCACGCCGACGTCACCCGCCTCCTGGCCGTCCTCGGAGGGCACGACGTGGAGGACAGCGTGGGCGCCGCCTGGCTGCGCCAGACCGAGGGCAACCCCTTCTTCATCCTGGAGTTGTTGCGGCACCTCATCGAAGAGGGGTCGCTGTACCAGGATCCCCAAGGTCGCTGGACGACGGTGGCCCGCCTGGCCGATCTCGGGGTCCCCCAGCGGGTCCGGGATGTCGTGCTGCGCCGCCTGGCCCGCCTGTCCAAGGCGACGAACCAGCTTCTCCAGGCGGCGGCGGCCTTCGACCGCAGCTTCCGCTTCGACGTGGTCCAGGTGATGGCGGGGCTCTCCGAGCTCGACGCCCTCGACGCCCTCGACGAGGCTCTTGCCACCCACGTGCTCGTCCCCACCGGCGCGGCGGAGACCTACGCCTTCATCCGGGCGCTCATCCGGGACACCATCCATGAGGGGATCAGCCCCTCCCGTCAGGTGCGCCTTCACCGCCGCGCCGCCGAGGCTCTGGAAGCGGCCCCCGGACTGCCGGTGGAGACCCAGGCGGAGGAGATCGCCGTCCAGTACCACCGCAGCCGTGCCCTCGCCGGCGC
>JBIOYN010000217.1:0-4273 GCA_044870155.1 Acidimicrobiia bacterium | reverse complement strand
GATCAAAGAGGAGCTGATCCCGGTGGTGGCCACCATCGGCGTGGACGAGGTCGGCCAGGCCTACAACGTCAACGCCGACGCCGTGGCCGGTGCCATCGCCGGCGCCCTCAAGGCGGAGAAGCTCGTGTACCTGACCAACGTGGCCGGTCTCTACGGCGACATCGACGACGAGAAGTCGCTCATCTCCCAGATCGCCCTCGACGACCTGGAGGGAATGGTCTCCTCGGGCAGTCTCCAGTCCGGCATGCTGCCCAAGGTGGCGTCATGCGTCTCGGCCCTGCGCCAGGGGGTGGGCCGGGCCCACCTCCTCGACGGCCGCATCCCCCACGCCCTGCTCCTCGAAGTCTTCACCAAGGAGGGCATCGGAACGATGGTGTTCAAATGACGATCAATACGGGGACACCCCGAACCCCCGGCTTCGACGAGCTGGCGGCGCTCGACTCCGAACACGTCATGCAGACCTACGCCCGGTTGCCGGTGGCCTTCGTGCGGGGGGAGGGCACCCGGCTGTGGGACTCGGACGGCCGGGAGTACCTCGACTTCCTGGCCGGCCTGGCCGTGGTGTCCCTCGGGCATGCCCACCCCGTGGTGGCCGAGGCCATCGCCGACCAGGCCCGGACCCTCTGCCATGTGTCCAACCTCTACTACACCGATGTCCAACCCCGACTGGCGGCGATCCTCAACGATCTGCTGGGCGGCGGGGGCCGGGTGTTCTTCGCCAACTCCGGGGCCGAGGCCAACGAGTGCGCCATCAAGCTCGCCCGCCGGTTCGGCCAGCGGGCGGGGGGTCCGGAGCGGTTCCACGTCGTCTCCACGCTCAACTCGTTCCATGGCCGCACGCTGAGCACGCTGGCGGCCACGGGCCAGCCCGCCAAGCAGGCGACGTTCCAGCCCCTGCCCCACGGCTTCTCCCAGGTCCCCTTCGGTGACCTCGACGCCCTGGCGGCGGAAGCGGCCAGGCTGGGCGACGGGTTCGCCGCCGTGCTGGTGGAGTCCGTCCAAGCCGAGGGTGGGGTCTGGGTGGCTCCGCCCGGCTACCTGCGCGGGGTGCGCGAGCTGTGCGACCGGACCGGCGCCCTGCTCATCCTCGACGAGGTCCAGGCCGGTCTCGGCCGGACCGGCCGTTGGTTCGGCTTCGAGCACTCCGATGTCGGTCACAGCGGGGACACCCCGCACCCCGGTCACAGCGGGGACACCCCGCACCCCGGGCCGGATGTGGTCACCATGGCCAAGGCGCTCGGCAACGGGATGCCCATCGGTGCCTGCTGGGCGCGGGCCGAGGTGGCGGGCGCCTTCGGCGCCGGGGACCACGCCACCACCTTCGGCGGCCAGCCGCTGGCGGCGAGGGCGGCGCTGGCCACGCTGGAGGTGATGCGGGCGGAAGGCGTTCCCGAGCGGGCGGCCGCCGCCGGGGCCCGCCTGGCCGCCGGCCTGGAGGTCGTCCCCGGCGTCGCCTCGGTGCGGGGTCTGGGCCTGCTCCTGGCCGCCGAGCTCAGTGCCGGTGACGGCAGCCCCCTCGACGCCCGGGCGGCCGCCGCCGCCTGCCTGGAGCGGGGACTGGTGGTGAACGCCGTGACGCCGAGCGCCCTGCGCTTCACGCCGCCGCTGTTCGTCACCGAGACCGAGATCGACGAGGCCGTGGCCATCACCGCCAAGGCCCTGGCCGTCGTCACCTGACCGGCATGATCGCCCCCTGCTTCCTCGACGTCGACGATCTCACCGCCACCCAGCTGCGGCGCGTCCTCGACCGGGGCCGGGCGTGGAAGGAGGAGCCGGGCAAGGTGCCGCCCGTGCTCGCCGGCCAGAGCGTGGCCGCCGTCTTCGAGAAGCCTTCGGCCCGCACCCGGGTGTCGTTCGAGGTGGCGGTGGTGACCCTCGCCGGCCACTGCGTGACGCTGCGGGGCGAGGAGCTCGGACTGGGCAAGCGCGAGTCGGTGGCCGACGTCGCCCGTGTCCTGGCCAGCTACTGCACGGTGGCGGCCTTGCGGGTCTTCGACCACCGGGTCCTGGAGGAGATGGCCCGCACCGTCGAAATCCCCATCCTCAACCTGCTCTCCGACCGGGCCCATCCCGGCCAGGCCGTGGGTGACGTGCTCACCCTCGAGGAGTGCCTGGGCTCGGTCGAAGGGCGACGGCTGGCCTACATCGGAGACGGCAACAACGTGGCCGCCTCCCTGGCCCTGGCCGCTGCCCTCACCGGCTTGGAGATGGTCGTCGCCAGCCCTCCCGGCTACGAGCTCGACGACACCGTGGTCGATCGGGCCCGCAACCTCGGCGGTGCGCTCGAGCTCGTCGCCGACCCCTTCGAGGCGGTGGCCGGTGTCGACGCCGTCTACACCGATGTGTGGACCTCCATGGGCCAGGAGTCCGAAGCCGAGCAGCGGCGGGCCGCCTTCGCCGCCTACCAGGTGAACGCCGAGCTGCTGGCCGCCGCCGGCCCCCGGGCCATCTTCCTCCACTGCCTGCCCGCCCACCGGGGCGAGGAGGTCACCGACGAGGTGATGGACGGACCGGCGTCGGTGGTGTGGACCCAGGCCAACAACCGGATGCACTCCTACCGGGCTCTGCTGGCCGAGCTGGCCGGCGAGCTCTCGTAGCTGACCATGGCGATCGGCAAGCCCCAGCGCCAGCACCGCATCGCCCGCTACCTGGAGGAGCAGGTCATCTCCAGCCAGGTCCAGCTGGTGGAGCTGCTGGCCACGGACGGCGTGGTGGCCACCCAGGCCACCGTCAGCCGGGACCTCGAGGAGCTGGGCGCGGTCAAGGTTCGCATCCCCGGCGGCCAGATGGCCTACGCCATCCCCGAGCACGCCAAGGACCGCATCGCCCCCGAGGAGCACCTCCGCCGGGTGCTGTCCGAATTCCTGGTCGACACCGCCGCGTCGGGCAACCTGGCGGTGCTGCGCACCCCCCCGGGCTCGGCCCACGTGGTCGCCTCCGCCCTCGACCGGGCGGCGGTGGCGGATGTGATCGGGACGGTGGCGGGGGACGACACCATCGTGGTGGTGTGCGACGAGGACGCCGGAGGCAGGAAAGTGGCCGCCCGGCTGGCCAAGCTGGCCGGCCTGTGAGGAGGAACCGACGTGAGTGCTGAGCGGGTGGTCCTGGCCTATTCGGGCGGGCTCGACACCTCGGTGGCGGTCCGGTGGATGGGAGAGGAGTGGGGCAGCGAGGTGATCGCCCTGGCCGTCGACGTGGGTCAGGGTGGCGACTTCGAGGTCATCCGCAAGCGGGCGTTGGCGGCGGGGGCGGTGGAGGCCGAGGTCATCGATGCCCAGGCCCGGTTCGCCTCGGAGTTCGTGGTCCCGGCGGTGCGGGCCAATGCCCTCTACGAGGGCCGCTACCCCCTGGTGTCCGCCCTGTCCCGTCCCGTCATCGTGGAGGAGCTGGTGGCCGCCGCCCGCCGCCACGGCGCCGGCGCTGTGGCCCACGGCTGCACCGGCAAGGGGAACGACCAGGTCCGCTTCGAGGTCTCCACCCGGGCCCTGGCCCCCGACCTCGACGTCCTCGCCCCCACGCGGGACTGGAGCTTCACCCGGGAGACGGCCATGGACTACGCCGCCGCCCACGACATCCCCATCGAACAGACCAAGCAGAGCCCGTACTCCATCGACGAGAACCTCTGGGGACGGGCCATCGAGTGCGGCGCCATCGAGGACCCCTGGGCATCGCCCCCCGAGGAGATCTGGTCGCTGACCCGGCCGCCCGCCGGCGGCCCGCCCGAGCCGTCGGAGGTGGTGGTCGGCTTCCGGGCGGGGGCGCCGGCCACGCTCGACGGCGAGGCGCTCCCCACCCACGAGCTGGTGTCCCGGCTGTCGGCCACCGTCGGGGCCTACGGTTTCGGGCGGATCGACATGGTGGAGAACCGGCGGGTGGGCATCAAGAGCCGCGAGGTCTACGAGTGCCCGGGGGCGCTGGCCCTCCTCGCCGCCCACGCCGACCTGGAGGGCGTGTGCCTGGAGCGCGACCTCATGCGGGAGAAGGCCCGCCTCGAGCCCCGCTTCGCCGAGCTCATCTACGACGGCCTGTGGCACTCGCCGCTGCGTCAGGCCCTCGACGCCTTCATGGCCGGCGCCTCCGAGCACGTCACCGGCGAGGTGCGGCTCCGCCTGGAGGCCGGCCGGTGCACGGTCGACGGCCGCCGGGCCGAGCGGGGCCTCTACGACCACGGGCTGGCCACCTACGACGCCTCCGACACCTTCCGTCATTCCGACGCCGCCGGTTTCGTGCGCCTCTGGGGCCTGTCGGTGGAGACCTGGGCGCGGCGCCAGGG
>JBIOYN010000216.1:0-15735 GCA_044870155.1 Acidimicrobiia bacterium | reverse complement strand
TCACCGGCGTCGGGGTGAAAACCCCGGCGGGCTGCGACGTGGCGACCTTCTGGGACAACGTCCTGGAAGGCCGCCCCTCGGCCGGGCCCATCACCAACTTCGACCCGTCCGAGATGCCGGTGAAGTTTGCCTGCGAGGTCAAGGACTTCGATCCCGTCGCCTACCTGGGCCCGAAGGAGGTCCGCCGTGTCGACCGGGTGGCCCAGCTCGGCTTCGCCGCCGCCATGGACGCCCTGCGCGACGCCGGCGACCTGGCCGCCGATCCCGCCCGCAGCGCGGTGTACTCGGGCACGGGGATCGGGGGCCTGGGCACCATGGAGGATCAGATCCTCGTCCTCGCCGAGCGCGGCGCCCTGCGGGTCACGCCGTTCCTGGTGCCGATGATGATGCCCAACGCCACCCCGGCCATGATCGCCATGAGCCTGGGCTGGACGGGCCCCAACCTGTGCGTGGCCACGGCCTGCGCCGCCAGCACCCACGCCATCGGCGAGGGTGCCCGGCTCATCCGTGACGACACCGCCGACGTGGTCCTGGCCGGTGGGGCCGAGGCCGTCATCGTCCCGGTGGCCATGGCCGCCTTCTCCCGCATGGGCGCGCTCTCCGGCCGCCACGACGACCCCGAACGGGCCTCGCGCCCCTTCGACGTCGACCGGGACGGCTTCGTCATGGGCGAGGGCGGCGCCTACCTGGTGCTCGAACGGCTCGACCGGGCCCAGGCCCGGGGCGCCCACATCTACGGCGAGCTGGTGGGCTACGGCCGCAACGCCGACGCCTACCACATCACGGCCCCGTCACCGGGTGGCGCCGGAGCGGCGGCCTGCATGCAGCTCGCCCTCGATGACGCCGGCCTCGTGCCGTCGGCCATCGCCCATATCAACGCCCATGGCACCTCGACGCCCCTCAACGACGCCTCGGAGTCGGAGGCGATCGTCAAGGTCTTCGGGGAGACATCGCCGCCGGTCACCTCCATCAAGGGAGTCACCGGCCACCTCATCGGCGCCGCCGGCGGTGTGGAGGCCGTGGCCAGCATGCTGGCCCTGCGCGACGGCAAGGTGCCGCCCACCGCCAACCACGAGAAGACCGACCCCGAGATCACCATCGACGTGGTGGCGGGCTCGCCCCGGGACGCGCACGGCCCCGTGCTGTCCAACTCCTTCGGGTTCGGAGGTCACAACGCCACCCTCATCTTCGCCCCGATGACGGAAGCCTCCGGGTAGGCGCCAGCGATGACGCTGTACCTCGACGGTGGCGGCTCCCTGCCCGTGGGGGCGGGAACCTCCGTGGCCGCCAGCGCCGGCCTGCGGCGCCTCGACGGCCGGCCCGTGGCCTTCTTCCGCCTGGAGGGGGGCAAGCACCGCGGCGCCATCGGGCCGCCCGAGGGCATCGTGTTGGAGCGGATCGTGGACCGGGCCGTCGAGCTCGGCCTGCCCCTGGTGGGGGTGCTGTCCACCTCGGGGGCGGACATCCACGAGGGTGTGGCCTCGTTGCACGCCTGGGGCCGGGTGGCCCGGGCGGTGGCGGGCCGGGCGTCGGGCGTGGTGCCGGTCGTCTTCGCCGTCATCGGACCCTGCACCTCGGGGCCGGCCCTGCTCCTCGGAGTGGCCGACCATGTGGTCATGACCCCCGACGCCTTCGCCTACGTCAGCGGGCCCGAGGCCGTGGCCGAGTTCACCGGGGTGAGCATCGACCGGCTCACCCTGGGGGGCGGCGCCGTCCACGACCGCCGGACCGGCCTGGTGTCGCTGGTGGCGGCGGACGAGGACGACGCCGTGCTGGCCGTGGCCGACCTGCTCAGCTATCTCCCGTCCCACCACCTCGAGGATCCGCCGGTGGAGGCGACCCACGATCCCCTCGACCGGCCCTGCCGGCAGGCGGCCTCGGCCGTCCCGGAAGCCGGGCGCTCGGCCTACGACGTGCGCACGGTGGTGGGCGACGTGCTCGACGCCGGCACCCTGCTCGAGGTGCGGGCCCGGTACGCCCCCAACATGGTGACGGGGTACGGCCGACTCGGGGGCCGGGTGGTGGCGGTCATCGCCAACCAGCCCCAGGCGCGGGCGGGCACGCTCGACATCGAAGCGTCCAGCAAGGCGGCCCGGTTCGTGCAGTGCGCCGACGCCTTCAACGTCCCCATCCTCACCTTCGTCGATACCCCCGGGTTCGAGCCGGGCAAGGACCTGGAGTGGCGGGGGATGATCCGCCACGGCGCCGAGCTGGTCCACGCCTATGCCGCCGCCACCGTGCCCCGGGTGTGCGTGGTGCTGCGCAAGGCCTACGGCGGCGCCTACATCGTCATGGACTCCAAGGAGCTGGGCAACGACGCCAGCTTCGCCTGGCCCGGGGCCGAGATCGCGGTCATGGGGGCCAAGGGGGCGGTACAGGTCCTCTACGGGAAGCGGCTGGCCGCCCTGCCCACCGACGGGGAACGGGACGCGATGCGGGCGGGCCTGGAGGCCGACTACGAGGCCCGCTTCTGCACGCCGACCATGGCCGCCGAACGGGGTCTGGTGGACGACGTCATCGACCCCCTCGACACCCGCCGGGTGCTGGGGGAGGCGTTGGCCGGTCTGGCCACCAAGCGGGAGCGCCCCACCTCCCGCAAGCACACCATCTCCCCCTGTTGACGCTCGGAGCTCCGGAGGGCCCCATGCTCCTCGACGGCAAGCGCATCCTCATCACCGGCGTACTCACCGACAACTCCATCGCCTTCTCGGTGGCCAAGGTGGCCCAGGAGCAGGGCGCCGAGATCCTGCTCACCTCCTTCGGCCGGGCCGTGAGCCTCACCAAGCGGACGGCCCGCCGCCTCCCGGCCGAACCCGAGGTCCTCGAGCTCGACGTCACCGACCCCGCCCACCTGGAGGCCGTCGGCGACGAGCTCAACCGGCGCTGGGGCCGCCTCGACGGGGTCCTGCACGCCATCGCCTTCGCCCCCGAGACCTGCCTGGGCGGGGACTTCCTCCGGGCCTCCTGGGACGACGTGGCCACCACCCTCCACGTGTCCGCCTACTCCCTCAAGGCCCTGGCCGAGCTGGCCCTGCCCCTCATGAAGGAGGCGGGAGGCTCCATCGTCGGCCTCGACTTCGACGCCACCGTGGCCTGGCCCGCCTACGACTGGATGGGTGTGGCCAAAGCCGCCCTGGAGTCCACGGCCCGCTACCTGGCCCGCGACCTGGGACCGGCCGGCATCCGGGTCAACCTGGTGGCGGCGGGGCCGGTGCGCACGGTGGCGGCCCGCTCCATCTCGGGCTTCAACCGTTTCGAGGAGGCGTGGGCCCCCCGGGCCCCCCTGGGCTGGGACGTGGGGAACTCCGAGCCCGTGGCCCGGGCGTGCGTCGCCCTGCTCTCGGACTGGTTCCCGGCCACCACCGGCGAGATCATCCACGTCGATGGTGGCTACCACGCCCTGGGGGCGTAGCAACCACCACCGCGTGCCCTGCTAGTTCACGTGGACGAAGACGTCCTGGCCGCTCGTGCCCGGGTCGTCGGGGAACAGCGTCGTGGCCTTGGAGTCGAAGGCCACGAACCGGCCGTCGACGCTGATGGCCGGGCTCAGACTCTCCAGATCGCCCGGGGCCCCGGCGCTGGAGACGCTCACCAGCTTGCTGGTGCCGGTCAGCCGGTCCCAGACGAAGATGTCGGCACACGAGGGCGTGTACTTGGCGCACGTGTTGGTGTCACCCGAGACGATGTTGGTGGCCTCCGACCAGTAGGTCACGAAGCGACCGTCACCGCTGATGGAGGAGTCGGCGCTGGCACCGTTGGCCTGCCCGCCGCCGGTGGCGTTGCTCACCCGGGTGATCGCCCCGGTGGCGATGTCCTTCAGGTAGATGTCCTCGATGCCGCCGTCCTGGCCGCTGACCAGGTTGGTGGCCGTGGAGCTGAACGACACCCAGCGGCCGTCAGCGCTGATCGAGGGGCTGAGGCTGCCGTTGTTGGCCTGGGCGCCGGCGGCGTCCACGCTCTGGCGGGTGGTGGTGCCCGACTGCATGTCCCGCACGTACACGTCGTACTTGGCGTTGGTGTCGCTGCCCGCCAGGTTGCCGGCGATGGAGTTGAAGGCCACGTACCGGCCGTCGCCGCTGATGGAGGGCCGGTCGCTGTCACCACCGCCCGTCCGGCGGTCCGACGTCGTGCTCACCAGGGTGGTGGTGCCCGAGCCCAGGTCGTGGAGGAAGACGTCGTTGGCGTTGTTGTTGTCGGTGAACTGCCCGACCACAGGCAGGCCGCTACCGGCGCCCACCAGGTTGGTGGCGTAGGACTCGAAGGCCACGAAGCGGCCGTCGCGGCTCATCACCGGGCGCTTGCTGTCGTCGTTGCCCTGGGTGCCGTTGGTGGCCACACTGACCCGCTTCATGGTGCCCGAGGAACGGTCGTACACGAAGGAGTCGGCATGGTCGTTGGTGTCGCCGGCGACCAGGTTGCTGGCCAGGGACCAGAAGGCGACGAAGCGGCCGTCGGAGGAGATGGTGGGGCGCTGGCTCTCGCCGTTGGGGGCGGCGCCGGCCGTGCCCATGGTGATCCGCTGGGTCATGTTCGTCACCCGGTCGTGGACGTAGACGTCGCGGACGTCGTCGGTCTCGACCGTGCCGGCGACGTTGCGCTTGCCGGCGGAGTCGTAGGCCACGTAGCGGCCGTCACCGCTCATCCACGGCCGGAAGCTCTCCGAGCCCTTGAGCCGGGTCGTGGCACCGGCGGCGCCCCAGTCCACCGGCGGGCCCGAGGGCAGCGTGGTGGTCGTGGTCGGTCCCGGCGGAGCCGTGGTCGGGGTGGGCCCGGTGCCGCCCGTGGTGGGCGATGACGTCGGGTTGGTCGAGGGGCCCGGGGCCGGGCCGGGGCCGGGGAGGACGGGGGCGTTGAGGCTGACAGCGGCCATGCCCACGATGGGCTGGTTCAGACGGATGTCACCGGTGGAGCCGTGGAAGTTGGCGTCACCGAACGAGAAGATGCCGCCGTCGGCAGCCACCAGCCAGTAGCCGGCGCCGCTGGGGGTGGGAGCCATCCCCACCACGGGGAGGGCGAGCGGCTTGCCGCCCATGGAGCCGTAGAACTTGGCGTCACCAAAGGGGTACACGGCGCCGTCAGAGGCCACCAGCCAGTAGCCCTTGCCCGAGGGGGTGCCGGCCATGCCCACGACGGGCGACCGCAGGGTGGTGTTCCCCGTCGAGCCCCAGAACTTGGCGTCGCCGAACACGAACATGCCGCCGTCGGCGGCCACGAACCAGTAGCCCTTGCCGGTGGGAGTGGCGGCCATCCCCACGACGGGCTTGTTCAGGCGCAGATTGCCGGTGGAGCCGTAGAACCCGGCGTCGCCGAAGGAGAAGATCCCGCCGTCCGAGGCCACGAACCAGTACCCCCGCCCCGTGGGGGTCGAGGCCATCCCCACGATGGGCTTATTGAGGCGCAGGTTGCCGGTGGAGCCGTAGAAGGGGGCGTCGCCGAAGGTGAAGATGCCGCCGTCGGCGGCCACGAACCAGTACCCGGCGCCGCTGGGGGTGGGTGCCATCCCCACGATGGGCTTGTTGAGCCGCTTGTCGCCCGTGGAGCCGTAGAACCCGGCGTCGTCGAAGGTGAAGATGCCGCCGTCGGCGGCCACGAACCAGTAGCCACGGGTGGAAGAGCCGGCGGCGTTGGCACCAGGACCGGCGATCGCCGGGACGGCAGCCAGCAACACGGCGACAAGCACGGCCAGCCGGCCGGCACGGGCTCGGAGATGCTTCATGGGGGTGTACCTCGCGCGGGGGGCGGAATACTCACGGGATGACTTCTCCCCCGGCGGCGCGAACCCCTGTTTTCTAGGCGCAACTTGTCGGCCGGCCCCAGGCGCCGACCGGCACGATCCGGACCTGCGGTTACGAACCGGGCGGCGGCGCGGGCTGCGGCTCGGGAGACGGCGCCGGGGCCGGAGCCGGCGTGGCCGCGTCCGGCTCGCAGTTGACCGTCCGCTCCGTCTCGCAGGCGTCGTCACCGGGACCGCCGTTGGCCCGGTCGAAGCCGTCGCCACCGGTGATCCTGTCGGCCCCGCCCATTCCGCAGACGCGGTCGTCGCCGGCGTCGGCGGCGATCACGTCATCCCCCTCGGTGCCCACGATGATGTCGTTGCCGGGCGTGCCCGAGATGGTGCCGTCGCCGGGCGTGGCGTCGGCATCCCCGATGATGGTCGCCGGCGCACCCAGGCACTGCGGAGGTTCCTGCCCCGACACCTGGGGCGCGCCGACGAGCAACGAGCCGGCCACGGATCCGAGGAGCAACAGTCCAGCCAGGGATGGGCGCTTGGCGCTGTGGGTCACGGTGCCTCCTGAGGGACGAGAGGTTCGTGACGATTATCGACGCTTCGAATCCGGAAGCGGGGGATGCCCGCTGATCAGGCTGCGGGCGGTTCTGGCCGCCGCGTCAGGACCCCCGAACCGGCGAGCATCTCCACCAGACCGTCGAACTTCCGGTCGAACTTCTCGTCGAGAGCCCGGATCTCGCCGCCCAGCCGGTCGTCCAACGACCGGATTCCGCCGCTCAGGCGGTCGTCCAATGACCGGATCTCGCCGCGCAACTCCGTCCGCTCCGCCCGGAGCAGGACGTAGATGGCGATGACGGTGCCCAGGGCACCCCAGAACGTCTCCATGTGGCTCCTTTGCCAATGGTACCGACGAGGGGCGTTCCCCGGTCAGGCCGACAGCACCTGGAGGGTCTTGGGCGCCGTGTCCTTGGGGCTGACCTTGTAGAGGGCCTCGGCGATGCGGCCCTCCGCATCGATCACGAAGGCGGAGCGGATGATGCCCATGTACTTCTTGCCGTACATCGACTTCTCGCCCCACACGCCGTAGGCCTCGGCCACGGCGTGGTCGGCGTCGGAGAGGAGGGGGAAGCCGAGGTCGTACTTGGAGTCGAAGCGGGCCTGGGCGGCGGGCTGGTCGGGGCTGATGCCGATGACGACGGCGCCGGCGGCGTCAAGGTCGGCCCGGGCGTCGCGCAGCGAGCAGGCCTGGGTCGTGCATCCGGGCGTGTCGGCCTTGGGATAGAAGTAGACCACCACCCGCCGGCCCCTGAGGTCGGCCAGCCGGATCTCTACACCGTGCTGGTCGGGCAGGGTGAACTCGGGAGCGGGATCCCCAACCTTGAGACTCATCGTCGTCCTCTCCTCTCTGCCGGGCCGCAGTGCCCGGACGTGGCGACGGCGTCACCCTACCGAGAGGGTGAGACGAGAACGGCGGGAGCCCGCCGGTAATCTCCGGCGATGCCCCGGCGCACCCTGGTCCTCGACGCGCCCCCGGCGCAGGTGTGCCGGGCCGCGGAGGCCACCTTGTCGGCCGCCGGGCCCGACGGGGACGGAGCCCTGGACGGCGCCGTGCCCTTCGCCAGCGGCGAGCCGGCGCCGGTGCGCATCGAGGTGCGCCCGGGCCCGGGCAGCACTGCCGAAGTGACCCTGGAGGTCGCCGACCCACCCCCGATCCCCTACTTCGGTTGGTTCGTCCGCCCCATCGTCGGCTCCGCCAACCGTCGGGCGGTGGCCCACGCCGCCGCCGTGCTCCAGGCGGCGGTCGCCGGCCAGCCCGCCCCCAGCCCGCCCCGGCGCCCGGCGCTGGCCCCCCCGGCCAACTTCGACGGGCCCCAGGCCGTCCTTCTCGCCACGGTGTGCGCCGCCGCCGCCGTGGCCACCTTCGGCGGGTCGCTCCTGTCCCAGAACGTGGACTACGTGGGCCGCTCCTTCGGCGCCTCCGACCAGGCGCTGGGAGCGACGCTGGCCTTCTCCCGCATCGGGATCGTCATCGCCCTGGTAGCCACGGCCATGGCCGACCGCCAGGGCCGCCGACGGCTCCTCCTCTTCGCCTTCGCCGGCGTGTGCGTGGCCAACGCGGTGGCCGCCGCCGCCCCCAACCTGGCCGTGTTCACGGTGGGCCAGGTGCTCATGCGAGGCTTCGTCAACACCGCCCTCACCGTGGCCACAGTGGCCGCCATCGAGGAGGCACCCGAAGGGGCCCGGGCCTACTCGCTCGCTCTCCTGGGGCTGGCCGGCGGGTTCGGCTACGCCTTCGGGGTCGCGCTCCTGCCCGTGGCCGATCTGGGCGCCGAGACCTGGCGGGTGTCCTTCGCCCTCTCAGCGGCCTCGGTGGTGTTCCTCCCCGGCTTCGCCCGTCACCTGGCCGAGACCACCCGCTACCTGGCCCTGGCCGCCCGTGGCGGGGAGCGGGGCCGTATCGGCGAGGTGTTCGACGAGCGCTACGGGGAACGCTTCGGCGTGCTGGTGGTGGCCACGTTCCTCTTCGGCCTCTTCTCCGCCTCGTCGTCCCAGTTCACCAACCGCTACCTGGCCCGGGACCGGGGGTTCTCGGGCTTCGACATCACCGTGCTCCGCGCCGTCACGCAGGGTGTTCCCGGCATCGCCGGCATCGTCGTCGGCGGCCGGCTGGCCGAGACCAGGGGGCGCCGGCCCGTCTCCGCCGTCGCCCTCTTCCTCGGCACCGTGGCCCAGATGGCGTTCTTCCTCGTGGGCGGGCCCGGCATGTGGGGGCTGTCGGCCGCTGCCATCCTGCTGGCCGGCGCCGCCGCCCCCGCCCTGGGCGCCTTCTCCGGCGAGCTGTTCCCCACCGAGATCAGGGGCACGGCCAACGCCTTCCTGCTCGTGGCCGGGGTCGCCGGCTCCGCCATCGGGCTGGTCATCGCCGGGACCCTCTCCGACACCTGGGGCCTGGGGCCGGCCATCGCCGTCCTCGGCATCCCCTCCCTGGTGGCCTGCGCCCTGCTCCTCCGCCTCCCCGAGCCGGCGTCCCACACCCTCGAGGAGGTCAGCCCCTCCGAGGTGTGAGCGAACTCATTCTGGTGACGGATTCTTTCGGAAGCTGAAAATTTTCGTCACCAGAACCCGGAGGGACGGCGGTTCCGCTCAGCCGCGCTTGGGCAGGCCCCAGGATCGGCGCCAGGCGGCGGCGTCGGGCCCGGTGAGCGCCGGCGACGTCCCGGTGGCGGCCCGCCGGCGGGCGCTCCACCAGTCGCTGCGGCGCTCGTCGGCGAGAGCGGCCACGGCCGCCTCCAGGCGGGCGGCGAGCTTGCGGGCGTCCTCCCCCGGGGCCGCCGTCATGGGCTCGCCGAAGGTGACGGACACCGCCGTGCCGGTGCGGGGCAGGCGCCGGCCCTTGGGCCACACCTCCCACGTCCCGTCCAGGTAGACGGGGACCACGGGGACGCCGGTGCGGACGGAGAGGTAGGCGGCGCCCCCCCGGAACTGCTGGCCCCAGCCGTCGGGGCTGCGTCCCCCCTCGGGGAAGATCACCAGGCTCCAGCCGTCCTCCACCAGGGCGGCGGTGACATCGCCCGAGCGGCGGTTCACCCGCTGGCGCTCCACGGGCACGGCGCCGAAGGCGAGGGCGTGCAGTGTCCCCTTGGCCCGGCTGGAGAAGAAGTAGTCGGCCGCCGCCGCCACCACGGCCTTGTGCCGGAAGCGCTCGGGGAGGACCGACAGCAACAGGCCGGTGTCGAGGTGGCTGCGGTGGTTGGCGGCGAAGATGGCCGGCGCCGGGAGGCGGTCGAGGCGCTCCCGCCCGTCCACCTCGGGGCTGGCCACCAGCTGGACGGCGGGCCGGAGCACGAAGTCGGTCCAGCCCGCCCGCACCACCCGGGCCGTGGTCGTCCGGGCCCAGGCGGTGTCGAAGTCGGTCCCGGTGCGCGACACCACCGGCGGACGCGGGACCGTCCCCGGCCACGTCGGCGCCCCCAGCGGGAAGCGCAACGGGGCCCGCTTCACGTCACGTCGGCCATGAGCAGCGGCGGGGCGTGCATGTGGGTGATGGTCGGGTCCCGGCCCACCGTGTCCTCGGCCATCTCGAGAGCGTCGCGCAAGGTGGAGGCGGGCTTGAAGCCCAGGCGGCGCACGGCCTTGGGGTCGCCTCCCACGATGATGACGGCTCCCACGTGGTCGAGGGCGTGGGCGCCCCAGTACCACATGTAGAAGGGATGCACGCCGTGGTAGGCGTAGGAGTGGCGGTAGAGGTGGATGTACCAGGGGTCGGTGGCGAAGTCCTCCTCGAACTTGGCCTCGATCTCGAGCGGGTCGGTGGTCTCGGTCAGCACCTGCTCGAAGAAGTCCAGGTAGCTGGGGTGGTGGACGGGGTGGAAGTCCCAGGGGGTGGGGTGGGCCATGATGACCACGCCGCCCCGGCGCACCAGGGGCTTGCCCCGGTAGAGGTTGAAGAAGTACCCGAGGCCGGTGCACATGACCAGGATCGGGTTCATGATCGAGTTGACGTTGTAGGGGCAGATGTAGGGCAGCCCCATGGTCAGCACGTCGGTCTGGCCCGACACCGGCACCAGGTGGGAGCGGTGGACGTCGGCGGTGGTGAGGGCGTGGACGGCCTCCACCTCCCCGGCGTGCACCCCGCTCATGGCGTGGGGTGAGGCGATGCGACCGAAGATGCCGCGGACGGCCTTGCGGGGCATGCGCTCCATACCCGAGGTGGCGGCCAGGTAGGCGGCCCGGTCCCGGGCCGACCACTCCCACTCCCGGCGCTGGAGGAAGTCGAAGGGCTTGGGGAAGGTGTCGTTGTTGAGGGTGGTCTCGATCTGGAAGATGGGGGGCCCGTCGGCGGCCAGCAGGCGGCCCATGCGCCAGTTGGAGGAGTGGAGGGCGGAGCGCTCCTGGTCCATGAACGAGCGGCTGTGCTGCATGGTCCGCACGTTGTGGTGGTGCTTGAGGCTGGGATAGCCGGCCAGCCCGGTGGCCACGCTCTTGTGGCCGCCGTCCATGGCCACCAGGTTGATGTTGACGTACACCAGGAGGTCGGAGGTGGCGGCCCGCTTGTTGATCTCCACCCGCTCACCCTCGTCGGTGTGGCCGATGAGGAGCATGCCGTCGCGGTCCTCGGCGTCGTGGTTGTAGAGCTGGCCGTGGGGGGCGAAGGCGTCGAAGACCCGCTTGCCCACGGCGTGGCGCAGCTCGGCGTCGGTCATGCGCCGGTGCAGGGCCAGGGCGGCGATGAGCTCCACGTCGTCCACCCCGGCGGCGGCTGCCATGTCGAGGACGGCCTCGATGACCCGCTGGCGGTTGTCCGGCGCCTTCATGGGGGGCAGGGGCAGGGAGATGTCGTCGAAGGCGATGGTGAGGCGCATCCCCGGGCGCAGCAGGGCGGGCAGCGGATCGGTGCCCACGGGGTTCTCGAGGGCGTGGCGGACGGCACCGTCGGGATCGGGCAGGGCCTTCGTCGGCTCCGGCGGGTAGATGACCCGGCTTCCGATCGGCAGGCGCTCGAGCCCGAAACCCTCGCCCTTGTGGAACAGGACCGGCGGTGTCGAACGGTCCACCTCGAGGACGTAACCAGGCCGGGACATCAGCGAGTGCGCTCCTTTGTGGGTTCGAAGACGATCTTGACGGCGCCCCGGGACCCGGCCGTGGCCGCGTGCTCGATGGCCTCCCGGTAGCGCTCCAGGGGGTAGCGGGCCGACACCAGCCGGCCCAGCTGGGCGCCGTGGACGAGATCGAAGGCGAGCTCGAACGTCCCCACCCGCCGGACTCCGAGATCCTCGGTGCCGTAGGCGTAGGCCCCGGCCAGCTCCACCTCCCGCTGCCACAGCGGGGTGAGGTCGATCCGCTCCGGGGCGGGCATTCCCACCAGGGTGATCCGCCCGCCGGGGCGGACGATGGCCATGGCCTCGGCCAGGCTGGCGCCGCTGCCCACGCAGTCGACGACGGCGTCGGCGCCGCCCGACAGCCGTCCGCCGATGGTCAGGCTCCGGGTGGCCCGGCGCACCGCCCGCCGCACCTCGCCCGGCTCCACGGCCACGTCCGCACCCAACCGGGTGGCCTCAACCCGCTGTTCGGGATGCTTGGCGCCCGCCACCACCGTGCCCGGGGCGGTGAACCGGCGCAGGGCGGCGATGGTGCACAGACCGAGCGTGCCCGCGCCCAGCACCACCACCAGCCCGCCGGCCGGGACCTGGGCCCGCAGGGCGCCGTGGACGGCGCAGGCGGCGGGCTCGACCATGACCGCCTCGGTGTCGGCGAGAACCTCGGGGACCCGGTGCAGCTGGCTGTCGTGGGCCAGCAGGGTGGTGGACCAGCCGCCGCCCGTATCGGCGCAGTAGCCGGTCTGGAGCCCGGGGCGGAGGTGGCCGACGGTGATGTGGGCGCAGCGGCCCTTCTCGCCCACGGTGCACGCCGCACAGGGCGGATCCACGCCCCGGGCGGCGCAGCCCAGCACCGGTTCGAGAACCACCCGGGCGCCGTCGTCGAGGACGCCCACCACCTCGTGGCCGGGCACGAACGGGAAGCTGACGATGGGTTCGAACCAGCGCGAGGACCGCCCCCCCACGGTGGCCAGGTCGGAGCCGCAGATGCCGGACAGGACGGGGTGCACCCGGTGCCAGCGCTCGGGATCGCCGTCGGCGGGCGGGGTGGGGTCGGGGGCTTCGACGAGGGCGAGGGGTCCGAGCCGGGCCCCGCCCCCGGCGGAGAGCGTGTCGGCCACCCGGGCGGCGGCGAAGCGGGGCAGCGACCGGGAGAAGCGCAGCGCCTTCACGGGATCAGGCCCGCACCTTCAGCCGCTCCCCCATGGGCAGCAACGGTCGCGGCCCACCGGGTGCCTTCTTCCAGTGCTCGACGTGCCAGCCCCGCCGCCGGGCGATGGTGGCCAGCTTGGGCTCGGGGTTGACCGCCACCGGGTACCCCACCGACTCCAGCATGGGGAGGTCGGAGGCGGAGTCGGCGTAGGCCACCGCCTGGCGCAGATCGAGGTGCTCGGCGGCGGCGAAGTCGGCCAGGAGCATGGCCCGGGCCTCGCCCGTAGGTGGGACCGAGGCCAGGTGGCCGGTGAGGCGCCCGTCCACCTCGTCGAGACGGGCGCAGACGACGTCGTCGAAGAGTGCCCGCAGCGGTTCGACCACGAAGTCGAGGGCTCCCGTCAGCAACATGGTCCGGTGCCCGAGCCGGCGGTGCTGGCGCACCCGGCGCAGCCCTTCGGGGAAGGCCTTCTCCAGCAGCAGGTCGGAGAACAGCTCCCAGGCGTCGGCCCGGAGACGACCGGCGGGGGCGCCGTCGTAGCGGCGGTAGAAGTGCCGGAGGAAGTCGCCCCGGTCCCGGCGGTCGAGGGCCAGGAGCTGCGGCGCCTCGGCCAGCATCCGGGCCGTGAAGCGGACCCGCTCGCCCCGATCCATGCGCCGGCTGGCCAGCCAGGCGTAGGACTCGACCACGTTGGAGGCGATGAGGGTGTTCTCCAGGTCGAAGACGGCCAGGTTGCGCTCGGGAGCGAGGACGTTGTTGCGGCCCCGGTCCTCCTTGGTGAGCCCCCCCTTGGCCGAGGGGCGCGTCCGGACCCGGGCATGGTGCACGACGGAGGGCAGATGGACGTCGTGGACATAGTGGGCCCAGTCGATGGTCGCCGGGTCGAAGCCGAACGTCGGGCGCTCGCCCGGGTCGAGCGCGTCCCCCAGGGCGCGCAGCCGGCTGTCGTCGAAGCGGGCCTCGGTCTCGATGTAGGAGCCGTAGAGCTCCACGTAGCCGAGGGCCCGTTCGGCCTGGGTGCGGCGCTCCTCGAGCCGGGCGGCGACGTCGGCCCGCTTGCCCCGGACCGGGAGGTGGCCGACGGCCCGCTCGGCGGCGGTGAGGCCGCCGACGGCCCGCTTGAGCTGGCGGCGGACCCGGCCCCGCCCGGGGAACGACCACTCCGGCACCACGATGGGCTGGCCGGCGTCGTCGTAGAGGGGATGCTCGGTGAACCATTCCTGGACGAGGTCAACCAGGACGCCGTAGCGCAGGGGATTGCTGGCCCCGGTGACGGCCTGGTACACGGCCGGCTCCTCGGGCGGGGGGGCGGCGGCCACGGCCAGCACCGCCCCCACCACCAGGTCGACGGGGATGACGTCGATGACGCCTTCGGGGATGCCGGGGAAGTCCTTGAGCAGCCCCCGCCCGTAGGAGAGGATCACCGGCTCGGCCATGCGGAAACCGCGGATCCACCCCGGGAGCGGCTCCTCCAGGGCCGACTCGATGATGGACGGCCGCACGATGGACACGGGCACGGCGCCCCGGCCCTCCACCAGGGCCCGCTCGCCCAGTGCCTTGGTGTAGGCGTAGGCGTCGGGCCAGCCCAGCGACTGGGCCCGGGTCCGGCCCAGCTCCACCAGGCGGTCGTCGACCCAGCTCTGGCGGGCCCGCTCGGCCCGCCCCGCCAGCAGGGGGGTCCCGGCCGCCCCCAGCTCGGTGTGGGCCGTGCGGGAGAAGCGCTTGAGGAGCTCGGGCCGGCGGCTCTCGGCGTCGGCGTCGGCCCGGGCCCGGCGGGCGCCGGCCACCTCCGCCCGCCAGTCCAGCTCCACCGAGAACGGCGTGTCGGACAGGAGGGCCTCGGGGGCGGCGCCCCGGCGGTTCCCGGCCACGTAGGCGGTGGAGACCGACACCAGATGGGCGGAGGACCCGGCCTGGCCGAGGACCTCCACCACCCGGCGGGGGCCGAGGAGGTTGACCTCGACGGCGGTGTCGAGGGGGACGTCGAAGGAGACGGCGGCGGCGGAGTGGATGACGACGTCGCACGCCGCCAGCGCCGCCCGGCCCTCGTCGTCCAGGGCCAGGCCGTCCTGGCCCACGTCGCCGGCCACGGCCACCAACCGGCGGGCGATCTCGTCGTCGAAGCCGCTCCCCCACTCCCGGCGCAGGCGGTCGAAGGCCTCGTTGCGGACGACGTCGCGCCGCACCCGCTCGGCCGCACCCACCCGCCGCCCGGGGCGCACCAGCGCCACCACCTGGCACCCGGGCACGGCGCGCAGGAGGCGCTCCACGAGGGCGGTGCCCAAAAAGCCCGTCGCCCCGGTCACGGCGACTCGGCGGCCGGCCAGCGACTCGGCGATCACACGAAGTTTTTAGCATCCGCAGCCTCGACGGGTCGGTATGCCGGTTGGTCAGCCGGCCCCCAGGAGGGTGCGGGCCCGGGCGGCCAGATTGGCACAGCCGCGCGTCCGGGCCGTCCCCAGCGCCTGCTCGATCAGGTCGCGTGCACGGGCGGCGTCGCCGGGTCCGTGGCGAAGGAGCAAAAGGCGCCCCCAGTCGAGCCGGGTGCGGGCCAGCCAGATGGCAGCGCCGATGCGCTCGTGCAGCACAGCGGCGGTATCGAAATAGGCGTCAGCTTCCTCGAAACGGTCGAGGGTGGTGGCCAGCAACCCGAGATAGCGGTCGAGAGCCCCCAGGGAAACGACCATCACGTGGGAGAGCATGCCGCTCCACGGGCGGAGCATCTCGAAGATCACCGCCGCCGCCTTGCGGTCTCCGAGACGGGCGCAGACCTCGGAGTAGGCGGCCAGGCCCGTCGACCAGGTCAGGTCATACCCGAGGCCGCCGAAGCTGTTGGAGGCATCCTCGACGAACACCCGGCGGGCCTCGCCGTCTCGCTCCATCTCGCAGTAGCAAAGGGCGAGCAGCCCCCGGAGGAACGGCAGGCCAGGGTTGTCCGCAACCGCCTGGGCGAGGATCGGCTCCAGTTCGCCCGCTCGTCCCTGATCGAAGCGCACGACGAACAGATGAACGGCGTACACCGCGAACGCCTCCGGTCCCTCGCACTGGTATCCCATCTGAACACACTCGGCAGCGAGCTGGTCGGCTTCGTCGACCCGTCCGGCGAGCAGAGCTTGCAGCACCCGTTGGATGACGACGTACCAGCGGAGGTCGAGCTGCCCGAGCCCATCTGCCAACGGGCCCAGTTCGTCGAGCACGCGGTCCGCTTCGACGACGTCACCGGCTTCGGTAGCGGCCAGCCGCCGGATCCAGAGGGC
>JBIOYN010000215.1:0-8119 GCA_044870155.1 Acidimicrobiia bacterium | reverse complement strand
GCCGGAAATCGGTCCAGCAGCAGCAGGCCGGCGGGGGTGCCCGACTCCACGCCGCCCTCGAGCATGGGGCCGAGCACGCGGTTCTGGAGCTGCACCTGGAGCGCCTGGGTGAGCCGGGTGGCAGGCTCCCGCCGGCTCTGCACCCGGGCCAGATCCTTGTTGTCGGGACGCCCGGTGCGCAGCGGTCCGGCCAGCAGGTTGGCGGTGGCCACGGCGTCGGCGATGGCGAGGTTGATCCCCACGCCGCCGACGGGCGACATGGCGTGGGCGGCATCGCCGATGCACAAGAGGCCGGGCGCCCACCAGCGGGTGAGCCGGTTGACCCGCACCGAGAGCAGGGGAACGTCGTCCCATGTGCGGAGCTCCGTGAGCCGGTCGGCGAGGAAGGGGACGATGGCGGCGATGTCCTCCCGGAAGGCGGGCAGGCCCCGATCCCGGAGCCCCTCGGCGCCGTCCTTGGGGACGACGTAGCCCACCTGCCAGTGCTCGCCCCGGTTGATGAGGACCACCACCCGGCCCACGTCGAAGCGGCCCATGGTGGCCTCGGGGTCGTCCGCCGCCCGGGGGAGGCGGAACCACAGGACGTCGATGGGAGCACCCAGCTCCCGCACGGGAAGGCCGGCCTCCCGGCGCAGGACGGAGTTGCGGCCGTCACACGCCACCACCAGGTCGGCCCGCACCTCGAGCTCGCCGGCCGGCCCCCGGGCCCGGACCCCCGCGATCCGGCCCGCGTCGGTCAGCAGGCCGGTGGCCTCGGTCTCCATGCGCAGGTCGAAGGCCGGCGACCGCCGAGCCTCGCCGGCCAGGAAGTCGAGGAAGTCCCACTGGGGGAGGAAGACCACGAAGCGGCAGCGGGTGGGGAGATGGCGGAAGTCGGCGAAGGTGACGGTCCGGCCGCCGCTGCCGGCCTGGAACTCGGCCACCTCCTGGTGGGGGAGGGCCAGGAACCTCTCGAGCAGGCCGAGCTCGGCCAGGACCTCGAGCGTGGACGGGTGGATGGTGTCGCCCCGGAAGTCGCGCAGGAAGTCGGGGTGCTTCTCGAGCACCACCACGTCGACGCCGCCCCGGGCCAGGAGCAGGCCGAGCATCATCCCCGCCGGGCCGCCGCCGACGACGGCGCACCGAACCGGGAGGCGGGGTGTGGCGGTCACACGTCCCGCGACGACGAGTGGATCTCAACCAGCGCCGGGCCGTCGGTCACCGCCAACGCCTCCTCCAGAGCGGGCCGGAGCTCGTCCGGCTTCCGCACCGACCATCCCCTGGCGCCGCAGAGGCGGGCGTAGTCGGCGAAGTCGGGGTTGTGCAGGCCCGTCTCCCACACGGGCCGCAGGGCGGAGAGCTGCTCCCGGGTGATCTTGGCGAGTTCCCCGTTGTTGAGCAGGACGTGGGTGAGCGGGAACTGGTACTTCACGGCGGTGGTGAAGTCCGCCAGGTACTGGCCGAGGCCCCCGTCGCCTGAGACGGAGATCACCTTGCGGCCCGATCCTTCCCGGGCCACGGCCACCGAGGCACCCAGGGCGGCGGGGAGGCCGAAGCCGATGGAGCCCAGGTAGCCCGACATCAACACGTCCTGGTGCCCGCGGCATTCGAAGAACCGTCCGAAGGAGTAGGTGTTGTTGCCCACGTCCACCGCGAACACGGCGTCGTCGGGGGCGAGCGCCGACAGCTCGGCGAACACCAGCGCCGGGTGGAGCCGGCCCCGGTGGTCGACGAGCCCGTGGCGGGCCTCCTTCTCCGCCCGCCACCGGGCCCAGCGCCCGGCCACGGCGTCGCGCTGCGCCGGCCGGGACACGTCCGGTACGGCCTCTCCCAGCAGCCGCAGGGTGCGCCCGATCTCCCCCCACAGCGGCACCTCGACGGGGTGGAACTTGCCCAGCATCATCCGGTCGAAGTCGACCTGGATGGTCGGCACCCAGGTGGCGATGGAGGTGTGGTTGGAGAAGCTCGCCCCCAGGACCAGCAGGCAGTCGGAGCGCTGCATGGTGAGCGACGCCACCGGAATGCCCGAACGTCCCAGCACCCCGCACGCCAGCGGGTGGTCGTCGGGGACGATCCCCTTGCCCTTGAAGGTGGTGATGATCGGGGCGTCGATCCGCTCGGCGAAGGCGAGGATTTCGGACCGGTAGGGCCGGGCGCCGTTGCCGCAGATGATGACGGGCCGCTCGGCCCCGGCCAGCAGCTCGGCGGCCCGGGCCAGCTCCGCTTCCGGCGGGGCGATCTCGGGGGCGGCGATCCGC
This sequence comes from Acidimicrobiia bacterium, assembly GCA_044870155.1. Classification (GTDB taxonomy): domain Bacteria; phylum Actinomycetota; class Acidimicrobiia; order IMCC26256; family BP-133; genus CAWBJP01. Next base: position 5,882 of record JBIOYN010000215.1, on the reverse strand, counting down.
CCCGTCCGGGGACGGGCCCGGGCCGGCTCCGTGCCGGCCAGCTCCTGGATCTCGTCGGGGAAGATGAGATGGGCCACGTCCCGCTGGACCAGGGCGTGCTTCATGGCCAGCGCCGCCAGCTCGGTGGCGTTCTCGGGGCGCAGCACCGTCTGGCTCCATTCCGACACGGCCGAGAAGGCGTCGGCCAGGGGCACCTCCTGGAAGGCGCCGGGGCCCAGCACCTGGGTCTGGACCTGGCCGGTGAGGGCCAGCACCGGCACCCGGTCGACCTTGGCGTCCCACAGGCCGGTGAGGAGGTTGGTGGCCCCGGGCCCGGCGATGGAGAAGCACGCCGCCGGGCGTCCCGTGAGCTTGGCGTAGCCGGAGGCGGCGAAGGCGGCGGCGCCCTCGTGGCGGATGCCCACGTAGGTGAGCCGGCCGTCGGCCGCCGCCTTGCGCAGGGCGTCGGCCAGGCCCAGGTTGGAATGGCCCACCATGCCGAAGACGGCGTCGAGCCCCCAGTCGCACAGGACGTCCACCATCTGGTCCATGAGCGAGATCCGCTCCTCGGCCACGGGGAGGCGCACCCACAGGCCGTCGTCGCGCTCGTCGACCTCGTAGGCGGTGGCGGCGTCGACGAATCCCGGCGGGGGCTTGCCCGACACCGGGTCGTACTCGTAGGCGTGCCAGGGGCAGATGACGTAGCCACCCTCGATCTGGCCGTCGCCCAGGGGCCCGCCCTGGTGGGGGCAGCGGTTGTCGAGGACGCCGTAGCCGGCGGCGGTGCGGGTCAGGCACAGCGCCCGCCCCCCGGCCACCACCGTGGTCACCCGGCCCTCGACCAATCCCCCGGGGTCGATCCGCACCCACTCGGTCGGTTCCGGCGCGCTGGGATCGTCCATGGTCCCCCCTTGGCTCGGGGGACAGCCCGGGGCCCGGGGTGTCCCCGGACAAGTCTGGCCGGTGCGGCCGGCCGTTACAGCGCGGCGCTGGAGCCGTTGCCCCGGTCGACCTCGAACCACACCGTCTTGCCGCCCCCGGCCACGGGGTCGACGCCCCAGCGCCGGGCCAGGGTCTCCACCAGGGCCAGCCCCCGACCTGACGTGTCCTCGTCGGCGGCCACCCGGGGTACGGGGGCGACCGCCGAGGCGTCCATCACCTCCACCCGCACGCTGCCGGGGAGGAGGCGGACCAGCACCTCGACCTCGCCGCCGCCGTGGACGACGGCGTTGGTCACCAGCTCTGAGACGAGCAGGGTGACGGTGTCCTCCAGGTCCTCGGACTCGGCGCGGGCCAGGGCGTCGCGCACGAACCGGCGGGCGGCCCGGGCGCTGGCCGGGTCGGCGGACAGGCGGGTCGACGCCTCTTCCAGGACGGCCTGGACGGCCTCCACCAGCCCCATGAGCGCTTCCAGCTCGGCCCCCAGGCGGCGGGCCCGGGTGGCCTTGCCCAGGAAGCCGAGGGCACCGGCGGCCCGGCTGACCAGACCCAGCTCGGTGGGGTCGTGCCCGGACATGAGCACCACCTGGGCGGCGGGAGCCTCGGCCCGCAGCCGGGCCAGGCCGGCGAAGGCATCCGGCGCCGAGCAGTCCAGCAGGATGACGTCGGGCGCCAGGGCCGCCGCTGCCTCCGCCGCACCCCGGCCGTCACCCGCTTCGCCCACCACGGAGAAGGGACCGTGCCCCTCGAGGGCCAGGCGCACCACCAGGCGGTAGTCGGGGTCGCGGTCGACGACCAGGACGCGCTGGCTCACGGCGGCGCCTCCGGGACGGGCGGACCGGAATCGGGGTCGGCCAGCTCGAAGTGCACGGCGATGCCCCCCACGTCCCCGGGTTCGGCCCAGATGACGCCGCCATGGCGCTCGACGATGCGCCGGCACATGGCCAGGCCCAGCCCCGGGCCCCACACCGTGAACAGCCGGGGCAGCTCGGCCGGATCCACTCCCGGGCCGTTGTCGGCCACCGTGATCCGCCAGCGGGGCCCGTTGCGGGCGGCGCTGATCTTCACCTCCGGGGGCGCCGGGCCCCGGTGGCGCACGGAGTTGTCCAGCAGGTTGACGAAGAGCCGCACCAGCGCCCGGCGGTCCCCGTCCACCACGGGCAGGTCGTCGGCCAGGATCTTGCCCCCAGCCGTTTCCACGGTCCCCCGCAGCTCGACGGCTGCCTCGGCCACCACCTCACCGAGCGCCACCGGCTGACGGTCCAGGTCCCCGGTGGTGGCCCGGGCGTAGTCCAGAAGCGCGCCGACGACGGTGCCGGCCCGTTCCGTTCCCGCCACCGCCCGCTCGAGCAGGAGGCGGGCCTCGGCCACCATGCCCTGGCCGTGGCGCGCGTCCAGGAGGTCGAGCAGACCGCCCACGGAGTAGAGGGGCTCGAGCACCTCGTTGGCGGTGACGGTGGCGAAGCGCTCCAGGGCGGTGTTGGACCGCTCCAGCTCGGTGGCCTGGCGGGCCATGGCCTCGTTGGCCTGGTTCAGCTCCACCACGTGCGCCGCCAGCTGCGCCCGCTGGCGCTCGATGGTCGCCCCCCGGGTCCACAGCTCGGCCAGCACCGACACCTTGGCCCGCAGGATCTCGGGCTCGAAGGGCTTGTAGACGTAGTCGACGGCACCGGTCTCGTAGCCCCGCAGGTAGTGCTCGGGTTCCCCGGAGATGGCGGTCAGGAAGATGATGGGGACGTGGCGGGTCCGTTCCCGGCCCTTGATGAGGCGGGCGGTCTCGAACCCGTCGAGGACCGGCATCTGGACGTCGAGGACGATGACGGCGAAGTCCCGGTCGTCGGCGTCGGCGCCCGGCCCCAGCAGGTGGCGCAAGGCCTCTTCCCCCGACGACGCCTCCACCAGCTCGAAGCCGAGCGGCTCGAGCACGGCGCGCAGCGCCAGCAGGTTGTCGGGCCGGTCGTCGACCAGCAGAACCCGGGGTACCTCAATGGATGTCAACGCCACGCGGCTCTCAACGCTCCAGCCAGAGCCTCATGAGGGCCAGGAGCTGGTGGATCTCCACGGGCTTGGTGATGTAGTCCGACGCCCCCGCCGCCAGGCTCTTCTCCCGGTCGCCCCGCATGGCCTTGGCCGTGAGGGCGATGATGGGCAGGTCCTTGAAGCCAGGCATCTTGCGGATGGCGCGGGTCGTCTCGTAGCCGTCCATCTCCGGCATCATGATGTCCATCAATACCAGGTCGATGCCTGGTGTCTTCTGCAACACCTCGATGCCCTGGCGCCCGTCCTCGCCCGTGAGCACCTCGACGCCCCGGTCCTCGAGGGCACTGGTGAGGGCGTAGACGTTGCGGACGTCGTCGTCGACGATGAGGATGCGGGCCCCGGCCAGGGACGGGTAGGCGCCGGCGTCCACGGGCTCGTCCACCACCAGGGCCTCCCCCGGTGTGGACGGAGCCGGCATCGCCACGTGCAGCCGCTCGGGGTGGCTGCCCAGGGCGGGGAGCAGGAGCGTGAACGTCGAGCCCTTCCCCGGCTCGCTCACCACCTGGATCTCGCCGCCCAGCAGGCGGGCGATCTCCCGGCTGATGGAGAGGCCGAGCCCCGTCCCGCCGTAGCGCCGGGTGGTGGTGCCCTCGGCCTGCTGGAAGGCCTCGAAGATGACCAGCAGCTTGTCGGACTCGATCCCGATGCCGGTGTCGGACACGGAGAAGGCGATGACCTCGGGTGTGCCCTCCAGCAGATGGTTGAAGAACCGGGTCCCGCTGGCCGCCTTCTCCACCCGCAGGGTCACCGAACCCTGCTCGGTGAACTTGAAGGCATTGGACAGCAGGTTCTTCAGGATCTGCTGCACCCGGTGGCCGTCGGTGGTGAGGGTTTCCGGCAGCTCGTCGGCCAGCTCCAGGGTGAAGTCCAGCGCCGCCTGGTCGGCGATGGGCCGGAAGGTCTGGGACAGCTCGCCGCACAGGTCCGAGAGGCGCACCGGCGCCATGGCCACGTCGAGCTTGCCCGCCTCCACCTTGGACAGGTCGAGGATGTCGCTGATCAGGTTGAGCAGGTCGTTGCCGGCGTCGCGCACGCTGCGGGCGAACTCCACCTGCTTGGCCGTCAGGTTGCCGTCGGGGTTGTCGGCCAGCAGCTTGGCCAGGATGAGCAGCGAGTTGAGCGGCGTGCGCAGTTCGTGGCTCATGTTGGCCAGGAACTCGGACTTGTACTTCGACGACAGGGCCAGCTGCTCGGCCCGCTCCTCCAGCTCCCGGCGGGCCAGCTCGATCTCGGCGTTCTTCACCTCGATGGCCCGGTTCTGGCGAGCCAGCTCGAGCGCCTTCTCCTCCAACTCGGCGTTGGTGTGCTGGAGCTCCTCCTGCCGCTTCTGGAGCTCGGAGCCGAGGGACTGGGACTGCTCCAGCAGCTCCTCCGTCCGCATGGTGGCGATGATGGTGTTGAGCACCACGCCGACCGTCTCCACGATCTGCTCCAGGAACGACTGGTTGATCTCCGAGAAGGGCCGGAAGGACGCCAGCTCCAGGACGGCCAGGCACTGCTCCTCGAACAGGACGGGCAGCACCACGATGTTGACCGGGGTGCCGTCGCCCATGCCCGTGGAGATGCGCAGCGACGTCTTGGGCACGTTGGAGACGAGGATGGTCTTCTTCTCCATGGCCGCCTGGCCCACCAGGCCCTCGCCCACGGCGTACTCGGTGGGCGTGGTCTTGCGGGCCCGGAAGCCGTAGCCGGCCATGAGCCGGTACACCGTCGAGTCCTTGCCCCCCTCGCCCATGTAGAAGGCTCCGTGCTGGGCACCGACCAGCGGGGTCAGCTCCGACATGATGAGGCGGGAGACGGCGCGGAGGTCCCGGTGGCCCTGGAGCATGGCGCCGATCCGGGCCAGGTTGGACTTGAGCCAGTCCTGCTCCTCGTTGCGGGTGGTGGTCTCGGACAGGTTGGCGATCATCTGGTTGATCGTGTCCTTGAGCTCCTCCACCTCGCCGGCGGCGTCGACGGTGATGGTCCGGGTCAGGTCACCCTGGGTCACGGCGGTGGCCACGTTGGAGATGGAGCGCACCTGGGTGGTCAGGTTTCCGGCCAGCTGGTTGACGTTGTCGGTCAGGGCCTTCCAGGTGCCGGACACTCCCTCGACCTCGGCCTGGCCGCCGAGCTTGCCTTCGGTGCCCACCTCGCGGGCCACCCGGGTGACCTCGGCGGCGAAGGCGGAGAGCTGGTCCACCATCTTGTTGACGGTGTCCTTGAGCTGGAGGATCTCGCCCCGGGCGTTGACCGTGATGTGCTGGGACAGGTCGCCCCGGGCCACGGCGGTGGTGACCTGGGCGATGTTCCGCACCTGGTCGGTGAGCGAGTCGGCCAGCGTGTTGATGTTGTCGGTCAGGTCCTTCCAGATACCGGACACGCCGGGCACGGCCGCCTGGCCCCCCAGCCGGCCCTCGGTGCCGACCTCGCGGGCCACCCGGGTGACCTCGGACACGAAGGCGGAGAGCTGGTCCACCATCGTGTTGATGGTGTTCTTCAGCTCCAGCAGCTCGCCCCGGAGCTCCACGGTGATCTTGCGGGACAGGTCGCCTCGGGCCACGGCCGTGGTCACCTGGGCGATGTTCCGGACCTGGCCGGTCAGGTTGGCGGCGAGCTGGTTGACGTTCTCGGTCAGGTCCTTCCACGTGCCCGACACGCCGGGGACGGCCGCCTGGCCGCCCAGCACACCCTCGGTGCCCACCTCGCGAGCCACCCGGGTGACCTCGTCGGCGAAGGCCCGGAGCTGGTCCACCATGGTGTTGATGGTGTCCTTCAGCTCGGCCACCTCACCCCGGGCCTCCACCGTGATCTTCTGGGACAGGTCGCCCTGGGCCACGGCCGTGGTCACCTGGGCGATGTTCCGGACCTGGCCGGTCAGGTTGGCGGCGAGCTGGTTGACGTTCTCGGTCAGGTCCTTCCACGTGCCCGACACGCCGGGGACG
>JBIOYN010000214.1:0-22868 GCA_044870155.1 Acidimicrobiia bacterium | reverse complement strand
CTGGAAGCCGGCCCGGGCCGCCTCCTCGTCAGCCGAGGACAGCCCGGGGTCGGCCGCCCGGGACCGGGCCAGGCGGTTGATGACGGCCGCGCTCGCCCGTCCGGCGTCCGAGTCGAGGGCGGGCTTGGCGTCCTTGCCCGCCTCGGGGTCGGCCAGGATGCTGCCCCCGGCCGAGGCCACCAGGGCGTTGATGAGCACCATGTAGCCCTCGTAGCGCCGGCCCTGGACCTCCACCGTGGTGCCGGTCCGCTCGGCGGCGGCGATGATCCCCTCCCACGTCATGGGCTGGCGGGTGGGGTCGAGGCCCGCCTTGGCCGCCACCGACTTCCGGTACCACAGCAGCTGGGAGTTGGCCCAGAAGGGCGCGGACACGAGCTTGCCGTCCCAGCGGGCCGACTCCACCGGGCCGTCGAGGACGCCGTCGGTCAGGCCCTGCGCCTCGTGCTCGGCGAAGGGCCGGAGGAATCCGGCGGCGGCGAACTCGGCCACGAACGGCGGATCCAGGCTCATGAGGTCGATGGAGTCGTCTTCGGCGGCCAGGCGCCGGACCAGCTGCTCCCGCTGGCCGGTGGCTTCGTTGGGCAGCACCGACGTCCTGATCCGGTAGCCGCCCCGCACCGCCGCCGAGCACTTGGCCGCCAGCTCCGCCTGCCCCCCGTTGTCCGGGTTGATGTACCAGTTCAGCGTGGAGGCGTCGGACCCCCCACTGCAGCCGGTCAGCATGGCCGCGGACAGGGCGAGGGCGGAGACGGCGGCGTGGGCCCGCGCCCGGCGCGTCATGCGGAGATGTTGCCCGCCCGGAGCCTCGAGCGAAACTGCAAATTGGTCCGCCGGCGCGGCACGTCTTGTCCCGGCCGGCCGATCTGGGCTACAGCTTGCGCATGAAGGGGCGGCTCGCCGTGGTGCTGCTGATCGTCATCGCCGGCGCCTGCGAGAAGATCGCCGAAAGGGTCGGAGGCGTGCCCCGATCCCAGCTGGCCAGCTGGGGTGACGACGACGCCTATGAAAACCGATCCGACGGTATGGCCCCGGCGCTGCGGGCGGGCGACGTCGTGACCGCCACTACCAAGTTCGGCGACCTCGAGCGGGGCGACATCATCGTCCTCAAGGCTCCGCCGGGCGCATTCGAGAGCGATGTGAAAGTCATCATCAAGCGGATCGTCGGGCTCCCCGATGAGGCCATCGAGTGCACCGGCGAGAAGATCCTGATCAACGGCCGATCACTTGCCGAGCCGTACCTGCCCGAGGGAGTTTCGTGCCGGGAGTCCCCGTCGCAGCCCGTCCCCGCCGACTCCTACTGGGTCCTGGGTGACAACCGACTGGACTCGAAGGACTCGAACGTGTTCGGCCCCATACCCCGGACGTCGGTCGTCGCCCGCGTGACCCACATCTACTCGCCCAGGTCGCGCCGGGGCGAGGTGCGCTAGGCGTCCACGATGGCTGAGCCGGAGCCAGGATTCCTGGATGGCGTCGTCGGCTTCGCTCGGCGAGCCGAGCATCCGCTAGGCCACGCCCCGCAGATGGGGACGGTGGGCCTCGAACTGGCCGGCCAGCCATTCCCGGTCGTCCTCCATACCTTCCTCCCGGCGGTCACGTTCTTTCGTCTCTGTCCGTCAGAGGGATGACGGACGAGATCCTGCCGATGTGACAAGGAGAGAGCGAACGATGAACCCCCACATCAGCGCCATCACGCTCGGGGTCCGAGACCTCAAGGCGGCCAAGCAGTTCTACGCCGAGGGCCTGGGCTGGCCCCTCCACCAGGACTACGGCGAATGGGCGTCCTTCCGGTTGGGCGACGGCGCCGCCCTCCTCGGGCTCATTCCCTGGGAGATGCTGGCCGCCGACGCCGGTGTGGCCCCCGACGGCAACGGCTTCCGGGGCGTCACGCTGTCCTATCTCGTCCGCTCCGAGGAGCGGGTGGCGGAGGTGCTGACTGAAGCCGAGCAGGCCGGCGCCACCATCATCAAGCCGGCCGCCAGCGCGCCCTGGGGTGGAAGCAGCGGCTACTTCACCGACCCGGACGGCTACCTGTGGAAGGTCGCCTCGGGCGCCGGAGATCAGCCCTTCGCCGAGTAGCTGCGCCCGCCCTCGCCTGGATCGGGCGGCTTCGGGGAAGAAACCTCCCGGGGGGGTATCAGGGAGGAGGCGGAGCCATGGGCTATACCGTGGAGGTGGACCGGGAACTCTGCATCGGCGCCGGGGCGTGCGTGGCCGATGCCCCTCAGGCCTTCAAGTTCGACGACGAGAACATCGCCGTCCCCCAACCGGGAGCCAAGGACCTGCCCGACGAGCGACTGCTGGAGGCGGCCCGGGCCTGCCCGGCCACCGCCATCAGGGTGTTCGACGAGGCCGGCGAAGAGGTGGACGTCTTCGCTTGAGCCTGCCCCCGGACCCTCCCGACCCTCCCGATCCGCCCGAGCTCCCCGATCGGCTGGTCGAGGCCGTGGACGCCCTCCACGACCGCTTCGACCAGATCGAGGTGGACGGGCGCACCATCCGCCTCGAGACCCCGGTCAACGGGGACGCCGGGTTCGCCGCCCTGCGGATGCTCTCCATCGCCCAGGCCGCCCATCCGGTGGGGGTGGCCGCCCATGGCCGGGGCGGCGTGGCCATCGGGGTGTGGAGCCCACCGAACCTGTACCTCGCCCGCTGGACCCAGAACCGCTGGGTGGTCGGCTACCGGCTGCCGCGGGGCTCGAATCCCGCCGACTACATCGGCGCCGAGGGCCGGATCCCCAGCCGGCTGGAGACGGGCAACTGGTACGACACCGTTCCCGACGAGGTCTCGGATGCCTTCCGGACGGTGGGCCTGCTGCTGGAGGCGCCGCCCTTCCCGCTGCCGGAGCCACCTCCGGCCCCGGCGCCCAAGACCAAGGACCGGCCCGCGGCCCGGGCCCGCAAGGCGCCGTCCCGGCCCGCCGCCCCCCGGGTCTCGGAGCGGCCGGCGCCCCGCAAGGAGCCGCCCGCCCCCAAGCCCCCTCCGCCGCCCACCGACCGGGTGTGCGCCGGCTGCAACATGCGCCGGGCCCTCACCCAGTTCGTGCCCGGCTCCGACCTCTGCGTCGACTGCCGGTAGCCGGGCGGCAAATCGCCCATCCCACCCACCTCTGCCGCCGCCGGCGGGCACAGGGCAGGGGGCACTCCCGGTGGCGGCGAAGTGGGCGGCGGAGGTCCGCCATGAACGAGCTGCTGCCCGGCCTGTACGACCACATCGAACCGGTCGCCCACCGCATCGCCGCCCGGGCGGCGGAGCTGGAACCGGCTGACGCCCAGCGGGCGTACCTGGTGGGGATGACCCGCCAGATCGTCGACTCCGGCCGCTACCGGCCGAGCCCCCCGGCGGCGTCGGCGCCTCCGGGCATCGAGGCCACCCTGGCCTGGTTCGACCTCCTCGACGAGCACCTGGAGGACTTCGTCTCCGGACGGGCCCGCGCCGGCGACGTCATCCGCAAGGGTGGCGGCGCCCTGTGGGAGGCGTTCCAGGCCCGTGACACGGTGTGCGCCGTCTACGGGCACGGCGTGGCCCGGGCCCTCGGCCCCCAGCTGGCGGGCAAGGAGGTCCTCGAGCTCGGGGCCGGCACCGGCGGCACCACGCGGCGCCTGGCCCCCGACCTGCGTCAGTGCCGGCGCTTCGTGCTGAGCGACGTCCGCCAGAGCTTCCTCGACCGCCTGGCCGGCGAGCTGGGTGACGTGCCGCTGGAGACGGCCCTGGTCGACATCGACCTGCCGCTGAACGGCATCGGCACCTTCGACGTCATGTACGCCACCAACTGCCTCCACGTGGCCAAGGACCTGGAGGCCACCCTGGAGCGCCTGCGCGGCCGGCTCCGGCCGGGCGGGATGCTGGTGCTGGGCGAAGGGTCGCACTACGCCGTCGACCTGCCCTCCCCGGTGGCGCTGGTGCTGTCGCTGTTCGACGGGTGGTGGGACGTCCCCACGTCACCGGCCCGGCCCCAGCCCGGCTTCCTCCTGCCCGAGCACTGGTTCGCGGCCTTCGCCGCCGCCGGCTTCGAGCACGTGGCCATGGAGAGCTGGGGCGACGGCGAGCGCACTTTCGGCGGGGTCTACTGGGCCTTCGCGCCGAGGTGACCGGCAAACGGTAAAGCCGGGTTTATAGCAAATGGCGGCTGAACACCGGTTGAACGTCCGGAACCGGCAGAGTTAAGCGTCGGCGAACGCTCCGTCCTTATCATGCGCCCATATCGCTGGGAAACACGCGCCATCGGCGAATCAGGGCCGCGCCGGTCGCAGGGGGGAGCGATACGTTGTCTGGGCCCACGGTGCCAATCCTCCGGGCCGCTCGAACCAGAGCCCTACAGGCCGTCATCCTCGCCGCCGGGCAGGGGTGCCGGCTGAACGGGAGCTCCACGCCGCGGCCCAAGTGCCTCTACGTGGTGGGCGGCGTCCCGTTGCTCCACCACCAGCTCCGGGCGCTCGGGGAGGCCGGCATCCATGACGTCGTCATCGTCGTCGGGTTCCAGGACGACCGCATCCGCCGGGCCGCCGGCGGTGCCGCCCGCTTTGTGGCCAACGAGCGGTTCGCGGAGACGAACAGCCTGTGGTCGTTCCTGCTGGCCCGGCCCCTCATCGACGGCGACGTCGTGGTCCTGAACTCCGACGTCTACTTCCACCCGCAGCTCCTCACCCGGCTCCTGGCGGCCGGCGGCGACGCCCTCCTCTACGACTCGACCTCGGGGGAAGAAGAGGAGCACATGAAGGTGGCGGTACGGGGCGGCCGGCTGGTGGCCATGGCCAAGGACCTGTCGCGCCTCACCACCTCGGGCGAGAACGTGGGAATGCTGCGTCTGACCCGGGCCACGGCCACGGCCGTCTTCGACGCCGGCGAGGAGATCGTGGCCAACGACGGCGAGTTGTCCTGGCTGGCGGCCGCGGTCAGCCGCGTGGCCGGCACCCGGTCGATCGAGTGCATCGACATCGCGGGCCTGCCCTGGGTGGAGATCGACTTCCCAGCCGATCTCCACCGGGCCCGGACCGAGATCTTCCCCGCCGTGACCGGCCCCTGGGCTCAGGCCGGAGAACGATGAGGGTCCTCTTCACCGGCTACGCCCCCGTGCACTTCCTGTGCTTCAAGCCGCTCTACGACCACCTCGCCGGCCGGCCCGGCGTGGAGATCGAGGTATCCGGGGGGACGCGCACCAGGTCGGACCAGGCCCTGAGCGGCTATCTCTACGACACGGAGGCGATGTACCGGCACTTCGCTTTCCCCTGGGGGACCAGGGTTCCCGTGGGCAAGCTGGCGTCCCGGGAGTACGACGTGATGTTCTCGGCCAACACGCGGCGCCTCGAACCCAAGCGCGTCGGTCGACGGGTACAGATCTTCCACGGCATGTCGTTCCGCAACCGGGCCATCCGCCCTGAGACGGACGGCGCCGACAACTACTTCCTCCTCGGCCCCTATATGCAGCGTGGGTTCGAAGCGGCCGGGATGCTGACCGCCGGCGACCCCCGGGGGGTGGAGATCGGCTTCCTCAAGACCGACCGGCTGGTGGACGGTTCGCTGGACCGTGACCGGGAGCTCGAGCGCCACGGCGTGACCGGTGAGCGGCCCGTCCTGCTCTACGCCCCCACCGGGGAGCGGTGCAACTCCCTCGAGACCATGGGCGAGGAGCTCATCGCCCGGCTGGACGCCACCGGCGGGTACGACGTGCTCATCAAGCTCCACGACCATCCCCACACCACCATCGACTGGTTCTCCCGCCTGGCGGCGCTGGAGAACGACCACGTCCGGATCGTCCGCCACGTCGACGTGATCCCCACCCTGTTCATCGCCGACCTGCTCATCACCGACGCCTCGTCGGTGGCCAACGAGTACGCCCTGCTGGACCGACCCATCGTGTTCCTCGACGTCCCCGAGCTGGTGGAGATCACCTACGCCAAAGGCGCCCTCGTGGACCTGGGCACGTGGGGCCGCAGAGGCGGGCGGCTCTCCCACAACCCGGCCAGCGCCGTCAAGGACATCGAGGCGTGCCTGGCCGACCCGGCGGAGAACTCCGACGTGCGCCAGGCCCTGGTGGCCGACATGTTCTTCAATCCCGGCCGGGCCACCGCCGCGGCCACGGCGTGGATGCACGAGGAGCTCGGGGCGCCCTAGGTGACGACCCCTCCCGCCCGGCTGCTGGTCCCGTACCTGCGCCGGCACTGGCCCGCCCTGGCCCTGGCGGCGCTGGGCAGCGTGGTCCTGGCCGTCACCGAGCTGGCCCAGCCCTGGCCCCTCAAGCTGATCATCGACCGGGTGGCGGACCGGGCCTCGCGGCCGTTCGAGCTCACGGCCGGCGATACCCGGTTTCTGGCCGTGATCGCCGCCCTGGCCCTGTCCATCGCCCTGTTCGAAGCCGTGGCCTCCTACCTGGTCGACGTGCGCCTGAAGACGGCCGGGGAGCGCATCACCCACGACCTGCGCCTGGCCGTCTACGCCCACCTGCAGCGCCTGTCGCTGCGGTTCCACGACCGCCGGCCCACCGGGGACCTCGTCACCCGCCTCACCGGCGATGTCAGCGCCGTGGGCGACCTGTTCTCCGAGTCGCTGGGCAACATGGCCGCCTCCGTCCTCCTGCTGGTGGGCATGGCCGTGGTCAGCTTCCGCATCGACCCCGTGCTGGCCCTGGCCGCCTTCTCCGTCACCCCCGCTCTGTCCTTCCTCACAGTGCGCTTCCGGCGGATGGTGCGGGCCCTGGCCCGCCACCAGCGCACCCAGGACGGCGAGCTGGCGTCGCTGGCCACCGAGGCCCTGGGGGCGGTCCGGGCGGTGCGCTCGCTGGGGGCCGAGGGCCTGGAGCACGACCGGCTGGCCGGAGCCAGCCGGGAGCGGCTGGGGGCGGGCGTGGCGGCAGCCGCCACCCAGAGCCGCTTCGGCGGGTTCATCGACGTGACCGGCGCCGCCGGCTGGGCCCTGGTCCTCGTGCTGGGCGTGGGCCGGGTGGCGACGGGCGCCCTCTCCCCCGGCGACCTGGTGGTGATGAGCTCCTACACCCGGCGGCTGTACAAGCCCCTGCGGGACCTGGCCAAGGAGGCCAGCCGGGTGGCGCGGGCCATGGCCCGGGCCGAGCGGGTGGCCGAGGTGCTCTCCGCCGACGAGCTGGTCGAGGACCGTCCCGGCGGCCACGCCGGGCCCCGGGCCCGGGGCGAGGTCGTCCTCGACGCCGTCTCCTTCTCCTACAGCCCCGAGCGTGCCGCCCTCCGGGGCGTCACCATGCGCATCCCCGCCGGGCAGCGGGTAGCGGTGGTGGGCCGCTCGGGAGCGGGGAAGTCCACCGTGGCCGCCCTGGTCTCGCGCCTCTACGACCCTGGCGGCGGACGGGTACTGCTCGACGGCCGCGACGTGCGGGACTGCAGCCTCACCTGGCTGCGCCACCAGGTGGGCCTCCTCCTCCAGGACACCGTGCTGTTCTCGGGCACGGTGGCCGACAACATCGCCTACGCCACCTTCGCCGGGCGCGTGGAGGTGGAGGCCGCGGCCCGGGCCGCCGGCGCCCACGACTTCATCGCCGCCCTCCCCGAGGGCTACGACACCTGGCTCGGAGCCCGGGGCGTGGCCCTCTCCGGCGGGCAGCGCCAGCGGCTGTCGATCGCCCGGACCCTGCTGCGCGACCCTCCCGTCCTCGTGCTCGACGAGCCCACCGCCGGCCTCGACCGCCAGACCGAGGCCGAGGTCATGGCCGGTTTCGAGGCGCTGGCCGCGGGCCGGACCACCATTGTCATCACCCACTCCCCCACCGTGGCCGGCTCGGCCGACTTCGTCGTCGTCCTGGCCGAGGGGCGGGTGGCGGAGCAGGGCACGCCCGCCGAGCTGCTGCGGCGGGCGGGCACCTTCCGGCGGCTCCTGGCCGAGGAGGCGGCCGAGGAGGGGGCGGGGGGCTCGGTCGATGAGCTGGTGGCGCTGCGACCGCGGACCACCCCGGCGCTGGCCCTGCCCGAGGACCGGGCCCTGCCCAGCCTGCGGGTCCTGGTCGACGCCGAGGCCATGGCGCCCGTGCTGGCCCGCTGCCTCCCGCCGGGTTGGGCCGAACCCAAGGTGACCGTGGCCGGCCTGCGGTACCGGCCCGGCGCCCGCCTCGTCGTCTCCTACGACGTGGCCGCCGACGGCATCCAGACCGAGGCCGTGGCCGTCACCGCCGCCTCCACCCGCTTCGCCGGGGCCCGCCGGCTCGAGCACCAGGCCCTGGCCCGGCGGGCCGAGGGCCGCTCGCCGGCCCGCCATACGCTGCTCCACGACCCCGAGCTGGGGGCGCTCATCTCCTGGCTGCCCGTTGACCCGGCCCTGCCGGCGCTGGCCGAGCCGGCGGACGCGCTCCTCTCCCGGCTGGAGGCGGTGGGCCTGGAGGTGGGCGCGGGCGAGCTCACCATCCTCGGCTACACCCCCCGGCGCCGGGCGGTGGTCGGCCTCGACCACTACGTCCTCAAGCTCTACGCCGACGAGACCCGGTACCGGATGGCGGGCGCCGCCCTGGGGCAGCTGGGGGTGGGAGGACCCGTGCTGACGCCGAGCTTCCTCGCCCTCCTCCCCGAGCTGCGGGCCACGGTGCAGGAGCGGCTCCCGGGCGTCTCCGTCTACGACCCGGTGGCCGCCGCGCCCCGCGCCGGCGCCCTGCTGGCCGGGCTGCACACCGGCGCCGACGACGCCCTACCCGCCTTCGCCCCCGTGTCCCTGCTGGCGGCGGCGGCCGCCTCCGCCTCGGTGGCCACCCGCCTCCTCCCCCATTTCGGCCCGCGGGTGACCCGGCTGCTGGCCGACCTGGAGGCGACGATGCCGGGCGGGCTGCCCCTGGTCGCCGCCCACGGGAACTTCCGGGCCGAGCGGCTCCTCGACACCCCCCACGGCTTGGCCGTGGTGGACGTCGACCGCCGGTGCGCCGCCCCCGCCGCCCTCGACCTGGCCAGCTACGCCGCCAGCCTCTACGGCGGCCGGCGGGCGGACCTGGACTCCGTCCGCGCCGCTCTGGAGGGACTCCGTGACGGCTACGGTGCGACCCCGCCGGGCCTGGCATGGACGTTCGCGTGCGCCGTGCTCCGCCGTGCCCGCACGCCCTTCCACCGCCTCGAGCCCGACTGGCCCGAGCGCATCGAGACCCAGATCGCCACCGCCGAAGCCCTCTGCCCCCGGTAGGCGGCCTGCCCTCTAGGTTGGTTGCCCATGGTCGGCGAGTCGGGGATCTGGGAAGGCGAGTTCGACGGGGACCGCTACCAGGGGCGATTCGACGCCCTGGCGGCCACGGGGATGGACATCCACGGCGAAGCCGACTTCGTGATGGCCCTCGGGCCCGGCTCGGTGGTCGACGCCGGCTGCGGCACGGGCCGGGTGGCCATCGAGCTCGCCCGCCGGGGCATCGACGTGGTGGGGGTCGACCCCGACCCATCCATGATCGCCACCGCCCGCCGCCTCGCCCCCGACCTCACCTGGGTCGAGGCGGGGATGGCCGAGGTGGACCTCGGCCGGCCCTTCGACGTGGTGGTCATGGCCGGCAACGTCCCCCTCTTCACCCCTCCCGGCACCCAGGCCGCCCTGGTGGGCGGCTGCGCCCGCCAGCTCGCCCCGGGCGGCCGGCTCGTCGCCGGCTTCCAGCTCACCCACGGCTACACGCTCGCCGCCTACGACGCCCACTGCGCCGCCGCCGGCCTCGAGCTCACCGAACGCTTCGCCACCTGGGACCGCCACCCGTTCGCCGGGGGCGACTACGCCGTCTCCGTCCACCGCCTGCCGTAGCGGTTCCCGACGCTGGGTTTCTGGGCATGCCGATTTCCACCTAAAGGCCAATCCGCACACCCGGAACCCTTGCGCTCAAGCGGTGTGGTCCGGCGAGATGACGCCGTCCTGCTGCAGTCGCTCCATCCAGCCACCCTCCTCGCCGAAGTCTGCCGCCGGTGAGGGCAGCCCGAGGTCCCGAGCACGCCCGCCGCGCACCAGCGCACACACAGCGAAACCCAGCGCACACGGCGAGGAGCAGAAGAACGCAACCCAGGTCCGGTCCTTGGCGGGGACGGCGAACCGGCGCCCCTCCCAGATGACCCCGCCGCAGAAATGGCACGAATTCGTTTCCGCTCCAGAGTCGATCTCGATCGGCAGCTCGAGCTGGGGCATGGGGGCAGACGGCAACGTCACGCCGGCGCTCCGGAGGGCCTCGACGACGGCCTCCCGTGAGACGCCCTGCTGCTCGGGGAACTGCCAGTGCCACCGGTCCCAGAGCAGCGCCAGCAGGAGGTGGAGGGGCTGGAGCACCCCGTCTCCAAGTCCGAGGGCCAGGCCTTCCGCCCGCCCATAGGCGTGGTGCCAGGCGGGGTTCGTCACCGCGCCACTTGTCCGTTCGCCCTTCTTCGGCCCCCGGTTCATGCCTTCGAGGTGGCTCTCCACCATGGGGGCCGTCAGCCCCGCCTCCTCGAGGACCCGGCGAGCCACGTCCTCGGGATTGCCACGCAGTATGGCCAGCAGACCGTGCTCCGGTCCCACCCAGTGGTGACCGAGCCGCCGGGCCTCGTGGAACGACGCGCTCTGGATCCGGGCCTTTTCGGGCGTCACTCCGGTCATTCTCGCTTCAGCGGCGGAGGGCCTCGAGCCGGCCGGCCAGGAAGTCCCGCTCGGCGGCGTTGGTGGCCAGGGACAGGGCGGCGTCGTAGGCCTCGGCGGCGTCGGCGCCCCGGTTGAGGCGGGCCAGGAGGTCGGCCCGGGTGGAGTGGAAGAGGTGGTAGTTCCCGAGATCGAGATCCTCGATGGCGGCCAGGCCCGCCGCCGGCCCCTCCACTTCGGCCAGCGCCACCGCCCGGTTGAGGACCACCACGGGCGTGGGCGCGTACAGCAGGAGCTGGTCGTAAAGAGCGAGGATCTGGCGCCAGTCGGTGGCTTCGGCGGTGGCGGCGTCGCTGTGGACGGCGTTGATGGCGGCCTGGATCTGGTACGGCCCCGGGTGGTTGCGGCGCAGGCAGGCCCGCACCAGAGCCTGGCCCTCCTCGATGAGGCCGC
Organism: Acidimicrobiia bacterium; assembly: GCA_044870155.1. Taxonomy (GTDB): domain Bacteria; phylum Actinomycetota; class Acidimicrobiia; order IMCC26256; family BP-133; genus CAWBJP01. Next base: position 11,896 of record JBIOYN010000214.1, on the reverse strand, counting down.
GGTCCCACAGGCTGCGGTCCTGGTCGCCGAGGAGGACGAGGTCGCCGCCGGCGCCCACCCGGGCGGCCCGGCGGGACTCGGTCAGCACCAGGAGGGCGAGCAGGCCCTTGACCTCGGGCTCGTCGGGCATGAGCTCGGCCAGGAGGCGGGCCAGGCGGATGGCCTCGGCGCACAGGTCCTCCCGGATCAGCTCGTCGCCGCTCGAGGCCGTGTAGCCCTCGTTGAAGATCAGGTACACGACGGCGAGGACGGGGCGGAGGCGGTCGGGCAGCTCGGCGTCGCCGGGCACCCGGTAGGGGATGTTGGCCGCCTTGATCTTGTGCTTGGCCCGCACCAGGCGCTGGGCCATGGTGGGCTCGGGGACGAGGAAGGCGTGGGCGATCTCGGGCGTCTGCAGCCCGCCCAGGAGCCGGAGCGTCAGCGCGATCTGGGCGCTGGGCGCCAGGGCCGGGTGGCAGCAGGTGAAGATCAGTCGCAGACGGTCGTCGGTCACGGGTCCTGCCTCGCTGGGGAGGTCGTCCTCGTCCGCCCGCTCCCGGGCGGCCTGGACATGTCGGTCATGGCGGGTGCCCTCCCGCCGCATCCGGTCGATGGCCTTGTTCCGGGCCGTGGTGGTGATCCAGGCCCCGGGGTTGGGGGGCAGTCCGGTGGACGGCCAGCGCTCGACGGCCACGGCGAACGCCTCCTGGACCGCCTCTTCGGCGATGTCGATGTCACCGAAGAGGCGGACCAGGGTGGCGACGGTCCGGCCGGACTCCTGCCGGAAGATCTCGCCGATCCGCGTGGGGTCGAACTCGGCCATGGGGGACCCGCCGACGGCCGGGCCGGTCAGCCGGCGTCGTCCTGGAAGGGACGGACCTCGACCGGGCCCTGGCAGGCCACAGTGGCCTTGCGGGCCCAGGCCAGGGCGGCGTCGAGGTCGGTAGCCTCGATGATCCAGAAGCCGCCCAGCTGCTCCTTGGTCTCGGCGAAGGGACCGTCGGTGGTGACCACGTCGGGACCGTCGACCTTGACCACCGTGGCGGCGCTGGTGGGGTGGAGACCGCCGCCGAACACCCACGCCCCGGCGTCCCTCATCTCCTGGTTGACGACATCGACGTCCTTGTAGAGCTGCTCAATGGCCTCGGGCGCCGGCGGCTCCTGGTTCTCATCGATGTACACGGACAGCAGGTACTGGGTCATCGGAATCTCCTCTCTTCGGACCGACACCCTGTCGGCCTTCGCAACCCATCTACGAACGCGCCGACCCGGAATCGACAGGGGTCCGGAGAATTTTTTGCTGGGTGGCTTATTGTCTCTGCGGCATGAGTAAGGACACGACCCCGGGCGACGCCCCGACCAGGCCGGCCGTTCCCCCCGTCATCCGGGCGGGCTGCGTCGTGCTGATCGGCCTCGGAGTGATGTCGCTGCTGCTCGCCTTCCCCGCCCTGGTCAACCCGGGCGGCGTGCGGTGCTCCCTGGCCCGGGCCGTGGTCGAAGACGCCAACGCCGACGAGGAGGACTTCAACGACGTCGACACCGGCGGGCGCCAGGTCAAGAACCTCAATTGCGAAGAGGCCGTGACCCTGGCCCAGCAGGTCCGGCGCAGCGAGAAGAACGACCGGACGGTGACCATCCCGAGCACGGCGCTGATCCGAAACCGGGCGATCATGAGCGCCATCGTCGCCATCGGACAGATCGTCACCGGGTTCCTCACCATCACCCTGCAGCGCCGGTGGCGCACGGCGGCGCTCATCTTCACCGTCCTCGGCGTGGTGGTACCCGTTCTGGGCTTGCTCAGCGTGGCCGTGCTCGGCTTCGTCGTCTACGCCCTGGGGTTCAGCAGCGCCGCCCGGGAGATCTGGCCCACCAAGCCCCGGGAGTAGCTGCGAGCCGCAGACTCGGGGGCGGTTGTCCCCGTCTGCGCCCCCGGAATGACGCGGACGGGCTATTCCCGCCGGCGAGCCGGGAGCATTAGCTGGGCGCGAGACGAGGAGGAGGAGGAGGAGGAGGAACGCCATGAACGACGCCCAGGCGCTGCAGCTGGAGATGCTGGAGGCGGTGCAGGCCCGCCAGTTCGACCGTCTGCGGGACCTGTATCACGCCGACTACGTCTATCTGAGCGCAGACGGGCTGGAACAGAAGGGCGCCGAGGCGGGAGTGGCCGTGGCCCAGACCTACACCCGCGCCTTCCCCGACCTGACCTTCGAGATCCGCCACCACTTCGCCGCCGGCCCCAACGTGGCCATCCTCGAGCTCACGGCCCGCGGCTCGCACCAGGACGAGCTCGACGGCATCCCGGCCACGGGGCGGACGGTCGAGGTCCTGGTGTGCAACGTGGTCGAGGCGCAGGACGGTCAGATCATCCGGGAGCGGGAGTACTTCGACGGTCTGTCGATCATGCGCCAGCTCGGCATCATCGACGACTAGCCACGAAGGTAAGTGTAAGGTTCAATACCAGTTTTGCCTCTTGCAGGGAGGTGGGCGTTCGGCGATGCTTGAGGCATGAACAACCTCTTCGCCACGTGGCACCAGCCCGGCAACGGCGTCATGGACCACCTGATGCAGGCCCACGGCGAGCTGCTCGACCTTCCCGGCCGGGAAGCGGTGCTCGCCCTGGTGGATGCCGCCCTGCTCGAGCTCTCCCTGGCGGAGACGGAGCCGGCAGCCAGGGACGAGGTGCCGGCTCGGTAGTCTCTGCCGGTCGACAGCGACCTCGAATCCTTTCGCGCCCAGGTGGTGAGGGCGGACGATGCGGTGATCGTCGCCGTCCATGGCGCGATCGACATCGCCAGCGCCCCACAGCTGTGGGACCAGCTGAGCGAGCTCATCCCCGACACCAAATGCCTGGTGCTCGACCTCGGCGCCACGGAGTTCATCGACTCGACGGCCCTGAGCATGATCGTCCGGGCCCTCAAGCGGCTGCGCCACGGCGGCGGCGATCTCATCATCCGCTCGCCCCGGCCCAACGTCCGCAAGGTGTTCAGCATCACCAGGCTCGACCGGGTGCTCACCATCGAGGACTAGGGGTCTGACCCCTCACCCCCGGCGGAAGCCGGACAGGACGTCGGCCAGCAGGTCGGTGCCGGCGGGATAGGGCAGGTGGAGGTTGATTCGATCGGCGACTCCGCTGCAGCGGGCGAGGACCGCTTTGGCCACCTGGGCGGGTTCGGCCCGCACGGCGAACTGGCCGAGCACGTCGTCGTCCACCAGCCCGGCCATCTCCTCCAGGCGGCCCTCCTCCGACAGGCGGTGCAGGTCGGCGTGGAGGGCGTCGAGCCCCTCCAGCTCCATGAGCGGCCGGTAGGTGGGCGTCGAGCCGTAGTAGGCCACCAGCGCCCGGACCCCGTCCTCGGCCGCCACCATCTCGGCCTCGTCCCGGCCCGTGATCACGATCACGTTGGCGACCATGGTGAACTCCCGCCGGTCGCGACCCGCCCGGGCCAGGCCGTCGGCCACCGCCGGCATCATCCGCTCAGCCACGAACCGCTCGCTGGAGAAGGGATGGACGAGGATGCCGTCGGCCACCTCGGCGGCCATGGCCGTCATCCGGGGCCCGAGCGCCCCCACCAGGACGGGCGGCAGGCCGTAGGGGTTGGGCCCGGGATTGAAGGCCGGGTTCATGAACCGGTGGGTGGTGAACTCGCCCGTGAAGTCGAGGGACGCACCGTGCTGCCAGGCGGCGAAGATGGCTTTCACGGCCAGGACCGTCTCCCGCATGCGGTCCACGGGCCGGGACCAGGTGGCGCCGTAGCGCCCTTCGATCACCGGGCGCACCTGGGTGCCGAGGCCGAGCAGGAACCGTCCCCGGGACACGAGCTGGAGGTCGTAGGCGGCGTGGGCCAGGTGCAGCGGGCTGCGGGGGAAGGCGACGGCCACATTGGTCATGACCTCGAGGCCGGTGGCGGCGGCGGCCAGCACCAGGGGGAGGAACACGTCGTGGCTCGCCTCGATGGTGTAGACGGCGTTGAAGCCGGCCGCCTCCAGGGCCTGGGCCTGGCCGGCGACCTCGTCGTAGGACGGGCGCACCACGGCGCCGGCGTCCCGCCCCCGCCCGGCATAGAGGTCGTCGAGACTCCGGCCCCGGGACACCAGGTCGGGCTGCCCGAGGCGGAGCAGGGTGCCGATCTTCACCGGGACCTGCCTGTCTTCATCCGGACATGCCTGCGTTCATCCGGACATGCCTGCGTTCATCCGGACATGATCGTGGACCTAGGCCGGGAGCACCACCGTCTTGATCTGGGTGCACTCGTCGATGGAGTAGCCCAGCCCCTCCCGGCCGATGCCGGAGTCGGGCTTGCGGCCACCGAAGGGGAAGTGCCCGACCCCGTGGGCGGGAGCGTCGTTGACGTGGACCATGCCGCACTGCAGCGCCCGGGCCGCCCGCCACGCCTGGTCGAGGTTGGCGGTGAACACGGCCGAGTCGAGGCCGTAGCGGGAGCGGTTGGCGATGTCGAGGGAGGCGTCGAGGTCGGCTACCGGGGTCACCGCCAGCACGGGCCCGAACGTCTCCTCCCAGAGGATCTCGGCCTCGAGGGGGACGTCGGCCAGCACGGTGGGCTCGTGATACGGGCCGCTCACGCCCCCGCCGGCCAGCACCTTGGCGCCCTGGTCCACCGCTTGGTCCACCAGGTCACGGACCCGGGCGGCGGCCTTGGCGGTCACCAGGGGACCCACCTTGACACCCTCGGCCCGGGGGTCGCCGCACGTCCAGCCCCCGGCTTCGGCCACCGCCGCCGCCAGGTAGTCGTCATAGAGCGGCGTCTCCACCAGGACCCGGCTGATGGCGTCGCAACGCTGGCCGGCGTTCTTGAACGCCCCCAGCACCGACTTCTCCACCGCCAGGCCGAGATCGGCGTCGGCCAGCACGATGGCGGCGGCATTGCCGCCCAGCTCCAGATGCAGCGGCTTGGGGCTGGCCAGCTCGGCGATGCGCCGCCCCACGGCCGTCGAGCCCGTGAACGAGATCATGGAGATGCCGTCGTGGCCGGCGAGCCGGTCGCCCATCTCGCCCCCCGGTCCGGTGAGGACGTTGAGGACGCCGGCGGGCAGCCCGGCCTCCTCCAGGACCCGGGCGAACATGACCAGGGCCACGGGGTCGTCGGAGGGCGCCTTGGCCACCACCGTGTTGCCGGCGGCGATGGCGGGGATGATCTTGGAGGCGGCCAGGAACAGCGGGTAGTTGAAGGGCCCGATGGCGGCCACCGTCCCCACCGGCTCCCGCAGGACGATGCCCGACTTGCCCACGGTGTCGCCGATCCAGTCACCGGGGAGGTACTCCCCGAAGATCTTGCGGACCTCCTCCCGGGCCAGCTCGAGCCGTTCCCGGGTCGCCCTGGCCTCCGACTCCGCCTGGTCGGGCGTCTTCCCCAGGTCGTTGACGATGGCGTCGATGAAGTGCTCCAGCCGGCCCTCCATCACCCGGGCGGCGTCCTCGCAGATCCGCAGGCGCTCGGCGGCGGGCAGGCACCCGAAGCTCTGGCGGGCGGCCACGGCGGCGGCCACGGCGGCGTCGACGTCCTCGGGTCCGCTCCGGGGCGCCCGGGCGATGACCGTGCCGTCGACGGGCGAGGCCACCTCGAAGGTGGCGCCGCTCTGGGCCGGTCCCCACGTCCCCCCCACCAGGTTCTGGAGGCTCACGGGTCCCTCGCCGCCGGCGGTCACGGCCGGGGCGAAGAACCCGGGCAGCCGGATCCCGGACGGCGAGGACAGACGCGGTGCGGTGGCGATGAAGCTCATCAGACCAGCCCTTTCCAGGTGTCGCGGGGACGCGTTCCACGGACAGGGCGTACCCAACTCCGGCGCCGGTGATCCCGGCGGCTCAGAGCGTCTGGACCAGCTCGATGAGGAGCAGCGCGACCGTGTGGTCGAGGCAGAGCTGGGTGCGGACGTCTCCGGGCGGGACCGAGGTGTGCTCGCAGCCGAAGGTGCCGTCCTCTTCCAGACGGAGCTCGCTGTGACAGGTGATCGGGTGGTGGGGCCGGACGGGCTCGGCCTGTTCGACGACGCTCGAGGAGGACAGCGTCGACTGGAGGCTCCCCGCTCCGTGGAGGCCCAAGGCGGCGAGGTTCATGCTGCTAAGAATACTACCCGAGCGCTTGATATGTACAGCGCTGGCCCCCACCCTGGATCGCCCTGACAGTTGGGCCGGCCGTCCGACGGGGTAGGTAGGGACCCGGCGCGACGTCGCGCTCGGGCGAAGCTAGGGCGGACAGTCAGAAGTCAGATTGCCGTGGCGATGCCGTCATGTCCCCGTCCCGTCCCGGGAACATGGCCGGGATTGGATAGCGGGGAGGGCGGGTGCAGCTGCCATTCCCAGCCAGGAGGTCTCTGAATGAGCACGGCGCTGGTGACAGGAGCACATGACCGGACCGGTCCGGTGGCCCACGCCCTCCAGACCGAGGGGTTCGAAACCCTGGCGCTGGACGACTGGACCCCCGACGGCAACCGGCTGGGCCCCGGTTCCGTCCACTGCTACGTCCAGCTGCCCGGCGCCCTCGCCTTCGCCGGCGCCCACGGTCCGGCGCTGGTGGCCCGGGTCGACGCCGTGACCGCCGTCTCACCCTTCCTGGCCGAGAGCGCCTCCGTGCTGCTGGTGGCCGACGACCTGGGCTGGGACCAGCGCCGGCGTGACGCCCTCGCCCTGCTCACCGAGGCGGCCCTGGCCGACCGGGGCCCGGGGGGCGTGCGGGTGTCCGTGCTGGGCGAGTACTGCTCCCCCGGCGTCATCGTCGAGCGGGCCCGGGCCAGCCTCCCCTCCCTGGCCGATCTGGCCCCCGGCCTGGGCTTCGCCGACTGGCGCAACGAGATCCTGACCATGACGGGGACGGCGGGCCGGACCTACTTCGGATGGCGGGACGGCGACGGCCGGAACTGCGCGGCGGTGCTGCGGGGGACGGTCATGTCCCCGCTGCGGCCCGGCGCCTGCGGGCCCGAGGGTTCCCGGGACTTCTCCTGGGGGACGGCCGACACCGGAGCCCACCTCCTGGCCCGGGCGGTCATGGCCGACGCCGTGGGGATGGAGTGGGCCGACGAGCTGGCCGGCGCCTTCACCCACGACGTGGTGGCCAACCTCCCGGCCGACGGCTTCGAGCTCCGGGTGGCCGACGTGGCCGCCTGGCTCAACCGGTACGCCGCGGCCGGCCCCGCCGGCGGCGACTGAGGGTCGGGCCTCACGCCTCCTGGTTGATCTGGCGGACGAGGTCGAGGGCCCGGCCCAGGGTGGCCAGGCGCTCGGTGAGCGTGTCCCCTGCCGGGTAGAGACGGGCCGTGGTCACCCCGGCCTTGCGCCAGGCCCGGAGCCGGTCGGCGACCATGGCCTCGGTGCCGATCAGGGTGGTGGCCAGCACCATCTCGTCGGGGATGAGATCGGCGGCCGCGTCCCGGCGGCCGTCCAGCCACAGCGTGCGCACCTCGGCGGCCACGCCCGCGAATCCCTGCCGGGCGTAGGCGTCGTTGTAGAAGTTGGCGGTGGCCGAGCCCATGCCGCCCAGCGTGAAGGCCAACCCCGCCTTGCGGCCCGCCGCCATCGCCTCCACGTCGTCGCCGAAGGCCACCTCGGCCCCCTGGCACACGTCGAGGTCGGCCAGCGTGCGCCCGGCCCGGGCGGCGCCGGCGGCCAGCGGTTCCAGGTAGGCGCCGGCCCCCTCGGGCACGAAGGCGGTGCCCAGCCACCCGTCGGCCACCTCGCCCGCCAACGCCAGCATCCCGGGCGACAGGGCGGCAACGTAGACCGGGATGCCGGGGTTGGGCGGTTGGGTGATGCGCAGGGCCTTGCCGTCGCCGCCGGGCAGCGGCAGGCGGATGTGTTCTCCCTGGTAGGTCAGCTTCTCGCCGGCACAGGCCCGGCGGATGACCTCGATGGTCTCCCGCATCCGGCCCAGCGGATGGGCGAAGGGCGTCCCGTGCAATCCCTCCATGACCTGGGGCCCCGAGACACCCAGGCCGAGGAGGAAGCGGCCCTCCGACAGGCGGGCCAGGGTGAGGGCGGTCATGGCCGTGAGGGCTTCGCTCCGGGCCCCCACCTGGAGGATGCCCGATCCCAGGAGGATGCGCTCGGTGCGGGCGGCCAAGTAGCCGAGGGGGGCGACGGCGTCGCAGCCCCAGGCCTCGGCCACCCAGCACACGTCGACGCCCAGATGCTCGGCCTCGACGACGTAGTCGACGAGCTGGGGCCAGGGGCCCGTCTCGGCCGAGAGCATGACGGCGGTGCGCATCACCGGGTCAGGGGTGCGCGCCCTCCGCCACGCCCTTGATGCCCTCCACCGTGGCCACCATGTTCTGGCGCCACTCCCCCAGGCGCCGCTCGATGATGGCCTCTTCCTTGTCGGGCCACTGCTCGATGGCCATGGTGAGCCCCGACGGCCCCGGGCCCATCTGGGCCCACTGGCGGAGCCGGGTGCCGGTGCCGGTCGGCTCCAGCTCGAAGCGCCACAGGGCCGACGGCAGGTCGGGATCGCCCACGGCCCAGGCGAACACCCGCCCGGGCTCGCACTCCACCACCGTGGAGGTGGTCTCCCACTCCCCCCGGGCGGGGTGGAGGTTCCGGCCCTTGAATCGGGCCCCCGGGGCGGCGCCGGCGGCCCCGTCCAGCCACGCCGTCTCCTGCAGCTCGCCGGAGAAGCGCACCGGCACGGCGATGTCGGCCACCACCGGCCAGACCGCCTCGGGCGGCGCCTCCACGTGGACCTCGACCTCGATGGTGGGCGTATCGGCGAAGCGCATGACGGCACCCTCCGGCTCAGCGGTTCGATCGCCGACACTACTTACGTGAGTTTAGTCATGCAACTGACGAGAGATGGCAAGATCGGCGCATGCACGTGGGAATGGGGTCCTTCATCCAGAACCTGGGCCGGGAGCACTCCGACGCCGAGGTGTACCGCCACGCCCTGGAGATGGCCGATTCGGCCGAGGGCCTCGGCTTCGACTCCGTGTGGTCGGCGGAGCACCACTTCACCGACTACCACATGTGCCCGAGCGTCACCCAGTTCCTCTCCTGGGTGGCGGCCCGCACACAGCGGGTCCTCCTCGGCTCCATGGTGGTGGTCCTCCCCTGGCACCACCCGGTGCGGGTGGCGGAGGAGATCACCGTCCTCGACCACCTCTCGGGCGGCCGGGTCCTCCTCGGGCTGGGCCGGGGTCTGGGCCGGGTGGAGTTCACCGGGTTCCGCCAGGAAATGAGCGAGTCCCGGCGGCGCTTCCGCGAGTACGCCGAGGCCATCCTCACCGGCTTGGAGACGGGCGCCATGGCCTACGACGGCGAGTTGTACCAGCAGCCGCCCGTCGAGCTGCGGCCCGCCCCCTTCGCCTCCTTCCGGGGCCGGGTGTACGCCTCGGCCGTCTCCCCCGAATCGGCCGAGATCATGGCCCGCCTGGGCGTGGGGATCATGGTCATCGCCCAGAAGCCGTGGGACACGACCGAAGCCGAGGTGGCCTCCTACCGGGACCTGTACCGGGAGATGCACGGCGTCGAGCCGCCCAAGCCGCTCCTGGTCAGCTGGGTGGCGGTGCACGACAGCCAGGACGCCGCCGACGAGATGTACGAGCGCTACATCAACGGCTACGCCGCCTCCGTCCTCGAGCACTACGAGTTCGCCAACGCCGGCCTGGCCGACATCCCCGGCTACGAGTACTACGGCAAGCTGGCCGAGCGCATCGCCAGGTACGGGGCCGACCGGTTCGGCCGCTTCCTCGCCGACCTCCAGGTGTGGGGCACCCCCGAGCGGGTGGCCGGGCAGCTGGCCGGGAACGTGCGCCGCCTCGACGCCGCCGGCGTGATCGGCGTCTTCAGCTACGGCGGTATGCCCCTGGACATGGCCCGGGACAACCTGGACTGCTTCGCCCGCCGGGTGCTGCCCGTGCTCCAGCGCATCGACACCGGCGCGGAGTTGCTCAGGACCAGCTGACCGCCGGAACGGGCGCGTTTGGGTCGGATCGACGCCCGGCCGGGGGACAGCGGCGCCGGGTCCCGGCATGATGGGTCCGTGCCCCTGTTCCGGCGTATCCGCCCGCGGGTCGGGGACGGCGTTCCGACGCCCGACCAGGCCGTGCTCGTCCACATCGCCGGACCCCTGCACTACGGCATCGGGCTGGACGACCTGGAGGACGCCCTCATCGAGGCCATCGAGCGTGCGGGAGTGGGTGAGTTCGACGGCAACGAGCTCGGCCCCGACGACGCCACGCTGTTCATGTACGGCCCCGACGCCGACCATCTCTTCGCGGTGATCGAGCCGGTGCTGTGGCGGGCCGCCCTGCCGGCAGGGTCCCACGCCACGGTCCGCTACGGGGAGCCCGGCGCCGAGCAGCGCCGCATCGACCTGCGCTGAGTCCCTTCGCTCCGGGACCGGGTCGCCATCGTGGGGACGGGCTGCACGACGTTCGGTCCAGAGCGGGGCTACCGGGTCGAGCGCGGCCTTCCGGGGGACGTCCTCCTCCCCGGACGAGGCGAGTTGGACCGCCCTCCCTAGGGGGCGATGGGGAGCACGTCGATGCTGCCGCCGATGACCCAGAACTTCCCCCTCATGGAGGGATGGACCCGGCAGTAGAAGAGGTATTTCTGGGGGGTCAGGTACTCGAGCCCGGCCACTTTGGCGCCGTGGCCGAAGGGCACGATCCCGGTGTCGAAGCGGGGCGGGCCGTGCTCGTTGAGGTGGGTCACGGAGTGGCCGCCGTCGGCGGCGGACATGGGGTCGGCGTTGTAGAAGTCGACGACGTCCCGCCACCCCACCGTCTTCTGGCGCTCGGGGAAGTACTTGAGGTTGAAGGCCGTGAACCCATTGCGGCCGCACGGGCCGTAGCCGCACTCACCCCGCACGGGCTGCGCCGTCCCGACGGCGACCGCGGGCCACTGCAGGACCGACATGGCCGCCACGCCCAGCGAGACGGCGAGCAAACCGAACCGGCGTCCCCCCATGGGCGCCAAGATTAGGCTCGCCGGCCACGATGATGAAGCGGACGATCCCCAGGTTCTTCCAGGCGGCGGTGGAGGCCGTGCCGGACAAGACCTGGCTGCTCTTCGAGGACCGCCCCTTCACCTACGAGGCGGCCCACGCCGCCATCGGCGCCGGCGCCGGGGCATTGGCCGCCCAGGGTGTGCGCCAGGGCGACCTGGTGCTCGTCACGCTGCGGAACACCCCGGAGTACCTCTTCACGTGGTTGGCGCTCATGCATCTCGGGGCCATCATGGTGGCCGCCAACCCCGCCAGCGCCGAGGCCGAGCTCGACGGCCTGGTCCGCCAGACCGAGCCCACGCTGGTGGTGGACGACGACAACGTCGAGACGCTCCTCGCCGGTGACGCCGGCGCCCCGCCGCCGGCGGACGTCGAGCCCGAGGACCCGGCGGTCCTCATTCCCACGTCGGGCACCACCGGGCGCTCCAAGCTCGTGACCCAGACGCACCTCGCCTACGTCATGGCCGGCGAGGGGTTCCCCTGGTGGCTGGAGCTCACCGCCGACGACCGGCTCATGACCTCGCTCCCCCTCTTCCACATCAACGCCCCCGCCTACTCCGTGCTGGGGTCGGTGGCCGCCCGGGCCGGCCTGGTGCTCCTCCCCCGCTTCTCGCCCTCCACCTTCCTCGACTCCGCCCGCCGCTCGGGCGCCACCGAGTTCAACGCCATCGGCGCCATGCTGGAGATGCTCATGCGCCAGCCCGAGCGCGACGACGACGCCGACACCCCGCTGCGCCTGTGCTACTCGGGTCCGGCACCACCCGAGGAGCGCCACCTGGAGATCGAGCGCCGCTTCGGCCTGCGCCTCACCAGCGGCTACGCCATGTCGGAGACGCCCTACGGCACGGTGTGGCGCCAGGGCACGCGCCCCTTCGGCACGCTGGGGAGCATCCGCCAGCACCCCACCCTGGGCGAGATCAACGAGGGGCGCGTCATAGCCGGCGGGAAGCCGGTCGAGCCCGGCGAGG